>DDYF01000036.1 GCA_002347645.1 Thermoleophilia bacterium UBA2241 | reverse complement strand
GTCTGTCGGAAGGGGTCAACCCCACTACGGGATGAGCGGCCACGAAGCGCAGAGACGCGCAGGCGAGCTGCTGGAGCGCTTCGGCCTCGCCGGCGCCGGCCACCGCGTCGTGAAGACGTACTCCGGCGGTATGCAGCGCAAGCTGGACGTGGCGATCGGCCTCATGCACCGGCCTGAGGTGCTCTTTCTTGACGAACCGACCACCGGGCTGGACCCGGAGGCGCGCGCGGACATGTGGGACGAGATCGCGCGCCTCACCCAATCCGAAGGCCTGACCATCCTCCTCACGACGCACTACCTCGAGGAGGCAGACAGACTGGCGCGGCGTCTCGCGATCATCGACCGCGGCAAGGTGGTCGCCGAGGGGGAGCCCGAGCGGCTGAAGGGCGAGCTGCGCGGCGACGCGATCCACGTGGAGCTGCGGGACCAACCGTCAAACGGCGAAGCGACGCGCGCGGTCGGGCGTGTCCGGGGCGTGCGCGACATCGTCGTCGAGGGTCGCTCGCTGCGGGCTCGCGCGGACAGCGGCGCGACCGCCGTGCCGGCTGTCCTCTCCGCCCTCGAGGCCGAGGGCATCCCCGTCGCCTCCGCGACCGTGTCGAGGCCCTCGCTGGACGACGTGTACCTGCGCTACGCGGGTCGCGCCTTCAGCGACGCCGACCGCGACAGCGAGCGCCGAGGACGACACGCACGTGACCAGCGGAAGGAGGTGGAACGATGAACACCGTCGCGGACACCTGGTTCATGACCGAGCGTCATCTGCGCAACCTCATGCGCCAGCCGGCGTGGATCGTGATCTCACTCGTCCAACCGGTCGTCTGGCTGCTCCTGTACGGGGCGCTGTTCAGGAAGATCGTCGAGATCCCCGGCTTCGGGGCGAGCTCGTACATCGACTTCCTCACACCTGGGGTGGTCGTGATGACGGCGCTCTTTTCCGCCGGCTGGAGCGGGATGAGCCTGATCGACGACGTGAACCGCGGCGTGATCGACCGCTTCCTGGTGACGCCGGCGAGCCGTTCGTCTCTGGTGTGGGGCATCATCTGGCAGAACGGGATCGTCGCCGTCGTGCAGGCCGCGATCATCATCGTGCTGGGGCTGGTCGTGGGCGCCGAGTACCCCGGAGGCTTGCTCGGTCTTACCGTGCTCACCGCCGCCTCCGTCCTGCTCGGCGCCGGCTTCGGCGGCATGTCCAACGCCATCGCGATCCTCTCGCGCAAGGAAGAGACGATGATCGCGGCGAGCAACTTCGTGCTGCTTCCGCTCACCTTCCTCTCGTCGGTGTTCATGGCGCAGGCGCTGATGCCCGGCTGGATGCAGGGGGTCGCGCGCTACAACCCCGTGAACTGGGCGGTACAGGCGGGGCGCGAGGCACTCACAGCGAGCCCCGACTGGAGCACGGTGCTCTGGCGCCTGGGCGCGCTGCTCGCCTTCGCGCTGGTCTGCGGCTGGCTCGGCACGCGTGCCTTCCGGGCGTATCAGCGGGCGGTGTGAGACGAGCGACCGACGACGTGAAGGGGCGGCGGGCCTCACGGCCCGCCGCCCCTCTGTCGTCACCTCGCGCGGCCGTCTTACTCGATCTCCGCCTTCTTCGGCCGCCTGAGCAGCCAGAGCACGAGCGCCGCGACGACGAGGACCGCGACGACGATGCCGACGATCAAGCCGGTGCTCGTGCCGCCCTCGTCCGCAGCGGTCGCCGCGGTGAGCGGTGCGAGTTCCTGATAGGTCGTGCGCGTCAAGTTGAAGAACGGCGCGCCGTCGCCGCTCGTCGGCACGAGGCCGTAGCCCTCCCAACGGTCGGTCCGGAACGCCTGCAGGTTGATGTTGTACCAGAGGATCACGTACGGGCTGTCGCGGTACAGGATCGCCTGCATCTCGTGCACCACGTCGGCGCGCGACGACGGGTCGCTCGGGTCCTCTGGGTTCAGGGCCAGCATCTGCTCCTCGTAGAGCGCGTCGTACTCCGGGTTCGAGTAGTTGCTGTCGCCCCAGTTGAGGATCTGCGCCGTGGTGAACGTCGAGAGCATGAAGCCGGGGTCGATGTCGCCGCGCCAGCTCCAGATGAACAGGTCGCCGTCGGCGTTGCTGTAGTACTGGTCGCTGAAGGCGCCCTCGTCCATCATGTCGAGCTTCAGCTTGATCCCCACGTCGTCGCAGTACGCGGCGATCTTCTTGGCCGCCTGCTGCTGCTCCGGGTACTCGTTGAAGGCGCTGAAGCGGAACTCCAGCTTGGCGCCCTTGGCGTCTTGGCGCACGCCGTCGCCGTCGGTGTCGCTGTAGCCGGCGTCCTCGAGGATCTGCATCGCCTTCTCGGGGTCGTACGTGTACTGCTCCTCTTCGGGGACGTCGTAGTGCCAGATGCCCTGCACCGGCGAGATCAGCGACGTGGCCACGGGCGCGAGACCGCCCATGGACGCGTCGACGATCGACTGCTTGTCGATCGCGTAGTTGAGCGCCTGGCGGACGGCGACGTCGAGCAGGAGCGGGTTACCCTTTGACGACGGATCGTCGTAACAGTTGACGCCCATCTCCACGAAGCCGATCGCCGGCGCCTTCGAGACGGTCGTGCCCTCGATGTCCTTGAGGTCCTCGTAGTAGCTGGCCGGCCAGTCGACGATGGCGTCGAGGTTGCCGGCCTTGTAGTCCTGGACCATCGAGTCCATGTTCTGCGAGAAGATGTACCAGAACTCGTCGATCTTCGGCGCGCCGCCGAGGTCGTCCGGATAGTCCGGGTTCGGCACGAGCTTGACCCACTTGTCCTTCTTGGCCTCGTCCAGGATGAAGGGACCGGAGCCCACCAGCGGGATGTTCTTGTAGTTCTCGAGGTCGTCGTCGGAGACGTCCTTCCAGATGTGCTCCGGCAGGATCGGGATGTAGAGCGCGAGCATGCTGGCGTTGGGCTTGTCGCAGGTGATGACGAGCGTCGCGTCGTCCGGCGCCTCGACCGACTGCACGCCGACGAGGTACTGGATGTAGGCCCAGTGCTCGGTGTCGAGGATGCGGTTGTAGGTGTAGGCGATGTCGTTGGCCGTCAGCGGCTCGCCGTCGCTCCACTTCATGCCTTCGCGGATGGTGAACGTCCATACCTTGCCGTCCTCGGAGGTGCTCCACTCGGTGGCCAGGTCGGGGACAGGCTCGTAGTCCTCGTTGTACCAGGTGAGGAAGTTGTAGCAGAGGCGGAAGACGTCCCAGGTCGGTCCGCTCCAGTGCGCGAAGGGGTTGAAGCCGTCGTACCCCTGCGTGATGCCGAGCCTGAAGACGACCTCGCCGTTCTCTGCCGTCGGCGACGGCGACTCGGCGGCGGCAGTGAGCGGCGCGGCGCACAGCGCCAGTGCCGCGACGGCGACCGCCGCGAGGAGGACGAATCGTTTCATACACACGCTCCCTTGGATCCGGGTCCGCCCCCTCGCGGCCCCTGGTGTCGTCCCTCGTGCGGGGACCGTACCGATGTTCCTTTCACGAGGCTACATCCGGCGGGTCACCGCCGCGATCCGGCTTCGGAGGTGACCGGAACGACCCACGCCGGAGCGCTCGTGGGCCGTCACGCCGCCGGCGTCGCCCCGCGTTCGCCGGCGAGCCAGAGCGCGATGCGGTCGATCACGGCGGCGGCGGCCAGGAGCACCGCCGGTGTGCGCTGGCCGCTCACCCACAGGCCCGCCGTCGCGGCGCCGAAGACGAGCGCCTCGATCGCGAGGCGCACCGGCGCCGGCACCTCGACCAACCGCTTCGGGGCGACGAACGCACCCCAGAGGCCGGCGGCGCACAAGGGCGCTCCGACGCCGAGGAGGATGCTTGCCGCCCTCCCCTCTGAGGCGTTCAGGCCCCAGTACGCGAGCGCCGCCAGGGCGCCGAGCTCGAGGAAGAACCGCACGCTCAGGGCCAGCGTCCTGAAGACCGCCAACGAGGACCTCCCGGTACGCGCTGTGGTCGCGAGTCGACTCGCAGCGGCTTGTCGCCTTGTCGTGCCCGGGATCGCCTCGAGGTATGCGCCGGTGCCGGAGTGTCCGTCGACGCGGCGGCCTCGCATCGGGTAGTGTCGGCGCGATGACGGCGGAGCGTCGCTGCGGCGACGGTCGCCCCGTGCCCATCCCGACCACTGGAGGTCGCCGTGAGTGCCGCCAAGCCGACGGTCACCGCGTCCGGTTCCCTGACCACCGAGCAGATGGCGCTCGTGCTCGGCCATCTGCCCGTCGACGTCTCCGTGATGGACGCCGAACACACCCTGGTGTACTGGCGGGGTCCGACCTTCGACGACTGCGACGACGAGTACATCGGGCGCCACGTCGACGACTGCCACAACGCCGGGTCCAGGAAGCACATCGCCCGGATGATCGAGGAGTTCGCGGCGGGGACGCGTGACGAGGCCGTCTTCTGGGAGGTGGAGGACGGCCGCCAGAAGGTCACGCGCTACATCGCCCTGCGCGACTCCGGCGGGACATATCGCGGCATGATGGAGGCCATCGTCGACGTGACCGCCCTCGAGGGCTATCGGGGGGCGGGGAACGACCTGGAAGGCTGAGGCTCGCCGCCCGGCATTGCCGCTCCCCACCGCCGGTGCTACAGTGGCCGGGCCGAGCACGGCGAGGTCGTCCGAGTGAAGGTCGCGTGAGAGCCCGGGCCCTAAGGGTGACGGGCGCCGAAGGGGCAAGGCGCCGCGAGGTGCCGAAACTCTCAGGCAAACGGAACGCGACCGGACGGGCCCCTGAACGAGCCGTGGCGCCGCTGACGCCGCGACCGCGCAGACAGGGTGGAGCATCCGCCCTGTCTTTTCTCGTTTTCGGACGGGCCTCGCCGGGGACGTAGCTAGACGACCGGCGCCGTCGGCAAGGGCGCCGGAAGGACCGGCGCCGCCACCGGCGGCGCCCCATGGACCGGCGCCGACGCGAGCGGGAGGACCGATGGCCGACGAGACGTATCCCCAAGAGCTGAAGTACTTCGCCGAGCACGACTGGGTGAAGGTCGACGGCGAGGAGGCCGTGTTCGGCATCACCTGGTTCGCCCAGGACTCCCTGGGTGAGATCGTCTACGCCGACCTCCCGTCGGCGGGGGAGTCGGTCAGCGCGGGCACCACGTACGGCGAACTCGAGTCGGTCAAGGCGGTGAGCGAGATCTACGCGCCGCTCAGCGGCGAGATCGTGGACGTCAACGGCCGCCTCGAGGACGAGCCGCAGCTCGTGAACGACGACTGCTACGGCGACGGGTGGCTGATCCGCATCCGCATGAGCGCGCCCGACGAGATCGACAGCCTCATGGATGCCGACGCCTACAAGGCGTTTCTGGACCATGAGTGAGGCGGACCCCGTCGCCGGCCGCGAGGGCAAGGCCCCGCCCGCGCGGCAGGTGCGCATCGACTACGTCCCCCACGCGCAGGCCGACGTCGTGACGATGCTCGACGCGGTGGGGGCCGGCGACATCGAAGACCTCTTCTCCGAGATCTCCCGCGACGTGCGGCTGAGCCGCCCGCTGGACCTTCCCGCGGGCGTGCCCGAGGTCGAGCTGCTCGCCGAGCTGCGTGCGCTCGCGGCACGGACGACCCCGGCATCGGAGCTCGTGAGCTTCCTCGGGGCCGGCGTCTACGATCACTACGTTCCGGCCGTCGTCGACGCGATCGTCGGCCGGTCCGAGTTCCAGACCGCGTACACCCCGTACCAGGCCGAACGCAGCCAAGGTGTGCTGCAGAGCATCTTCGAGTTCCAGACGGCCGTCTGCGAGCTCACCGGCATGGAGGTCGCCAACGCCTCGATGTACGACGCGGGCACCGCGCTGGCCGAAGCGTCCTTCCTCGCGGGCGCGCAGACGCGGCGCGGCAAGATCGTCGTCTCCGAAGGTGTGCACCCGGAGTACCGTGAGGTGCTGGCCACCGAGTCGGCGGCCTACGGCCCCCGGCCGATGGCCGTCAGGCTGGCGCCGGGAGCGCGTACTGACGGGGACGCCCTCCGTGCCGCGGTCGACGCCGATACGGCCGCCGTGGTCGTTCAGCAGCCGAACTTCTTCGGTGCGCTCGAGGACGTCGGCGCGGCCGCGCGCCGCGCGCACGAGGCGGGCGGGCTGCTCGTAGTGGTCGCCGACCCGGTCGCCCTCGGCTTGCTCGAGACCCCAGGCGCTCTGGGCGCCGACGTCGTCGTCGGCGAGGCGCAGTCGTTCGGCAACGCCATGAGCTACGGGGGCCCCGGCCTCGGCTTCATGGCGTCCACCGCCAAGCTGATGCGCCGTCTTCCCGGCCGACTGGTCGGTGAGACGCGCGACGCCGACGGGCGGCGGGGTTTCGTGCTCACCCTGCAGACGCGTGAGCAGCACATCCGCCGCGAGAAGGCGACGTCGAACATCTGCTCCAACCACGCCCTGTGCGCCCTGGCGGCGCTCGTGCACCTCGCCTGGCTGGGCAAGCAGGGGCTCCCCGACCTCGCCGAGACCTGTCTGCGTCGCGCCGCGTACCTACGCGAGCGGCTGCTCGCCCTGCCCGGGGTGAGCCCGTACACGGAGGGCCCGGTGTTCCGTGAGTTCGCCGTGCGCCTTCCGCTTCCGGCCGGGCAGCTCGTCGACGCGCTGATCCCCCGCGGCTACCTCGCCGGCGTCCCACTGGGATGGGCCGCCGGCTCCATGAGCGGCGCGGGCGAGACGCTCGACGACGTGCTCCTCCTCGCCATGACCGAAAAGCGTACGAGGGCCGAGATCGACGCCTTCGTCGACGCCGTTGCGGAGGTGATCGGCCGTGGATGATCCTCAGGGAACGAGCGGCGCGCAGGCGACGCCGCTGACCTGCGCGGAGGGCCGCTCGACGGTCGAGACCATCTTCGAGAAGTCGCGCGCGGGCCGGCGTGCCGGGACCTCCCCGGAGGCGGGCGTCCCGGACCGCCCGCTCGATGACCTCCTGCCGGCGGAGATGCGGCGCGCCGCGCCGGCCCGCCTGCCCGAGGTCGGAGAAGGTGACATCGTCCGCCACTACACCGAGCTCTCGACGCTCAACTACGGCGTCGACACGGGCTGCTACCCGCTCGGCTCGTGCACCATGAAGTACAACCCCAAGGTGAACGAGCGCGTCGCCGCGCTCGAGGGCTTCCGCGGACTGCATCCCTATCAGCCCGACGCGCTCGTCCAAGGGGTCCTGGAGGCCCTCTGGGCGCTGGACCGCTGGCTGGCCGAGATCAGCGGTCTCCATCGCGCCACGCTGCAGCCGGCCGCGGGCGCCCACGGCGAGCTGACGGGTCTGCTCGTGATCCGTGCCTACCACGCGGCACAGGGGCGCGACCCGAAGCGGGTCGTCATCCCCGACACGGCGCACGGTACCAATCCCGCCTCGGTGATCATGGCCGGGTACGAGACCGTGACCGTCCACAGCGACGCGCGCGGCGGGGTCGACCTCGACGAGCTTCGCGGCCTGCTCGACGCCGACGTAGCCGCGCTCATGCTCACGAACCCCAACACGCTCGGCGTGTTCGACGAGAACATCGTCGAGATCGCCCGACTGGTGCACGAGGCGGGCGGCCTCCTCTACTACGACGGCGCCAACTCGAACGCCGTGCTGGGCGTCTCGCGCCCGGGCGACATGGGCTTCGACGTCGTGCACTTCAACGTCCACAAGACCTTCTCGACGCCGCACGGTGGCGGAGGTCCCGGAGCCGGGCCCATCGTCGTGCGCGACATCCTCGTGCCCTTCTTGCCGGTGCCGCTCGTCGAGCGGCGCGAGGACGGATCGTTCCACCTCGACTACGACCGGCCGCAGTCCATCGGCCGCGTGCGGACGTTCGTCGGCAACGTAGGCGTCCTCCTGCGCGCCTACGCCTACATCCGCGCACTGGGGCCGGACGGCCTGCGACGGGTCAGCGACATGGCGGTGCTCAACGCCAACTACGTCCTCGAGGGCATCCGCGACCTCTTCGCCGTGCCGTACGAGCGCCGCTGCATGCACGAGTTCGTGGTGTCGGCAACGCCGCTCAAGGAGCACGGGGTGCGCGCCCTGGACGTCGCCAAGCGCCTGCTCGACTACGGTCTCCACCCGCCGACGACGTACTTCCCCCTCATCGTCGACGAGGCCCTGATGATCGAGCCCACGGAGACGGAGTCGAAGGAGTCACTGGACGGCCTCATCGCTGCCTTGCGGGCGATCGTCGACGAGGCGAAGACCGACCCCGAGCTGTTACACGCGGCGCCGACGCGCATGCCGGTGCGGCGGCTCGACGAAGCGGAAGCCGCCCGCAGACCGGTGTTGCGGCAGCGCTTCGCGGAGGACGAGGCCGCCGGAGGCGGATGAGCGTCGTCCGGGTGCTCCCCTTCCTGCGTGCCGGGGGCGGCGCGCAGATGGCGCTCGACGACGGCCTCCTGGACGAAGCGGAGGCCGTCGTCGCGCGCCGCTACACGTGGGCGCCGCCCGCGCTCTCGCTGGGCAAGTTCCAGAAGCTCGAGAGGATCCCCGGGCTGCCGTTCGAGGTGGTCCGCCGCCCGACGGGAGGGCGTGCCGTCCTTCACGGCGAGGCGTTCGAGTGGTCGTTCGCGGTGGTCTTCCCCCAGGGCGCCCTCGGGGAAGACCACCGTGGTGGCGTCGACACCGCGCTGCCGTACGACCTGGTCTCGCGGTCGTTCGCAGCCGCGTTCGGCGAGATGGGGGTCGTGCTGGACGCCGGGCGCGAGACGCCCTATCAGCGCTCCGCCCTGTGTTTCGCGACGGCGCTGCGCCACGACCTGTTCGCGCGCGGCGAGAAGGTCGCGGCCATCGCCCAGGCGCGCCGCGGCGGCCGCGTACTCGTGCACGGCTCGGTGCTCGAGCGACGGCCGCCGGACGAGCTGACCCAGGTGGCGGAGACCCTGCTCGACGAGCCGTGGCAGGGCGAGGGTCTGGCCGCCGCAGGTCACATAGTCGACGGTGAGATGCTGTGGCGCCGCGTGCTGGCGCGGCTGGACGCGGGCGTACGGCTGCTGCGAGAGGGCGGCAGGCTGCGTGACGAGAGGAGAGACGCATGACGAGGATCCTGGTGCTCGGCGGCGGCCCCGCCGGCTACGTCGCCGCGTTGCGCGCGGCACAGCTCGGCGCGACCGTCACGGTCGTCGAGGCACGCGAGATCGGCGGCACGTGCCTGAACAGGGGCTGCATCCCGACCAAGGCGATGGTCGCGTCGGCGGAGCGCCTGCACGCGGCGCGTGAGGCGGCCGAGTTCGGCGTCAAGGTGAGCGAGGTCGCCCTCGACTTCGGCGCGCTGATGGCGCGCAAGGAGCGCGTCACGGCGCAGTTGCGCGACGGGGTCGCGCAGCTGCTCAAGGGCCGCAAGGTCGAGGTGGTGGCCGGGCGGGCTACGCTCGCCGGCCCCGGCCGTCTCACCATCGCCGACGGGAGCACGCTCGAGGGCGATGCCGTCATCCTTGCCACAGGGTCCGAACCGGTCCGCCTGCGGGTCTTCGACTGGGGCGATCCGCGCGTGATGACGAGCGACGACCTGCTGGCCATCGACCACGTCCCTGCGCGACTGGCGATCGTCGGGGGCGGCGTCATCGGCTGCGAGTTCGCCTCGGCGTTCGCGCGCCTCGGCGCCAAGGTCACGGTGATCGAGATGCTCGATCAACTCCTGCCGGGCGAGGACAAGCGCACTGGCCGGAGCCTGCAGCAGGCGTTCAAGAAGGCCGGCATCGACGTGGTGCTCAAGGACGCGGTCGAGGCCGTCGCCGCTGCGCCGGACGGCCTCACCCTGCGCCTGGCGGACGGCCGGGAGGTCGCGGGCGACGCGGCCCTCGTGAGTGTCGGCCGGCGCCCGGTGAGCAGCGGAATGGGCTTCGAAGAGGCGGGCGTCGCCGTCGACGAGCACGGCTTCGTCACCGTCGATGACACGCTGCGTACCTCGCTCGACGGCGTCTTCGCCGCTGGCGACGTCGCGGGGCCGCCGCTGCTCGCCCACTGGGCCTACCACGAGGGCGCGCTCGCGGCGGAGAACGCCGTCACCGGCAGCCGGCTCGAGGTCGACCGCTCCGTCGTCCCGAGCTGCGTGTTCAGTTCGCCCGAGGTCGCGAGCTTCGGCCTGACGGAGGACCGCGCCGCCGCCGAAGGCCGCGTCGTCGAGGTCGCCCACGTGCGCTTCAACGGCAACTCGAAGGCCGTGATCGAGGGCGAGAATGACGGGTATGTGCGCATCGTCTGCGAGCCCGGCGGCGGCAGGGTGCTGGGGGCGTCGCTCGTCGGGCCGCGCGTGACCGAGCTCGTGCACGAGCTCGTTCTCGCCGCGCACGCAGGGCTGACCCTGGCCGACGTGGCCGCGACGATCCACGCCCATCCGACGCTCGCCGAGGCGGTCGGCGAGGCGGCGCTGGGCGGCCTCGGCCGCGGCATGCACAGCCTGTGAACGATGCCTGAGGCACGCCCTTCGCGACGCACGGCGGCCGCTCGCAAGCCCGCGTGGCTCAAGATCAAGGCGCCGGTGGCCGGCGCGTTCCGCGCGACCGGCGCCGTGCTCGACGACCTCCGCCTTCACACCGTGTGCGACGAGGCGCGCTGCCCGAACAAGGGCGAGTGCTTCTCCGCCCGGACGGCGACCTTCCTCATCCTGGGCGACGTGTGCACGCGGTGCTGCCGCTTCTGCGCCGTCACGCACGCGGAGGACGCCGAGGCCGCCGGGCGGGCGAAGCCCGCTCCGGGCAAGCCGGCGTCCCGAGGGGAGGCCGGCGTCTGCGCGCTCGACCCGGACGAGCCGGTGCGGCTCGCCGAGGCCGCGGTGCGCCTCGGGCTGCGCCATGTCGTCGTGACCAGCGTGACTCGCGACGACCTGGAGGACGGGGGCGCGAGCCACTTCGTTGCCGCGATCGAGGCTCTGCGCGCCGCGCTTCCCTCTGCCACGGTCGAGGTCCTCGTGCCCGATCTCGCCGGCGACCCTGTCGCACTGGACCGTGTGCTCGCCGCGCGCCCCGACGTCCTGAACCACAACCTCGAGACCGTCCCGCGGCTGTACCCTGTGGCGCGACCCCAGGCGGTGTACGCGCGCTCGCTGGAGGTGCTGCGACGAGCGGCCGCCACCGCGCCGCGGCCGCTCGTCAAGACCGGCCTCATGGTCGGACTGGGCGAATCGCTGGACGAGATCGGCGCCGTGCTCCGTGACTGCGCCGATGCCGGCGCCGATGTGGTGACCATCGGGCAGTACCTGCGGCCGCGCGCGTCGTGCCTTCCGGTCGCGCGCTACGTGCCGCCGGAGGAGTTCTCCGCGCTCGAAGCGGAGGGCGCGCGTCTTGGTCTGCGCGTCGTCGCGGGGCCCTTCGTCCGTTCCTCGTATCGTGCGGCCGAGGTGCTGCACGCACCGTCCCGGGACGGGGACTGATGCTCGGCGGCCGGTACGGGACGATTGACTCGGCGGGGCGCGTGGGCGATGCTGGGAGCAGTGGATGCCCGACTGTCGCCGCCGTACCGTGCAGTCGAGGCCGTGATGGCCCCTGTCTCGTACCCCCTGGATGGACCAGTGAAGCGATGTTCGCGCTGCATACTGCCTGAGACCTACCCCAACGTCTCCTTCGACGAGGACGGCGTCTGCCGCGAATGCTCGGCTCACGTGCAGGCGCCGGACCCGCGGTCGCACAGAGCAGCGTGATGGTCGCCACCCCTGCGCTTCCGAAGCCCGAGCTTGCGCTCTTCGACGTTGACTACACGGTGCTGGAACCCGGCCCCGTGTTCGGCCCTGAGGGCTACCGGGCCATCGCGGCGCGCCATGGCCTGACCCTCGACCCGTCGCGATGGGCCGAGGCCGAGCGCGCGGCCTACGCCGTCGTCAAGGCGCGCCGCGCCGAACTGGGCGCCGTGCACGACGAAGGCGCCTATCTTGCGATCGCGCTGGCGGTGATCGGCGCCTTGGGCGGCGGTGCGCCCGACGCGGTCGCGGCGAGCGCCGACGCCGTGGTCGCCGAGTGGGTGCGGGCCGAGAACTTCACGCTGTACGACGACGTCCTGCCGTGCTTCGTGCGCCTCCGCGCGGCGGGCGTCAAGGTGGGACTGGTCTCGAACACGAGCCGTGACCTTGGTGAGATCGTCGCGTCGTTCGGCCTCGGCGATCATGTGAAGGTCGCCGTCGCCAGCGCCGAGATCGGGCTCGCGAAGCCGTCGCCGGAGATCTTCGGTGTGGCTCTCGAGCGCGGGGGAGTGGCGGCCGGTGCCGCCGTCATGATCGGAGACAGCGTCGAGGACGACGTGAAGGGGGCCCTCGCCTGCGGGATGAACGCGATCCTGCTCGACCGCGCGGGCCGCTACGACTTGCCGCTGCTCACGGTGCGCTCGCTGGCCGAGGTACCGGCGGCGCTCAGTCTGTGAGGTCTTGCAGCGTGAGGCGGCCGGCGGTCGGGGCGTCCAGCGCTGTGTGACCCGCGGTGTGCGCCGGCCGCCCGACGGCCGGGCCGCCGCCGTCGCTCGTGTGGAGGATCATCCCGCCGGCGCCGACCGCCCACACCGAAAGGGCGTCGACGGCGACGATCTCGCGCACGTTCGTGGCCGTGGTCGCGTCAAGCAGCTCCCATGTCGTTCCGCCGTCGGTCGTGCGGGCGATGAGACCGTCGCTGCCCGCGACCCAGCCGTTGAGCCGGTCGGCGAACGTGACCGACGTCAGCTCGGCCGCCGTCTCGAGGCAGGCTTGCCACGTAGTCCCCCCGTCGACGGTGCGGAGCACGACACCCCCCCTCCAGTCGCCGTCTGGGCCGAAGTCGTGCCCGGCGGCCCAGCCGTTGAGGGCGTCGACGAAGTCCACGTCCTCGAGGCGACCGTGGATGTCGACGGTGATCGTGCGCCACGTCTTGCCCTCGTCCAGCGTCTGCAGGACGATGCCGTGACCCTGGCCCCAGGGGTCGCCGCCCACCGCGGATACCGAGACGCCGGGGACGACGTCGAGGCCCGAGAGCACGCCCTCGCTCGTCGTCGTCGCCACCGTCCAGGTCTGACCGGCGTCGGACGACCTGAGGATCTGGCCGTCGGCCGTGACCGCCCATCCGTCGCCGTCGGCCGTCAGCCGGACCGCCGCGATCTCCGCCCCGACCGGCGTAACGCCTGCCGCCCACGTGTGGCCGCCGTCGACCGTCCAGACGGCGGTCCCCTGCGTGCCGACGGCGCAGCCAGTGGACTCGTCGGCGTACGCGATGTCGAGCAGCCGGGCGCCGGCGGCCGTCGCCGTCGTCCATGCGCCGCCGTCGCCCGCGCGCAGCACGGTGCCGCCTGAGCCCACGGCCGAGACGCGACCCTTCCCCGTGACGGCGAGGCCGTAGAGACCGACCGTCTCGCCGCCGCCGACCTGCATCCAGTGGCGGCCGGCGTCGACGCTGCGCAGGGTAAGACCGCCGGCGCCGACGGCGACGCCGCGCTCGCGAGCGCCGAAGGCGAGTGCGAGCACCGTGCGCTCGGCGATCGCGGGCAGGACGCGCCACGTGCGCCCCCTGTCGCGGCTGCGCAGGCGTACGCCGTGCTGGCCGCTCACCCACAACGTGCCGCTCCCCGTACGCGTCGCGCAGAAGAGGTCGTCGTCGACGAGGCGCGGCACGGCGCGCCACGTCTGGCCGCCGTCCGTCGTCCGCGTCAGACGACCGCGAGTGCCCGTGACGACCGCCGTGCGGCCGTCGAACATCACGACGTCGTGGAACGCTCCGCCGACCGGCGTGCGCTGCTTCTTCCAGGTGCGCCCGCCGTCTCGCGTGCGCAGGATGGTCGCGAGGTCACCGACGGCCCAGCCGCGCCCGCGCGCGTCCAGCGCGACGGCGTAGAGGACGTGATTGGTGCCGCTGCGCCGGCGGGCCCACGTCTTGCCCCCATCGCGCGAGCGCAGGATCGTGCCCGCCTCGCCGACCGCGATGCCCGTGCGGCGGTCGGCACCGCCGAAGCCGATCGCGATCAGCGCGACGTCGGTGCCCGTGGGCCGCGACCGCCACGTCACGCCGGCGTCTGTCGTTCGCAGGAGGGCACCGCCGTCGCCCACAGCCCAGGCGCGCGACCGGTCGCGCGCCCAGACCCCGAAGAGCGTCGTCGTCTGCGCGCTCCGCTGGCGGCGCCAGGTCTTTCCCCCGTCGCGCGTGCGCAGGATCGTGCCGCCGTCGCCCGTCGCCCAGCCGGCGAGGCCGGAGACCATGTGGACGTCGCCCAGTGCGTTGCCTTGAGGGCGCGGGTTGAGCCACGTCCAGCCCTCGGCGTGTGCGCTGGCGGGCAGGCCAGCTATGGTCGCGGCGCAGAGAAGGGCCCACACGGCGGCGCACCGCAGCCTGCGGGCGAGGCGCGGGACAGCGCCGAGACGCGCACGCCGAGGCGTCATTCGAGCACCCCGGCGGCGAGGTCCTCGGTGGTGGCGAACCGCCAGCGGCCGCCCGGGATCCTTGGCACGAGCAGCATGCGGCGCAGGTAGAGCGGCGGCAGCGGGCCGCTGCCGCCGCGCAGCCTGCGCCGCGCGAGCGCCACTTTGCGCGCCTGCACCTGTGGGCCCGCGATGCAGGCCGCGGACAGGTACAGGCGCCCGGCGCGATCGACGGCGAGCTGGTGGAAGTACAGCACGTAGCCCTTGTAGGGCGGCGCCACGACGGCGAGCGCGTCGCTCCAGGCGCCCGAAGCGCTCTTCGACTGGTACGACAGCGTGCCGTGGGTGGCGCCGCCGAACCGGGCGTCGACGCCGCGCCGCCAGTGCCGGAAGGCGACGTGCAGCGTGCCCGCACGGTCGCAGACGAACGAGAGGTAGGTCTGCTTACCGACCTCCGTCTCGTCGTCGGTTCTCGACAGCCAGCCCGTCCGCAAGACCGGTTCCGGCGCGCTCCACCCGCCGTAGGGGGTCCCCGGCAGGAGCGAGCGCGTGTACTTGAACGCGGTGCCGTGGCCGCCGGTCAGCACGTGGAGGTAGCCCTCGGCGTCGAGGCAGATGCCCGGGCGCGCATGACCGTCGTTCGCCGGGACGGTGCGCGCCACCTCCACGGCGGCGCCCAGGGTGCCGCTGCTGCGCTCGAAGGTCGCCACGCGCGTTGGTCCACCGCGCTTCTTGGAGGCCGTCGTCTCCGTCCAGACGAGGTGCGTCGCGTCGCCTCGTGTCACCGCGAGTGAGGTGTCGCCCGACCCGCCGTCGTTGGCGAGGCAGTGCGTGCTCACGAGCACCGGCTCGGGGACGACAACGCGGTCCCCGTCGAGACGAGGCAGCGTGACCCACATGCTGCGACGCCGATTGCCGGTGAACGCGTCGATGTCCGCTTCGCGGCGCACGATGATGAGGAGCGGCGGGCCGTCGAAGCTGTTGTGGCCCACCGCGACCTCGGAGGTGATGCCTCCGGACGGCAGCTCCACGACGCTCCAGCTCTCGCCGTGGTCCGTGGACCACAGCATGAGATTGCGCACGGCGCCGCTCTCGAGGCGGATCGCGAGCAGCGTGTAGGCGCGGTCGCTCTCGTCGAAGACGACGCGGTTGTCGGGACTCGCCGCCCCGCCTTCGGTGGCGGCCAAGTCGGGGTAGGCAGCGCGTATCCAGCGGATGAGGTCGAGGCGGACCCACCGTCCGTCGCGCAGGGTGTGCACGAATGCCGTGTAGTCGGGATCGGCGGAACGGCTGCGGATGTAGGGCCGGTTGAGGGCGTCGAAGGCCGGGACGTTGCGGGTGTAGGCGGGTGCGTAGTCGAACTGGGCGGCGAGGCCCAGGTCGGGGTCGAGGCAGATCGGCCGCGATGCCTGCTGTCGGGGGTTCGGCCGCGCTTCGGCGGCCTGGGCCGCCGCGCAGATGCCCGCGCATGCGGCGATCGTCGCGAGCAGGACGCGCACGACGGTGAGCCCCCACTCGCGGTTGCCGGCGCCCAGCAGCATGGGGAGAGCATACACGGACACGTGCGGAGGGGCGGGTCGGGCGT
>DDYF01000057.1 GCA_002347645.1 Thermoleophilia bacterium UBA2241 | reverse complement strand
GGCGGGCCGCGTGCCCGTGCTGGCGGCGGTCACGATGCTGCTGTCGCTGATCGTCACCCCCCTGGTGAGCCTGGTGACGCCCGCGCCGGCCGCGGGGACGGTGGCGAGGGCGTTCGGCGAGGGGGGCGGCGGACCTGCGGCGGCGGCCGTGGCCGCCGCGCCCGCCGTCGAGCCCGAACTGGTCGTGGTGGCGGCGGAGACCGACGCGTAGAACCTGCTGAGGCGTGCACGACGCGCCGGGGGGCGCCCGCTCGCGGGCGTGGCGCGCGGAGCGCGGCGGGGCGGCGTNNACGTCAGCCGCCCCGCCGCGCCCGCCCTGTCCGCGCGACATCCGGCGTCCGGCGCTACGCTCTTCGTCGCCCTGCGCCACGTTCGCGGTCTCGATGGAGCGGACTGAGCGACAACCCCGCTCCGTGCTTCGGCGTGTGACGTATCCCTGCGCGTGGGTACCATCGTGGGCGACAGCGGGCCGCCGAGGCGCCCTGCTGCGGCATGCCGGACGTCCGGCGGGAGCGGAGGAGGGCGCGCGTGCAGCACGGCATCGACGAGAACTGGCACCACCTTCCGGTCGAGGAGATCCTCGACCTCCTCGAGACGGACGCGGAGAAGGGCCTCGATCTCTTCGAGGTCAAGCACCGTCAACAGCGCAGCGGGCCCAACGTCCTGACGACGAGGAGCGGCCCGAGCCGTCTGAGGCGCCTGCTCCTGCAGTTTCATCAGCCGCTCATCTACATCCTGGTGGCCGCGGGGGTGATCACGGTCTTCCTCGAGGAGTGGGTCGACGCCGGGGTCATCTTCGGCGTTGTGCTGGTGAACGCGGTCATCGGCTATCTGCAGGAAGCGAAAGCCGTCGAGGCGATCGAGGCGCTCGCGAAGACGATGACGACCGGAGCGACCGTCGTGCGCGCCGGGGAACGGGTGACGGTCTCGGCGGCGGAGCTGGTCCCTGGCGACATCGTCCTCCTGCAGGCCGGCGACAAGGTGCCTGCCGACCTGCGGCTCGTTCGGACGCGCGACCTGCACGTCGACGAGTCGGCGCTCACGGGCGAATCCCTCCCGGTGGTCAAGACGCCGCAGCCGGTCGCCGACGATCAGGTGCTGGCCGAGCGCACCAACATGGCGTACGCGTCGGCGCTCGTGACGTACGGACAGGCAACGGGAGTCGTGGTCGCCATCGGCGACGACACCGAGGTCGGCCGTATCTCGGAGCTCATCTCCGAGGCCGAGGACCTCGAGACCCCGCTCACCCGCAAGATGGCCGCCTTCAGCCGATTGCTGCTGGTCGCGATCCTGGCGCTCAGCGCCGTGACCTTCCTGGTCGGGCTCCTGCGCGGTGAGTCCGTCGTGGGCATGTTCAAGGCGACCGTCGCCCTTGCTGTGGGCGCCATCCCGGAGGGCCTGCCGGCGGCGGTCACCATCACGCTGGCGATCGGCGTGGCGCGGATGGCCAGGCGACGTGCCATCATCCGCAAGCTCCCGGCCGTCGAGACGCTGGGCAGCACGACGGTGATCTGCACCGACAAGACCGGGACGCTCACCGAGAACCAGATGACGGTGCAGCGGCTTCTGGCCGGCGGGCGCGGCTACGACGTGACGGGGCCAGGCTACGAGCCTCGCGGGGCGGTCGTGGGTGCGGACGACGCTGCGGCGCCAGACGCCTGTGCCCTTGAGGTGCTGCGCGCGGGGCTCCTCTGCAACGACAGCCGTTTGGTCGAGCGAGAGGGACGCTGGGACGTCCAGGGAGACCCGACGGAGGGCGCGCTCGAGGTGGCGGCGCTCAAGGCCGGTCTCGAGCGCGCGAACGAGGAGGGTCGCCGTCCGCGGCTGGACGCGATCCCGTTCGAGTCGGAGCACCAGTACATGGCCACCCTGCACGACGCGGGTGACGGGCGCCGCGTCGTCTACGTCAAGGGCGCGGTCGAGCAGATCCTCGCCCGCTGCGCGACGATGGTCGGCGGGGTGACTCCTTCAGGCGGCGGCGCGCTCGCGCCGCTCGACGGCGACGCCGTCCACGCCGCGGTCGACGAGCTCGCCGCGCAAGGGCTGCGCGTCCTCGCCTTCGCGCGCGGCGAGCTGCCGCCCGGGCAGGACGCGCTCGACCACGACGACGTGGCCGAAGGCCTGGCGTTCCTCGGCCTGCAGGCGATGATCGACCCGCCGCGGCCGGAGGCGATCACGGCGGTCGCCGCCTGCCGCGCGGCCGGCGTCTCCGTCAAGATGATCACCGGCGACCACGCGGTCACCGCGGCGGCGATCGCCCGCCAGATAGATCTGACCGACGAGGAGCCGCACGTCCTGACCGGCCGTGACCTGGAGGAACTCAGCGACAGGGAGCTGATCGAGCGCGTCGAGGACACGGCCGTCTTCGCGCGCGTGAGCCCCCAGCAGAAACTCCGCCTCGTCGAGGCCTTGCAGAGTCGCGGTCACGTGGCGGCGATGACCGGGGACGGGGTCAACGACGCGCCCGCGCTCAAACAGTCGAACATCGGCGTGGCGATGGGCATCGGGGGCACCGACGTCGCCAAGGAGGCCGCCGACATGGTGCTCACCGACGACAACTTCGCCTCGATCGAGGCGGCCGTCGAAGAGGGCCGCGGCGTCTTCGACAACCTCACCAAGTTCATCGCATGGACCCTGCCGACGAACCTCGGCGAGGGGCTCGTCATCCTGGCCGCGGTGTTCCTCGGTACGACCCTGCCGATCCTCCCGGTGCAGATCCTGTGGATCAACATGACCACGGCCGTCCTGCTGGGCCTCATGCTGGCCTTCGAACCCAAGGAGGCGGGGATCATGCAGCGCCTGCCGCGCCGGCCGGAGACGCCGATCCTCACGGGGGCGCTCATCCAGAGGATCGTGCTCGTCGGCGCGCTGCTCCTCGTCGCCGCCTTCGGTCTGTTCGAGTGGGCCCAGCAACGCGACCTGGGCGACGCCGTGGCACGCACGATCGCGGTCAACGTCTTCGTCTTCGTCGAGCTCATGTACCTGTTCAACTGCCGCTCGCTGACCCGCTCGGTGTTCAGCATCCATCCGTTCTCGAACCGCTGGGTGCTCGGTGGTGTAGGCATCATGATCGCGCTCCAGGCGATGTACACGTACGCGCCGTTCATGAATGCGGCGTTCGGCAGTGCGCCTCTCGAGGCCTGGATGTGGTTGCCGATCGCCGCCGCCGGCGTGGTCGCGTTCGTCGTGGTCGAGGTCGACAAGTCGGTGCGGCGTCTGAGAGCCGGCGGGCGGGCGGAACCCGTCACCGAAGCGGACGGCGCCGCGTGAGCGCGCCGCGCGGCGCCGAGGTCCCGGAGCTGACGGCGGCCGACGCCGCGCGCGGCTTCGAGCTCGGGCCCATCCGCCCGCCGAGCGAGGCGCAGAGCCTGCTCGTGCGCGTGATCCGCAACTGCACCTGGAACCGCTGCACGTTCTGCCCGGTGTACAAGGGGACGAAGGCGTCGCAGCGCGACGTCGAGGACGTGCTGGCCGACGTCGACGCCATGGCGGCTGTAGCGTCTGTGCTCCATGAGAAGGGCTGGGGGGCGGTGCGCGCCGGCGAGCTGCCGCAGGAGTCGTATCAGGTCGAGCTGTTCCGGCGCGCGGGGGAGAGATCGGTCTTCCTGCAGGACGCCGACCCCTGCGCGGTCAAGCCCGAGAAGCTGGCGGCGGTGATCGCGCGGGTGAAGGCGCGCTTCTCGTCGGTGGAGCGCGTGACGACGTACGGGCGCGCGCGGACGCTGGCGCGCCGCGCGCCTGAGCAGCTCGCGCTGTTGCACGAGGCGGGGCTGACCCGCGTGCACCTGGGCCTCGAATCGGGCTGCGACGAGGTCCTGCAGGCGGTCGACAAGGGCGTCACGTCCGAGGAGCTGATCGCGGCGGGGGCGAAGGTGCTCGGCGCCGGCATGGAGCTGTGCTTCTACCTGATGCCGGGGCTGGGCGGCAGGTCCGCCGCCGACGCGCACGTCGCGGGCTCCGCCCGCGTGATCCGCGCGGTCGCGGCGGCTGCACCGCCCGCGCCGGCGACTAGAGCCGCGTCGCAGGCCGGTGCCGCGCCGGACGCCGGCCCTGCCCACCCCTTCGTCGTCCGCCTGCGCACCGCCGCCGTCTCGCCCGGCACGCCGCTCGCCGACCGTGCCGCGTCCGGCGACTTCGTCCTGCCCGACGACGTCGAGGTCGTGCGCGAGATCCGCGGGGTCCTCGACCAGGTTGGGGACGCGCGCTTCGAGCTGCGCTCGGACCACTCGCTCAATCTGCTTCCCGAGCTCGAGGGGTCGCTACCGGCCGACCGTGAGCGTCTGCTCACCCTCCTGGATGCCTACCTGGCGCTGCCGCCGGACGAGCAGGCGCTGTTCGCCCTCGGCGCGCGACTCGGCGCCTTCAGGCGTCTCGCCGACCTCGACGACCCGCAACGTCGCGCGGCCGTCGAGGCACAGCTCGGCGGCTACCGGCAGCCCTCGCCCGACGAGCTGCTCGCCGCCGCCCGCGACCTCCGGGCCCGGTTCATCTAGCCGGGCTCCCGGTCGCCTGTCGCTCCTCTTGGGCCGCCGAGCCCAGGTCCCCCGTCAGGTAGCGCTGCGCCGTCGGGCCGATCGCGGACACGAGCTCTTCGATCGACGCCGAAGCGAGCGGCTCGATGCGTCCCACGAAGCGGATGATCGCGAGTCCGAGGAGCTGCGAGCCGACGAGGGTGGCGCGCAGCTGCGCATCGGGGACGCCGAGGGTCTCAGTGATCGGGCCGAAGACCTCGCGTACGAGCAGGTCGCGGATCCTGCCCATCGCCGTCTCGTTGGTCATCGCCGAACGAAACATGGCGAGCAGGCGGACGCGGGTCTCGGGCGGCTGCCACGCCTCCAGGAAGGTGCGGACCACGATCGCCCCGAGCTGGTCGGGCCCTGCTGCCGCGGCGCGCGCGAACACGTCGGCCGGGCGGACGGCCAGCTCGAGGGCGGCCTCGAAGAGGCGCTCCTTCGAGCGGAAGTAGTGGAGGATGAGGGCAGGGTCGACGCCGGCGTCGGCGGCGATGCCGCGGATCGTCGCCCGGTCGTAGCCGGCTTCGGCGAACGCCGCACGCGCGGCGGCGAGGATCGCCTCGCGCGTGCGGCTCTCGCCCGGCCGGCGGCCGGGCGAGCGCGCGCCCTCGCGGGAGCGCGCGGTCTCGCGCGGAGGCGTCGCCTTGCGGGCGCGGGCAGTCATGCGTCGGCCGCCCCCGATGCCGGACCGGCTCCGGTCGTCGCGTGCGCCCCGGTCGGTGGGTGCGACTCGGTCGGCACCTCGCCGGCGAGCGCGAGCTCGACGAACGTCTCCTCGAGGGTCGCCGGGACGACGCGCAGGCCCGCGCGCAGGCCGCGCGCATCGAGGGCCGCGCGCACGCGCGGCTCGTCGCCGCCGGCGACGCGCAGCGTCCGTCCGTGCAGGGCCACCGGCAGGCCGGCGTCGGTGAGGGCGCCGAAGGCGGCCGCCCAGCCGGGGGCGGGGCCGGCCGCCGTCGCGTCGCGTACGAAGGCCGCCGGGTCGGTACCCTGCGCCAGTGCCGTGTCATCGGCCGGCTCGAGTCCGACCTCGACGGCCGTGCGGTCGCCGACGATGGCGGCGACGCGGCCGGCGGCGGCGACGCGGCCGCCGGCCATGATGACAAGCCGGTCGCACTGGGAGGTCTCCTCGAGGTAGTGCGTCGTGACGAGCACGCCGGCGCCGCCCGCCGCCGCCGCGTGGACCGTGTTCCAGAGACGGGCGCGAGCCTGCGGGTCGACGCCGGACGTCGGCTCGTCGAGGACGAGCAGGTCAGGTTCGTGGGCCAGCGCCGCGGCGAAGGCGAGGCGACGCTTGAGGCCCAGCGGGAGTTCGGCCACGAGGGTGTCGCGCGCGGCCTCGAGGTCGGCGTCGAGCGTCGGCAGGGGAGACCCGAACGCCGACGCCGCGAACGCCAGGTTCTCGGCGGCGCTCATGTCGTCCCACAGGCCGAGGCCCTGCGGGACGTAGCCGATGCGCCGCCGCGACTCCCGCGTCGGCGGAGCCCCGAAGAGCAGCGCCTGCCCGGCGTCCGGGCGTAGCAGCCCGAGCAGCATGCGGATGACGGTGGTCTTGCCGGCGCCGTTGGCGCCGAGGAGGCCGACGATCTCGCCGGGACGCACCACCATGTCGACGGCGTCCGCGGCGACGAACGGGCCGAACCGGCGCGTGACCGCCCGCGTCTCGGCGAGAGGCGCGGCGCCTCTCACCGGCGTCGCCGCTTCGGCGTCGCCAGGCTCGCGCGCCGCGCCCGTCACGTCGGGCCGTCGCAGCGCTGCGGCGACCGTCTCCGGCGGTCCGGCCGCGACCGCGCGGCCCTCGTCCAGCACGAGCACGTGGGCGGCGCGCTCGGCCTCGTCGATGTAGGTCGTCGCGACGAGGACCGCCGCGCCGTCGGCCGCCGCTTGAGCGATCAGGCGCCAGACCTCGCTGCGGCTCACGGGGTCCACGCCCGTCGTCGGCTCGTCGAGGACGAGCAGGCGCGGCTCGTGCAGCATCGCCAGGGCGAAGGCGAGCTTCTGCCGCATGCCGCCCGAGAGGCGGCCGGCGAGCCTGCCGCCGACGCCCTCGACGCCGGTCCGCCGCAGCAGATCGGCGGCGCGCCTGTCGCGCGCCGCAGCGCTCAGCCCGTAGGCGGCGCCGACGAAGGCCACGTTCTCGTCGACGGTGAGGTCGCCGTACAGGCCGGACGACCCCGAGATGTAGCCGATCTCGCGCCGATCGGGCCGGCGGACGCGCCCGCTTCGCGGGCGCGCGGCGCCGGCCATCGCGCGCAGCAGCGTCGTCTTGCCGGCGCCGTCGCCGCCCACCACGACCGTGACCGAGCCGGGTCGCACCTCGAGGCTGACGCCGTCCAGTGCCACCCGTGCCCCGAAGCTCACGGTGAGGTCGTCGACGCCCCAGGCGGCCGGGGAGACTGCGCGGCCGGTCTCCGGGGTCCGCGTGGTGTCGTCGCCCCTCGCCGCTCTCACGCCGTCGCTCCCGCCTCGTCACCCGTCGCGGCGATGGCAACCCCGTCGTCACCCTTGCCCGCCGCCGGCGCCAGGTCGCGCCGGAAGCGCAGCACCGAGAACGTGAACACGGCCGCCCCCATCACGGCAAGGATGGTCAGCGGCAGCCACAGCGCGCCGATCGGCGCCCCTCGCACCATCACCCCGCGGGCGATCTTGACGAACCAGGTCAGCGGAAGGCAGTACCCGATCCAGCGCACCGCCCACGGCATCGCGTAGAGGGGGAAGAAGAGGCCGCTCAGCAGGAACTGCGGCACCATGAACAGGATCGCGAGCTGGATCGCCTGTCCCTGGGTCTGCGAGACGGTCGAGATCAGGACCCCGACCCCGAGGGTCACGAACAGGAAGAGCGCCGAGCCGAGGGCGAAGGTCGCCACCGAGCCGCGGAAGGGGACGTCGAAGATGAGCATACCGACGACGACGATGAACGCCATGTCGAAGGCGGCGATCGTGAGGTACGGGGCGATCTTGCCGAGAAAGACGTCGCGCGGGTGGAAGGGCATGACGGCGAGCTGCTCCATCGTGCCGGCCTGGCGCTCGCGGACCACCCCGAGCGCGGTGGCGATGGTCCCCACGAAGACGAGGATGATGCCGCACAGGCCCGGCACCATGACGACGGCCGTTCGCAGGTCGGGGTTGAAGAGGACCTCGACCTTGGTCGCCCGCATGATCTCGAGCGCCTTCACCATCGCTCCGGCGCTCCCGCCTTTGGGGAGGCCGGACTCCATCAGGCGGTCGGCCGCCGTCTGGGCCATGGCGACGCGTCTCAGGGCCGCTTGGGCGGCGAACAGCTCGGACCCGTCCACGAGCACGGCGGCGCTCCCGGCCGCGGTGTCCTCGTCCAGAGCGACGGCGGGCATGACGAAGGCGGCGACCGCCTCGCCGCGGCGCAGCGCGTCCTCCGCCGCGGCACGGTCGTCGCCCGTCCGCACGTCGACCACGTCGAACTGCTTCGGGAGCTGAGACTCGACGAGGTGTGCGGAGTCGCCGACGACCAGCGTCGGGATCTCCTTCACGTCGAAGCTCGCCGCGTAGCCGAAGATGACGAGGAAGAGGAAGGGGAGGATGAACAGCATCGCGACGGTCCGCCGGTCGCGCCGCAGCTGCAGGAACTCCTTGAGCGCGATCGCGCGCATCGCCGCCTCCCCGATAGAACTCAACGTCTGTTGAGTTCTACAACCGTTGAATTGCGCTGTCAAGGGCGCGGACGCGGCCTGTCGGAGTGTGATGGGGCCGGCCGCAAGGAAGCCGCGCGAGCCGTGACAAGACCCGCAGACGAGGGGCGCGGGGCCGACGGCGCCGGCCCCGCGCCCCTCATCTGCGGGGTCAGGAGCCGGCCAGCTCGGCGATCGTCGCCGAGAGGCGCGCGGCGTCGTCGTCGTCGAAGCCGTCTGTCTCGAGGGCGCGCACCGTACCCCCGGCATCGAGGAGGACCGCATGTGCGACCGCCGCGCCGCGGTCGCCCACGAAGGCGCGCACCGTGGCGCCGTCTTCGTACACGGTGATCACGTTGGACCACTGCGGTCTCGGGACGCCGCCGCGCATACCCCCGTCGATCCAGCCCTGCAGCGGCCGCCACAGGATCGCCGGGATCACGGGGAGCTCGAGCACTCTCAGGGCCGGCGTTGTATCACGAAGGAAGGTGGCCCAACGGTCGACGTCGGCCTGCGCGGCGCGCCGGTAGGCGACGAGCAGCAGGGCCGGCGCGCCCTGGAGGTCGTGGGGAAGACGGAGGGCTTCGCCGGAGAGCGCCGTGCCCCATACCGAGGGGAAGACACGGCCGACCGGCCCGGCGGGCTCGGCGTTGCGCCGGCCCTTCCGCGTCCTCCACACCGCACCCGTGCGCGTCTGCCGGGCGCCGGTGGCCGGGCTCGCGCCCGAGTCGCCGGCGCCGCCGTCGCCTGACGCGACGTCGCGGGTGTCCCGTATCGCATCCATGCCATGGTGATACCCGCGAGACGCCTCTTCCAGCGCCGCGGCGAGAGCCCGGCGCCAGCGAAATGACCCCCTGTGCGTCAGGAGGGCCCGAACATAGAAGGAGCCGTGTCGGACTGTCAAAGAGGACGCAGAAGATTCGGCCGTAGGCTCTCTGCTGCGCCGTCTGTGCGGTGATGCTGTGGCGCCCGCCGCGGCACGCGGGCGGGCACCGCCCGTCGTCCGTGTATCATCCGGCGCGACGACACGGGAGGTCGGGGATGGAGGCAGGGCATGCGACCGGGAGCGCCCCGGCGCGCCGCGAAGGTCTCGCCGGGCTGGCGAAGCTCGACTTCGGCGCCGACGGGACGCCGTTGCAGGCCAAGCCGGCGCTGGGCGCGGCGCTGGGGCTTTCGGGTCCCTTCTTCGTCAAGCGCGACGATCGCGCCGGCATGGGGATGGGCGGCAACAAGACGCGCAAGCTGCAGTACGTCGTCGCCGACGCGCTCGAGGGCGGCGCCGACGTCCTCATCACCTGCGGCGCCGTGCAGTCGAACCACGCCTGCCTCACCGCCGTCTGCGGCGCGGCGGCGGGGCTCGAGGTCCACCTCGTGCTGGCCGGCGACCCGTCGCAGATGCGCGGCGGCAACCTCGTCGTCGACGGGCTGGCCGCCGCGCGGCTCCACTTTGTCGCCGGCGACGCGTGGGACGTGCTGGTGGCCGAGTCCGAGCGGCTCGCCGAGGACCTGCGTCGCGAGGGTCGCCGCCCCTACGTGATCCCCGTCGGCGCCTCAACGCCGCTCGGCGCGGTCGGCTACGCCGACGCCTATCTCGAGCTTCTGGGACAGCTCGACGCCGCCGGCGTGACGGCCGACTGGCTGGTCACGGCCTGCGGGTCCGGAGGGACCCAGGCGGGCCTGGTCGCCGGCCGCGCGCTGGCGGGCAGGGGCCCGCGCGTGCTCGGCGTCGACGTGAGCAAGGGCGGCGGCGAGCTGCGCGACGTCGTCGCCGCGCTCGCCGCCGGCAGCCTCGAGCTCCTCGGCAGCGACGCGGCCGTGCCGCCCGACGACGTGGTCCTCGTCGACGGCGCCGGCCCGGGCTACGGGCAGGTCTTCCCCGAAAGCCGGGAGATGGTGCACAGCGCACTTCGCGCGGCCGGCCTGCTTCTGGACCCGGTCTACACGTCCAAGGCGATGGCGGCCCTGCCGGGTCTCGTCGGCGCCGGCCGTATCGCCGCCGGCGACACGGTCGTCTTCCTCCACACGGGCGGTCTGGCGGCGCTGTTCGCGCCGGCGTACGAGGAAGCGCTGCGCTAGCTTCGGAACCGCGCTTTCGGCGGCCGGCGAGCGTCACTCCTCCATGGGCCAGATCGGCCCGCTCTTGACCTCGGACAGCACGACCAGCGTCTCGAGCCTGCCGAGGCCGGGGAGGGCGGCGATCTGGCCGTTGTTGAGCTCGCGCAGGTGGGCGAGGTCGCGGGCGACGACGCGCAGCACGTAGTCGAACTGGCCGGTGACGTGGTAGCAGCTCACGATGCCGTCGGCCGCCTGGACGGCGCGCTCGAACGGCTCGATGCCGGTCGCGGCGTGCAGGCGCAGGCGCACCCCGACGAGCGCCTGCACGCCGTACCCAAGTGACTTCGGATCGACGACGGCCTGGTAGCCGCGGATGCAGCCCTCGCGCTCGAGGCGTCGCACGCGCTCGAGGGTCGCCGAGGGCGAGAGCCCGATGGTCTCGGCCAGGCTCGCGTTGGTCTGCCGGCCATCCTGCAGCAGCGCGCGCAGGATGCGGCGGTCGGTGGCGTCCATGGACACTCCTCCTTGAACGGCGGTCGTACTCCGTGATGACAGCATGATATGCGGTCGGAGCGCCTCATGCCCGTAGTAGCGTCGGCGAAACGCAGTGCTTGCCTGCGGCGGCGTGGGGCGTCCGGCGGTTTCCGGTACCATGGCCCGGCATGTGGCGCGCCGTCCCGGCGCGCCGGGAGGGAGGGCCGATGACTGCCGATCGCAGCCGCCGCCGCTCGTGGGCGGAGCCGTTCAAGATCAAGATGGTCGAGCCGCTGAAGATGACGACGCGGGCGGAGCGCGAGACGGCCATCCGGGACGCCGGCTACAACACGTTCCTGCTGAAGAGCGAGGACGTCTACATCGACCTTCTCACCGATTCGGGCACCAGCGCCATGAGCGACCGCCAGTGGGCGGGCATGATGCTCGGCGACGAGGCGTACGCGGGGAGTCGCAACTTCTACCACCTCGAGGAGGCGGTCCGCGACATCTACGGCTGCACGCATCTCGTGCCGACGCACCAGGGCCGCGGCGCGGAGCATCTCCTGAGCCAGGTCCTCATCAAGCCGGGTGACGTCGTCCCCGGCAACATGTACTTCACGACGACGCGCCTGCACCAGGAGCTTGCCGGAGGGACCTTCGTCGACGTCATCATCGACGAGGCGCACGACCCGGCGAACGAGCACCCCTTCAAGGGCGACGTCGACCTCGGCAAGCTCGAGCGCGTCATCGCCGAGCACGGGGCCGAGAAGATCCCGTACGTCTGCATCGCCACCGCCGTGAACATGGCCGGCGGGCAGCCGATCAGCCTCGCCAACCTCCACCAGGTGCGAGAGCTGTGCGTGCGACACGGCATCCGCATCATCCACGACGCCACCCGCGTGGCCGAGAACGCCTACTTCATCAAGGAGCGCGAGCCCGGCTACGCCGACAAGAGCATCGCCGAGATCGTGCGCGAGATCTGCGACCTCACCGACGGCTGCACGATGAGCGCCAAGAAGGACGCCCTTGTCAACATCGGCGGCTTCCTCGCCCTCAACGAGGACGACGTGTTCGACGCCTGCCGCAACCTCGTGGTCGTCTACGAGGGCCTTCACACCTACGGCGGCATGGCGGGCCGGGACATGGAGGCCGTCGCCATCGGTCTGCGCGAGAGCATCGACTACGAGCACATCAAGGCGCGCGTCGGGCAGGTGCAGTACCTGGGACGCAAGATCCAGGGGTACGGCGCGCCGATCGTCGTGCCGATCGGCAGCCATGGCGTGTTCCTCGACGCCAAGGCCTTCCTGCCGCACCTCGACCAGAGCGTGTACCCGGCGCAGGCGCTGGCCGCGGAGCTCTACCTGGAGAGCGGCGTGCGCGCCATGGAGCGCGGGGCGGTGAGCGCCGGTCGCGACCCAGAGACGGGTCAGGACCGGCGCCCCAACCTCGAGCTGGTGCGGCTGACCGTGCCGCGTCGCGTCTACACCCAGGCGCACATGGACGTCGTCGCGGAGAGCGTCGCCGAGGTCCATGAGCACCGCGACGTGGTCAAGGGCCTGAAGATGGTGTACGAGCCGGCGCAGCTCCGCTTCTTCCAGGCGCGCTTCGAGCCGCTGGGCTGACGGCGCGGGGGTGTGGCGCCCCCCTCGAGCGCGGACGCGCGGCGGCCACACGCTGTGCGGACATCGGCCGCGCCTACGCGAGCACGTCGTCCGACGGTCTGACCGTGACGACGGGTCGCCGTCTGCGCGGCGGTTCGTCGCCCGACGCGCGCGGCGGCGCGTCGCTTCGGCGGTGGACTCCGTCGCGCCGAGGGTGCTCGCGTGTGGCCGGTCGCGGCCGCTCCGACCGTCCGGTTCGCGGCTGCTCCGACCGTCCGGTTCGCGCCTGCTCCGACCGCTCCGATCTCGGCCGCTCCGACTGACCCGGTCGCGGCCGCTCCGACCGTCCCGGTCTCGGCACGCGACGTCCCTCTCTGCGGCCGTCGAGGTAGCGCCGGTGCGCGTCGAGGTTGTGCCTGCGCACGGCGTCACCAAGACACGCGACCGCCTGAACGAGGTCCTCTCTGTCATCAATGGGCACCTGGCTCAGCAGGTCGGCCAGCGCTTCGTGACGCGCGTCGCGCAAGGTGACGTAGGCATCCCTGCCCTCACGGGTGAGGCGCATGTCGCCCCACTTACGGTGCTGCCAGTACCGGTGCCGCTCTATGAGACCGCGGCACTCGAGCCGTTCGAGATGGTGGCTGACCGTGCTTGGATGGAGGCCGAGGCGAACGGCGATGCTCATTGGTCCCGGCATGCCCGCGCCGTCCAGGGCGGCGAGGACCCCGTAGAGCGCAGGGTCGACGCGGCGCGCGGGATGGTCGGGGAAGTAGCCGCCGCCAAGGCCCGCTCGGCGCCGGCTCTCGGCGTGGAAACGCGGTCGCGCGGCCAGGGCGCCGATGCTCAGGATGGCGTGGTCGAGGCGGGCGATGAGCGGGTCGACTGGCGGCGGGGGGATGCGCGCGAGGCGGTCCTCGCGGACGAGCTCGGTAACGCGTGGGGGGCCGTGTCGCATTCGTGCAAGATACAGCCGTCAACGGAGGTGACGACAAGACGTTCTCGCCGCTGTCGGGTGGACGTTAGCCGATCGTCACCGACGCTCTCGCCTGCAAGTTGCACGCGCGCAGAACGGATCCGCGGCGTGACGGCGACGCATGGGCCGTTACTTGCGGCCTGTGGTAAGGCGGATCCGGCGCCGAGGCGAGCCGGGGCCGAAGCGAGCCGGGCGTCGAAGTGAGCCGGGGCTGAGGCGAGCCGGGGCCGAAGCGGCCCTCCGAGGGGCGTGCGTGGACTATGATGCGTCAAGTCATCCCGTGCGGCGAAAGGGGGGACGGTGGCCGACGACAAGGGGAAGAAGAAGGGCGCGGCGAAGGCCGAGGAGAAACGCGAAGACGAGAAGCGCGCCGGGGACAAGCGCGCTGGGGAGAAGCACGCCGGGGAGAAGCACGGCCACGCGGGTCCGCAGGTCGGTGGGGAGGGCCCGGGCGAGCTACACGCCGGTGGGACGACCCAACCTCACGCGAAGCTCGACACCGAGACGTATGAGCGCGAGCTGCACAAGCTGCAGGTCGAGCTCGTCAAGCTCCAGGAGTACATCAAGCACGCGGGGCTGCGCGTCGCGGTGGTGTTCGAGGGCCGCGACGCCGCCGGCAAGGGCGGCACCATAAAGCGCATCACCGAGTTCCTGAACCCGCGCGTCGTGCGCATCGCCGCCCTCGGCACCCCCAGCGACCGCGAGAAGACCGAGTGGTACTTCCAGCGCTACGTCAGGGAGCTGCCGGCCGCGGGCGAGATGGTCCTCTTCGACCGCTCCTGGTACAACCGCGCCGGAGTCGAGCGCGTGATGGGGTTCTGCACCGAGGACGACGTCTGGGAGTTCTTTCGCACGTGCCCCGAGTTCGAGCGCATGCTCATCCGCGACGGTCTGATCCTGCTGAAGTACTGGTTCAGCGTGAGCGACGACGAGCAGGAGCGGCGCTTCCAGGCACGCGTCAAGGACCCGCTCAAGCAGTGGAAGCTCAGCCCGATGGACCTCGAGAGCCGCATGCGCTGGGTCGAGTACTCACAGGCCAAGGACGAGATGTTCAAGTACACGGACACGAAGGACTCGCCCTGGTGGGTCGTGAACGCCGAGGAGAAGAAACGCGCCCGGCTGAACATGATCCACCATCTGCTCGGCGCGATCCCCTATGAGGACGTCCTGCCGGGGGACCTCGCGCTGACGACCCGCCCGTCGGGCAGGGGCTACGTGCGCCCGCCCATCGAGTCGCAGACCTTCATCCCCGAGGTCTACTGAGTCTCGCGCGCCCCGCCGGCGTCTCGACTACCGCCAGCTTGTCGAGCCACGCGGGCGTCCCGACCGGCGGGTGCACGCCGGGCGGCGCGAGCGCCTCGGGCGCCGCGTCGCGGGCTGGTGAGCGCGAGCGCCGCGCGATTGGCGAAGCGCGTGAGCAGCGGCGCGATGATGGCCGTGAGCAGCACGTAGACCGCGGCCAGCGGTGCCAGACGCCGGTCGACGCCGGCGACGGTCGCCGCCAGGCCGGCGATGACGATCGAGAACTCGCCGCGGGCGACGAGCGCCGTGCCGGCCCGCAGGCGGCCGGCCACCCCGCTCGTCGCCCGCGTCGCCACCCACCCGGTCACCAGCTTGGTGACGATCGTGATCGCGCACAGCAGCGCGGCGATGCCGAGCACACCGGGGATGGCGGTCTCGTCGACCATGAACCCGAACGACATGAAGAACAGCGCCGCGAACAGGTCGCGCAGCGGGGCGAGGAGCTCGCGCGCGCGCTCGGCCAGCGAGCCCGAGATCGACAGGCCGACGAGGAACGCGACGACCCCGCCGGACACATGGCCGAGCTCCGCGGCCCCGCCGGCGATGAGCAGCAGCCCCACGACGCTCAGGAGTACCACCTCGCTCTTGGGGTGCGCCAGGCGCCGGCTGAGGGTCGGGCCGTGGCGGCGGGCGACGGCGAGCGCGAGCGCGGTGACCGCCAGCGCGCCCGCCGCCCACCCGACGCCCACGAGCAGGCTCCCTCCGGCGAGGAGGGCGGCGACGAGCGGCAGATAGGGCGCCATCGCGAGGTCTTCGAGCACGAGCACGGCGAGCATGCCCGGCGTCTCGCTGTTGCCCAGGCGCCCGAGGTCGTCGAGCACTTTGGCGACGATGCTCGAGGACGAGATGTAGGTGACGCCGCCGAGGACGACCGCCGGGAGCCAATCCCATCCCAGGGCGAGGCCGACGATGAAGCCTGGGGGGAAGTTCAGAGCGGCGTCGACGAGGCCGGCACGAGACGACGAGCGCAGGCTCGTGACCACGTCGTCGATGACGTACTCGAGGCCCAACATGAAGAGCAGGAGGATGACGGCGACCTGCGTGCCGATCTCGACCACGCCGGAGTCGAGGTCGCGCGGGGCGATGGACCCGATGATGAGACCGGCCAGCAGGTAGAGAGGGATCGCCGAGAAGCCCGTGCGGGCGGCGAGCCTGGCGAGCAGCGCGAGGATGATGAGGACGCCGCCGACCTCGATGAGGAGAATGGCTCCACTCGAGGTGACGGCGACGGCGCCCGGCATGTGGCTACCCCGACTGCAGCAGGCGGGACAGGGACTCGACGCCTTCCTGGGTCCCGACGGCGATGGCGACGTCGCCGGGCCGCAGGATGAACGTGGACGGGGGTGCCGCGATCGTCGCGCCGTCGCGGATGACGGCGACGACCGCGGCCGCCTCGGCGTCCTGATGCTCGATGTCGTGCAGGGTGCAGTTGGCGCAGGCCGACGCGACGTCGACGCTGACCCAGTCGATGGCGAGGCCCTCGAGGGAGAGCTGCATGCGCGTCACCTCCTCGGTGACGCGCGACTGGCCGAGCACTTCGGCGAGAGCCTTGGCGTCATCCCTCGACAGACGCAGGGCCTCGGTGCAGGTGTCGGGGTCTTCCTCGCGGCAGAGCATGATCTCGACGCGGCCGCTCTGGTGGTTGATGACGACGACGTGGTCGCCGCTCTGCAGGGGCAGGTCGAAGCGGATGCCGACGCCGGGGAGGCGTGTCTCTTTGATGTCGGTCATGGCAGAAGTCTAGCCCAGAGGGCCGGGCGGCGCACGGGTCGAGTGAGACGCCTGAGGGCCGGTTGCCGGCGAGGCCGGCCCTCACGGCGATGCCGGCCTCAATCGGTAGGGTCGCCGAAGGGCGGCTCGTCGTCGGCGCCCGCGCCGTCGTCGAGGGCGAAGGCGAGGGCGCGCATGGCCCGGCTCATGCAGGGCGGGCAGCCGGAGCTGGAGCAGACAGAGGCGTGCCAGCCGTCGGCGAGATCGGCCGCGTCGCCCGCGGGTGTCGGACGCGTCTCGGTCGGCAGCAGGACGGGCCGGCGAAGGACCCAGCTGAGCGTCGGGGTGGCCGGGATGCTCACGTAACGGCGCTGCACGATACCTCCTCGAAGCCGGCGGCCGGCGCCAGCCCCTGGCGCCGGCCGCCGCGAGACGCGAACGCCGCCGCGCTCAGGGGCGATGCGGGCCTGCAGCGGCCGGATGGCCCCGCGCCCGCGTGGGCGGGCGACGGCGGCAGCGTTCGAAGACGAGGGTAGCAGCGGCCGGGGACGGAAGCTCTGCGCGCGGAGAGGTCCCCTAGAGGACCCGTCTCCCCAGGTCCACGGTGAAGTACCGCATCCCGTCGGCGCCGACGCGGATACCTACTCCGATGTCGCGCAGGCGCGCCGCCAGCAGGACGGCGCGGTGGGCGCTGCTGCCCATCCAGAGGCGCACGATGACCCTGGCGCTGTCCGCGGGCGAGCCCTTCACGACGCGGGCGAGGTTCTCGCCCACGGTCCAGTACGTGCAGCCGCTCGTCGTGTAGCCGAAGTAGCGCGCGCGTCGCGAGACCGACCAGCCGTTCTCGCTGGTGTGGCTGAGCAGTTCGCGCTCGGAGAGGTCGCGCGCGTGGGCGCGTGCGGCGACGAGCAGCGGACTCCGGCAGCGCAGCTTGGGGAGGTCGTGACCGACGCGCACGCGGTTGATGGCCGCGACGAGGCGAAGCTCGGCCGTCGTCGGCGTGGCCGCCTGGGCGACGGCCGGGCGCAGCGCAAGGGGCAGCGCGAGCGCGGAGAACGAAGCGAGGAGGGTGAGACAGATGAGCGTGAGGGCCTTTCTCATGGGCGCCTCCCGGGGGTCGCTCGCCGTGACGCGGCACGCCACGGCCGTCCTCATGGAGTCGTTGAGAGGGGAGATCGCCGGAACCGTCCCCAAACGGCTGCGGTTTCGCGGCACCATACAGGACGGTCCCGTCGTTGTCCAGCGGGTCTACTGCCTCGTTCAAGCCCTGAGAGGCGCGGCGTCGTCCCCCTCGACGGCCGTCCTTACGGATCCGCCGACCAACAGGCCGGCGGGCCGTAGGTGGCGCAGGGATACTCGGATCCGCCGCGCGGGTCTCCCATCCTTCCGTCCGGGTTGGCGGGGATCGGACGACGACGCCTTCGGTGAGGCTCGGCGCGCGCCGTCTTGACGGCATGGTGCCTCCGTCGACGTGACGCGAGGAGGTCGCGGGAGGAACGAGCGGTGTCTGGAGTGACGACGGTGCCCGTCTCGCCTAATCGAGGCCGAGGCGTGTCAGCTCGGCCGCCAGGTCGGCCGGCGCGCGGTGCAGGACGGCGGCCGCCTGCTCGAGGCTGAGGCGGCCGCCGCGGAGCGCCTGCCGTGTGGTTCCGATGGGGCGAGGGTGAGGTCTTCCACATGATCAGCCACTACTACCTGCAGCGCACCGAGTTGCGCATGCTGCGGCACCAGGCACCGGCGGCGAGCTACTTCGCCGAGAACGACCTGGCGATGAGCGCCGAGATGCGCGCGGGCACGGACGACCTGTGCCTCGCCGACGTCGCGTCGGCCAAGCCGTCGGCGACCTTCATGGCCAACGTCATGGCGTCCAAGAAGGAGAGGGCGCGGCGCGCGACGCGCGAGCGGGCCACGACCAGGACGAAGGCCGATGCCGCGAAGGGGGCCCAGACGAAGCCGGAGGGCGCGTGATGGGGGCGAGACGGCGGCGGGGCGCGAGAGGTCGTCACGGCGGCGGGAACGACGTGAGTATCAGTACAGGTACTTCAGGACGAGCTGATCGGCGCCGGTCGTGCCCGGGTAGGCGCGGCCGACGACCCACACAGTGGTCCTCCACGTGGCGATGGCCGTGGGCACGTTGGCGCTCGCCCAGCCGGTCCCGAACTCGCCCGTCCACGTGCCACCGTCCGGGATGCTCGAGTAACGGTGGGTCCACACCGTGGTGTGCGACGCCGACAGCGCCCGCATGCCGGTGAAGTAGACGCCGCCGTAGGCGTCGGCGGCGACCGCCGTGAACGTCTCGTGCAAGGCGGCGGAGTACGTGGCTCCCGTGAAGGTGCCCGTGGCGGCGTCGTAGACGGCGAACCGGCGGTGCGTGTGCGCCCCGTAGTCGTAGGCGACGCTGCCGACGGCGACGACCTGGCCCGTCGGCGTCGCGGCCACCGCGTTGAAGTTCGTGTCTGTCGAGTCCGCACCGTCGCCGACGTCCCAGGTGAACACCGTCCGCGTGCCGGCCGCGGTGTACTTCATGACCAGACCGTCCCAGCCCGTGTCGAAGCCGAGCGCGGAGCCGCAAACGTAGACGCCGCCGCCGGGCCGGCGGGTGAGCGCCTGCAGGTCGATCGTGTCCGCGCCCGTGTAGTCGTCGCGCCACTTCGTCACGCCGGCGGGAGACAGCTTCACGGTGTAGCCTGCGGTGCCGACCTCGTAGCTGCGGCGACCGGTCACGTAGAGATTGCCGGACGAGTCCACGATCATGGCTTCGGCCCTGTCGTCCGTGACCCGCTCGCCCTCGATGCGGCGCACCCAGCGGCGCGTCCCGCTCGCGGTCCAGCTCACCACGGTGAACGCCTTGCCGGAGCGGCCTTGCGAATCACCGCAGACTGTGACCCGGCCCTTGCTGTCGACGACCACGTCGGTGGCCGTGTCGTTGCCGGCCACGGGGCCCGTGTAGCGGCGCGACCAGAGCTTGGCGCCGGCCGAAGACCACTTGACGAGCCGCATGTCGAGCTGCCCGGCGGCGTTGCGGTTGGCACCCGCTGTGTAGACCGAGCCGTTTCGGGCGACGGCGACCGCGACGAAGGCGTCGTTCGAATGCGCCGGCCCGTCCCACGTCTTGCGCCACCCCGCACCCGAACGCGGGAACTTGAAGAGCGACCCGTCGAGATCGCCCCCGACGCTCGTCACCTGACCGCAAACGTAGGCCGCCCCGCCGCTGTTGACGGCGACGTCCAGCGCGTCGTCGTCGCCGCCGGCGGCGTCGATCGTCCACGACGCGGTCGGCGTCACGTCGGGGTCGTAGATCGCAGCGCCCGCCGGGGCCGCCGCCGCTGCGGCGGCGACGGCCAAAGCCGCGGCCAGGATCGCCATGCGCGCCGACGTTCGTCGGGCGCGCGCCAGCCACTGTGTCGCTGATCCGGGTGTCATGGTCGTTCCCCCTCCTTCGAGTGCGTCGAGCCGGTCGCGCAAGTACCCCAGCGGTCAGGGTACGAGTCGCAAGGTCAGGACGTCGTTGCCGGTCGTCCCGCCGCCGGCGTAGCCCGCCGCGTACAGGCGGCCGTCACGCAATGCGACGAGCGAGCCGCGCGCGTCGCTGCCGCCGGGGCCGGTCCGGTAGGTCGTCCACGGCACGAGCGTGCCGTCGCCGTTCACGCACATGACGAACAGCCGCATGGGGTCGGCGTTCGTCGCCTGCGAGAAGCCGGCGACATAGGTCCTGCCGGTCGTCGTCACCGCGAGATCCTCGGCCGACGCACGGACGGTGGCGCCGAGAGGCAGTTCCCGCTGCCACCTCAGCTCGCCGTCGGGGCCGTAGAGGCGCAGCAGGGCCGGCGGACTGGCGGGCGGGTCGCCGAGCAGGACGCGGACTCGCTCCCGGTTGTCGACGGCGATGCCCTGGATGGGGAGAAGCCCGGGGTCGGGCGACTTGTCGGCGTCGCTGTCGCTCCAGTGCAGGGTGCCGCCGGAGCCGAAGTTGAGCACGGCAGCGTGGCCCCACATGTCGTCGCGGACGTTGGCCGCGACGTAGACCTCCCCGGAGGGGGAGAGCACGAGGTCGTCGACGGTGTCGTCCCAGCCGCCCAGCGAGCCCCACGTCCTGCCCCACCTGGGCGTGCCGGTGTCGCCGAACTTGAGCAGGACGACGTCGGTGGCGCTGGGGTCGGGGGCGGACACAGTCTGGGTGAGGCGGCCGCCGACGTACACGACGCCCGTCTTCTTGTCCACGGCGACCGCATCGGCGCCGTCGCCCGTGCTCTGGCCGGGCCCCCAGCGCTTCGTCCACCTGGCCGAGCCGCCCGGGCCGTACTCGCGCGCGAAGAAGCCGGCCGTCGTCGGGCTGAGGTTCTCGTGACCGCAGACGATCACGTTGCCGTGTGGGTCGCAGGCGGCGTCGGTGAACCAATCGCTGGCCGTGGTCGTGCCGGCCCAGCGGCGGACCCAGCTGCGCTTGCCCGCCGCCGTCCACCTCACGAGCAGGCCTTCGTTGACTCCGCCCGCCGTGATGGTGTTGCCGGCGACGTAAGCGTTGCCCTTGCGATCGAGCGCCAAGCCGACGGGGCTGTCCTGCAAAGCGCCGCTGGTGCGGAACGTGCGCTGCCAGCGCCTGGTGCCACCGGGCGAGTACTTCGTGAGTCCGATGAGGGTGTCGTCGCCGTTGTCGCCCCAGCGGACCCGCGACACCACGTAGACGCTGCCGTCCGGCGCGACGGCCATCCCGCGCGGGAAGTCGTCGCGCCCGTACGCCGTGCTCATGCGCTTCGACCACAGGACCTTGCCGGGCGTGGCCGCGCGGGCGCTGCCGGCCGCCAGCAGGGCGGCGCCGGCCGCGGCCCCCAGCACCGCCACGAAGACCACGAGTGCGATGACGCATCGAAACGTCATGGATCCCCCCTCTCAGTCGCGAGCGCGCGTCGGGCGGCGCCGCGCTGTGGCGCGCGCCTCGCACGGCGCCGCGCTGTGGCGCGATTATGGTCCTCGTAGACTGGGGCGACAAGGACGCGGCGTAGACAGGTCTGGCAAAGGCCGCGCCGTCGCCCGGTCGCTACTTCATGAACACCCCGGCCCAGGCGTCCTGGTCGCCGGGTCCGGCGGCGAAGCTGCCGCTCACGAAGAGCCCGCCGCCACCGGCGACCAGGTCGTGCAGAACGGCGCTGTTCCCCTTAGGACCGGTCCAGGCACGCGCCCACTGCTGGGTCCCATTCGCGTTGTACCGGGTCAGGAGTGCAGCGCCCACGGAGCCGCCGGCGTCTGTGGTGCCGCCCGCCCATGCGTTCCCGGCGCCCGAGACGACGAGTCCGACGTAACGCACGTACGAGGACGACGCCTCGTTGAAGAAGGTGCGCGCCCACGAGCGCTTGCCTCCCGTCGTGTAGCGGACGAGCAGCCCCCGGTCGCCCACGATGCCGCCGGAGTCGCTTACTCCGGCCACGAAGGCGTTGCCGCGGGCGTCGCAGGCAACGGCCTGGAAGGTGTCGCGCCCGTTCACTCCACCGTCCCACGTGCGTTGCCAGCTGAGGCGCCCGCCGAGCGTGTACTTGAGCAGCAGGGCGTCCTGACCCCGGGTCACCGTCTGGAGCGCGCCCGCGACGTAGAGCGCGGGACCGGGTGCGAGGTCAAGCGCGAAGGCGCCGTCATGGAGATGGTCGACGCCGTCCACCGAACGGGTCCACCGCGTCCTGCCGCCGGTCGAGTACTTGCGGACGAACACGTCCGAGGGACTGGCGGTCCCGGCGCGGCTGCCTGCGACGTACACGTTCCCGTCGCCGTCGATCTCGAGCGCGCGGAGTGCAGACCAACCCCCGGCCTCGGTCTGGACGAGCCTTGCCCAAGCCTCCGATCCGGTGGCTCCGTCGAGCTTGACGACGACCCCCTGCCCGTTCTCGCCGCCGGCGTAGCCGCACACGAGGACGTTCCCGCGAGTGTCCACGGCAACGTCCTGCGCCTCGTCATCGGCATGTGTGGGCCCGTCGTACACGGCCGACCAGAGAAGGGCGCCCGACTTGGCCCACTTCACGACGACGATGTCCTTGGCGTTTGCAGTGGACGTGCAGGTACCGGCGACGATGACGCTGCCGCTCCTGTCGGTGGCGATCGCGGTCGCGTAGTCGCGGCGATGGTCCGGGCCGTCCCATACCTTCATCCAGATCCCTCTGCCCTGGGCGTTGAACCGCCCGACGAGGATGTCACCGGTGGAACTGTAGTCGTTCTCCGAGGTCCCGACCGCGGCGAGCGAGCCGTCCGGCAGGCGGACACCGGCCAGCCACGCGTCGTAGACCAGGCTCACGCCCTTGAACTCGTACCACCAGGCCGGCCCGCCGGGCGTGATCATGCCGGCCTCGGCCGGCGGCGCGATGGCGCCGCCGGCCGAGGCCGCGACCACCAGCAGCAGGGCGACGAACAGGACGGTGCGGATGCGATGGCGCGCGCGCATGGTACCTCCCCCCAAGGGACCACGCGGAACCCCGCCGCGGGTCCACGATGTGCCGCGTCCGGACCGGGCTCTCCGTCCGCCGTCACGGGCCGGACAGGCATGTCGTTCCGGGTCGGAGGGACCCGCTGGACGCGGCCTGCGGCGAGTATACGACGAGGGGCGGCGCGACGGCCACGTGACCGGAGGTCGTCACGTTCCACCTGGGTCGGGCCGCAGCCGCCCCTGCGGTAGGCTTCTTGTATGTCCGCCTGGTCGCCCTTCCGCTATCCCGTGTTCCGCGCGCTCTGGATCGCGCTGCTCGCGTCGAACATCGGCACGTGGATGCAGACGGTCGGCGCCGGCTGGCTCATGGTGGAGCTCGACGCTTCGCCGGCCGTGATCGCGCTGGTTCAGACGGCGAGTTACCTGCCCGTGGTGCTGGTCGGGGTCGCGGCAGGGGCGGTGGCCGACCTCGTCGACCGCCGCCGCCTGCTCCTGGCCACGCAAATGTTCATGCTGGCGACGGCGGCCGGGCTCGCCGTGGTCACCGCGCTCGGCGCCATCACGCCGCTCATGCTGCTCGGCTTCACCTTCGCGCTGGGCTTGGGTGCGACGCTGAACTACCCCGCCTACCAGGCGGTCCAGCCGGAGCTCGTGCCGCCGGAGGAGCTCGAGCAGGCGGTGACGCTGGGCGGCGCCAACATCAACCTGGGCCGTGCCGTCGGCCCGGCGGTCGGCGGGCTGCTCATCGCGGCCGCCGGCGCGTGGCTGGTCTTCGCCCTGAACGCCGCCTCGTTCGTGGCGGGCGTCGTCGTCCTGTGGCGCTGGCGCCGGGCGGCCGAGGAGGACCCCGGACCGCCCGAGCGCTTCGCCGGGGCGGTCCGCGCCGGCGTGCGTTACGCGCTGTTCTCGCACGTCCTCCAGGGCGTGCTGGTGCGCTCGCTGGCGTTCGGCCTCGCCAGCGCCGGCCTCATGTCGCTGCTGCCGGTGTACTCGGTACGCGTGCTGGGGGTCGGGTCGGGCGGCCTCGGGGCGCTGTTCGCCGGGATGGGCGTCGGCGCCGTGGTGACGGCCGCCCTCCTGCCCAAGCTTCGTGAGCGGCTCAGCGACGACCGCGTGTTCGGCCTGGGCAGCTTCCTGGTCGCGGCGGCGCTGGTCGCGTTCGCGCTGGTCGATGTGCCGGCCTTGGCTTTCGGCATCAGCCTCGTCGCGGGTCTGGGCTGGCTGTGCTGCCTCTCGACGCTGAACGTCGCCTCACAGGAGGCAGTTCCGGGGTGGGTGCGGGCGCGCGGGCTGGCGTTCTACCTGACGGCCATCTCGGCCGGCATCGCCGCCGGGAGCGCGGCGTGGGGCCAGCTGGCGAACGTCGCCGGCGTGCAGTGGACGTATGCGTGCGGAGCCCTGGCGATCGTCGTCACGCTGGCGCTCGGCCTGCGCTGGCGCTTCGACGACATCGCGGGGCTGGACCTCTCGCCGGCGCCGCTGGCGGCGCCCGAAGGGCGCCTGCTCGGCGCCGGGGACGTCGACAGCCCCGCCCTCGTCGTCGTCCGCTACGACGTGCGGCCCGAGTGCCGGGACGACTTCCTCCGCACCCTGCGCCTCGTCGGCCGGCTCCGCCGGCGCACCGGCGCCACCAGCTGGTCGTGCTACCGCGACGCCGACCACGCCGACCGGTTCGTCGAGACCTTCGTGCTGCCGAGCTGGTCGGAGCACATGCGCCAGCATCGCCGTCGCACGGTGACCGACGCCGAGCTGCAGGCGGCCCTGCGCGAGTACCTGCACGACGGGAGCGAGATCGCCTCGTGGCACTACGTACGGCCGCCGGAGCCCTCGCTGCGCCTCTGGCGGCGGTGAGGGCGCGGTCGCGTCGGCGCGACGGCGAAGATGCGCTCTCAGCCGCCGAGCCCGAGCCGCTCCCGGTACAGCGCCGCGTCGGCCGCGCCGTAGCAGCAGAAGGTGACGGTGCGCGGCAGGTCGTGGGCGCCGAGCCATTCGGCGACGGCGCCCACCGCCACCGCGCAGGCCTCACGCTTGGGGTAGCCGTACACGCCCGTCGAGATGGCGGGGAAGGCGATTGTCTCGAGCCCGTGCCGCTCGGCGAGCCGCAGCGACTCGACGTAGCACGAGCGCAGCAGCTCGGGCTCGCCACGCCCGCCGCCGTGCCAGACCGGCCCGACGGTGTGGATGACGCGCTTCGCCGGCAGGTCGTACGCGCCCGTGATACGCGCCTCGCCGGTGGGGCAGCCGCCCAGCGTACGGCACTCGGCGAGCAGGCCCGGGCCGGCGACGCGATGGATGGCCCCGTCCACGCCGCCGCCGCCGAGCAGCGTCCGGTTGGCCGCGTTGACGATGGCGTCGACCGCGAGGCGCGTGATATCGCCCTCGACGACGCGCATGCGGGAGCGGACGCTCTCAGGCAGGTCAACCGGAGGCATCGTGCGCCTCCAGCGTCAGCGGGTCGCCGTCTGCGCGGCGGGCTCGGGGATATCGAGCCCTTCCGCTCGTGGCGCCGTCGCCGACCACCTCCGGGATCTCGGCGAGGGGCACGACCCGGTACGGCTCGGCGTCGTCCTCGCGCCACTCCCAGACGCGGTGGTACGGAAGCTTGAGGTAGGCCTCGATGTCTCTGGTCACTTGGGCTCCTGTTCCTCGTCCGGCGAGCGACCGTCCGCGGTCTGATCAGGCGGTCTGACCCAGCGACCCCGGCCGCTCCGTGGCCCGCGCCTCCGGGTGATCCGCCGGCGTTTCGGCCTGCGCTTCCTCCTCGAGCGGCGCAAGGTCGGCCTTCACCCTCAGGCCGAGCGCGAACGCGAGCTTGCCCATCGTCGCGATCGTGAAGTTGGCCTCGCCTGCCAGCACCTTGGACACGTAGGCGCGAGACGTGCCCATGCGGCGTGCGAGTTCGGCGCTGGAGAGACCCTGAGCGTCCATCTGGGCGCAGATCTGGTCGATGAATTCCAGGGATGCCAGAAAGCTCCAGTACTCCGGGCGCGAGCGCGCGAGTTCGAAGTGCTCAGCGAAGGTCCAGCCTGTCATCGGGGCTCCTCTATCAGGACCGCGTCCGCGGTCCGTGCGACCAGGTACTCGTGTCGCGTTCGTCGAGCGCGACGGACGGTGAGCCTGAGTTCTCGCGCCTTGGGCTTGCGGAGCAGCTCGACGCAGATACACGAGTCGGCCGCGGTCGAAGAAGTAGATGAGCCGCCGTCCGCGGGCCGTCTTGAGTTCGTAGATGGCATCGCCGAGATGCCTCGACGGCCGGGCGTCGGGCGGGGGTCGTGTCTGGACACGCGGTCCAGCAGCGCGACCACCTGATGGTACGCCGCCTTGTCGCTACGCTCGAGCGCATCCATCACCTCCCTGACGCGACACTGCCCCTGCGGCTCGACGGGCGCCAGCACCGTGCACGTCGCGACACGGATGATCCTCAGACGCATGTTAACTCAGAAGTTGACACGAAGAAACGGTGAGGAGGCGGAGCAGCATGGCTCGAGGATAGAGGCGGGGCTCCTGCGCAAACAGGGTGATGAGGGTGGACGTTGAGGGGACGAAGCGGTTGACGAACGCCGGCAGCGGGCGGACGGTCGTCGTGACCCGCCGCCGCTCAGGGCGCGAAGAACTCGCGCAGAACGTCGAGCACGGCGGCGGCGTCGCGCGCCTGGAGCCCGCCGAGCCGCCGCACCAGGCGCGCCTTGTCGACGGTGCGCAGCTGGTCGATCACGACCTGCCCGTCCTTGCCGGCCAGGCGAACCGGGACACGCGACGGGTAGGGACGCCCGGTGGTCGTCAGCGGCGCGACGACCACGGTGCGGACGTGGCGGTTCGTCTCGTCGGGGGACACGACGACGCACGGGCGGGTCTTGCGGATCTCGCTGCCGACGGTGGGGTCGAGGTTCACGAGGAAGACGTCGAAGCGGCTCACTCCCACGTCCAGGACCCCTCGTCGAACGTGTTGCTCGTCGCGACGTCGCCGTCGAGCAGCTCGTCGTCGCCGGAAGCGGCCATCTGGCGGAAGGCCTCGTCCCAGCTGGCACGGGGCCGGCCGGCAGCAGCGATGACGATCGTGCCGTCGTGAACGTTGATGTCGACGTCGCCGCTCAGTCCCGACTCCTCGAGGAGCGCCTTGGGGATGCGGACGCCCTGCGAGTTGCCGATCTTGACGATGCGCGTGCGCATGAGGCCACCTCCGTGTACCTACATTGTAGATACAAAGACCCGGAGGCGCAATGCCGGGAAAGAGCGCGATGAAGGACGCGAGCGAGCATGACACCACGGTAGCAGGCGGACACCGCTCTGTCCCATGCGGCCGCGGCGCTCGTGGGTGACGTTGAAGCTTCCGGTGGGTGGACGTTCTCGGTTCGACGAGAGGGAGAGGTCGAGGATGAGTGAAACAGATCTGGCGCTGTTAAGCGCCCCGGAGGGCTTTCGCTGGTGCGTTCAGGCCAGACACGGGTTCGCGATCGCGCTGCCGCAGCGCTTCCACCTGCTGGCCAACACGGGCGACCCGGTGGCGCGGATGATGCGCGGGGAGGCCGGCGACGACTTCGGCGACGCGGGCATCGGCGACGCGGCCTTCCCGCACGGCTTCTGGGACGCGGCCGTCATCGGCGAGCTCGAGGACGGGCGGGTGCAGCCCTTCCGCCTCTTCGAGTTCGACATGGTCGGCGGGCGCGACGAGCCGCAGCCGGAGGAAGAGCGCGACGAGATGTGGTTCCAGTCGCGCCACATGCTGCCCGCGGCGCTCGAGGCGGCCAAGCTGCCGGGCTATCGCCTGCTCGACGTCGGCGACGTCCGGCTCGGCCCGCTCGCCGCGCTCGCCTTCCACTACCGCTGGGACGGGCTCTGCCCGTACGAGCGCGGTGGCGATCACGGCCTGCTGGTGTGGGCGCCGACCGAGTGGGTCGTCTTTCACCTCTACCACCACTGCCCGGAGTCGCAGCGGAAGTCGCGCGGCATGGAGCTGGTGACGATCCTGGAGACGTTCGGGCCGGTGGGCGAGGCACTGCACGGGCCGGCCGATACTCGAAGGGAGCGGGGAGGAGGGCCCCATCGCCACGAGTGAGACACGGAAGCCACGCCGCACCATCGTCATCTCCGACGTGCACGGCTACCCGCAGCTCGTGCGCAACGCGCTCGAGCACGCGCGGTACGAAGCCGGCGCCGACCGTCTCGTCTTCGCCGGCGACTTCTTCGACCGCGGACCCGAGGGGCGCGAGTGCCTGGAGCTGATCGAGGCCAGCGGGGCGGAGGTCCTGTGGGGCAACCACGACGTCGCCGTCCTGCTGGGGCGGCCCATCGACCCTCAGGAGCCTTCGAGCCGGGCGCTTCGACCGCAGTTCTTCGAGCGCTTCAGTGCGGGTGCGTGGAAGGTCGCGCTCTGCGTGGACGGCGTGCTCGTCACCCATGCCGGTCTCTCGCGCGTGTACCGCCACGACTGGAAGGCCTGCGACCACGACCCGGAGCGGCTTGCCGCGCGACTGAACGAGGAGTCCCAGCTCGTGCTGGGTCCGTACGTGCGCGCCGTCGCCGGTGACGCGAGCGACGGTCCGGCCGAGCGCGAGTGGACCGACGGCGAGAAACCGAGCCTGCTCGACGACATGGGGCCGCTGTGGTTCCGGCCCACGCCCGCCTTGCCCGAAGGACTGCTGCACGGCGTCACCCAGGTCTGCGGCCACTCGCCCTTCGACGGAAGGGAGCACCGCGCGCTCGCCGAGCAGGGTCTGCACGTGGTCGACCCGACGCTCGTGTGCAGCGTCATGCACCATCACGGCACGACCTACCGCTACGCGGTGATCGAGGGCGGCAAGGTGCCCGTCGAGGAGGGCGTTGCAGGCGAGTCGTCTGACCCGCCGTGTAGCATCTGCCCATGATCACGGACGACGACCGTAACCTCATCGCCGAGGCAGTCGCCGCCCTGCCGAAGATCGTCGCCGCCCTCGACCCCAAGGAACAGCCGGCCGGGGCAGCTGGGTCGCGTTCACCGTCCACGTCCCGTCGACCGACGCGAGCGACGAGGGTGACGTCCTGCACCGCTGTTTCTACACGTGGCGTCACGACGCACCGCTCGAGCCCCTGGAGGAGTCGAGATACCTGGAGCTCACGCGTGACGAGCAGACTCGTGTCATCAAGGTCCCGGTGTGGACGTTCGGGCTGACGCCGCTCGGTCCCGACACGTGGCGACTGAGCTACGGCTTTGGCGCGCCCCTGCGCTTCTGGCTTGGCGAGCGTGCCGGAAATAGGGCGAAGGGGCACGCCTACACGTACGTTGCACGTCGCCACGCAGGCGGCTGGAAGCTGGAGTTCGAAGACATCGTCGCCGGCTAGGGATGCCACGCATGCACCGGTCGACGGTGGATGGGCGCTCGCTGTCGTGCGGGCCTACTCGCCACCGACGGCGCCGAGCTCGTCGTCCAGATCGACGCGAGCCAACGCGGCGGCGAAGTACAGCGGTACGAAGGCCAGCTTCTGCGCCGGGAGGGCAGAGTAGCCTGCCTCGGACAGGACCACTCCCGGCGCCGCGCCGGGATACTGCTGCAGGAGCATGTGAAGGCTGCGCAGCCGTCCCGCCGGCCCCGACTTGACCTCGATCGGGACTGGTCGCCCCTGACCGTCGACGAGGTAGTCGATCTCCGCGGAGCTGCCCCGCTCCTCGCGCGCCCAGTAGAACAGCCCACGCTTGGCGCTGGACGCGGCCAGGACCTCCTGGCCCGCGAACTGCTCGGCTAGAGCGCCGTTGAACGTCGCCAGCAGATCGCCGCGCGCGAACTCGACGTCGGTGCGCAGGCCGGAGAGCTGCCGTAGCAGCCCGAGGTCGACCATGATCGCCTTGAAGCGCTTCTGTGAGGCACTGGCTGCGAGCGGCACGCCGGCAGGGCTGGCGGCCCGCACCGGCCTTACCACCTGCGCCCGCGTGAGCAGGTCGAAAGCTCGCTTGATCGCCCGGTTGTCGAAGCCGGACGCCAGTCGGGCGTACTTGATCTGACGGCCGACGTACTGGGCGACACCGCCGAGCACGGCGTCGAGACAATCCTTGTCGGCGCGACCCGCGTACTTGCCGAAGTCCTCACGGTAGGCCGTCACGAGCTCGTCGTGCACCGCGAATGCTTCCTGCATGCTGCCCGAGGCAGTGTACGAAGCGACCGCCTCGGGCATGCCGCCCACGAACAGATACCGTCGCAGCCGATCGAGCAGGTGGGCGTGAGCGACCTCATCCAGGGGAGCGAGGGGGCCGGCGACGATGTCGGCCGCGACTTCGTCGCCGGTCGTGCGCAGGAACTCCTCGAAGGTCATGGGGAAGACCGTGAGGAACTGCACCCGGCCGACGGGGAACGCGTAGGCGCCGGCGGCGAACTCCAGCAGCGAGCCGGCGGCCACCACGTGAAGCTCCGGCAGCTGCTCGTGGAAGTACCGGAGTGCGACCAGCGCCCGGGGGCATGCCTGTATCTCGTCGAGGAAGATTAGGTCGGCGCCAGGGGTGATGCGGTGACCCAGGGCGACTTCGAGCTCGGCGAGTATCCGGCGCGCGTCGAGATCGCCCTCGAAGAGCGGGTACAAGGCCCGCTCGCGCTCCAGGTCGACGCTGTGCAGCGCCGCGAAGTGGCGTCGGCCGAAGTCGGTCACTGACCATGTCTTGCCCACCTGACGGGCGCCCCGCACGATCAGCGGCTTGCGCCGCGGGGACGTCTTCCAGCGAACGAGGGACTGAGCGACAAGTCGTTCCATGGCGGCTACAGTGAGCGCTAACTGTCAAAAAGTCAAGGTCAATTTGACCGTCAACTGCTAAAAAGTCACGGTCTCTATCGTCGGTCGCCGATGTCGAGTTGGGTGTACCAGCGCCCCTCGAACAGGGTCCGGCAGCCGTGCGCGCGGACGAACACCACGGCGCGTACGAAGTCGGCGTCGCTCGCCCACTCGCGGCGCAGGGTGTACTCGTGCGGCCTCTCCGATGCCGCAGAAGGCAGTTGGTTCGCCCTTCACTCCGTGGCTAGGGTCCGATAGACTTAGGAGTAAGCTGGCAGCGGCGCACGGCTGGCACGGCTGCGGGGGCAGCGTGACACAGAGCGATGGCAAGGTCTCGGAGGCAAGTGCGGCGGGGGCGGCATGAAGCCGGCCGTGTCAGCGCAGGGGTTCATCGGCAACACGGACTACGACTGGTTCCGGTACCTTCGTGCCAAGGGCCCGGTCGACGAAGTCAACTTCTGGCAGCCCTCCGGGAGCACGCAGTTCAGAGCGGTGCCTCCGGGCGCCCCGTTCTTCTTTCGACTCAAGAGCCCGTACAATGCGATCGCCGGTTTCGGCTTCTTCTCACGCTTCTCGCTGGCCCCAGCGTGGCTGGCTTGGGATTCGTTCGGCGACCTGAACGGTGCGGCTGATCTCGACGAGATGGTCGCGCGCATCAAGCGATACCGTCACCCGCACGAAGAGGCTCAGGGTGAGAGGCCGGACGGCTTCATCGTCGGCTGCATCATGATCGGCACTCCCATCTTCTTCGCGGACGATGAGTGGGTCCGCGAGCCGGCGGACTGGCAGCAGAACATCGTCAGGGGCAAGAGGATCGACCTCATGAACGGCGAGGGTCAGAGGATCTTCGCGGAATGCTTGGAGCGGTCTCACGACAGCGGCGCGCCGGCGGACATGGTGGCCGTCGCCCTAGACGCGGCGCGCAGGGGCGAACCGGTGCTGATCGCACCTCGCCTGGGCCAGGGCACGTTCCGAATCGCGCTCGTCTCAGCCTACGGCGGCGCCTGTGCGGTCACCCACGAGCACTCGTTACCCGTCCTCGAGGCGGCGCACATCCGGCCTTTCGCAGAGGGCGGACCTCACAACCTAAGCAATGGGATGCTGCTGCGCGCCGACGTCCACCGGCTCTACGACAAGGGCTATGTGACGGTCACGGGCGACTACGACTTCAAGGTCAGCGCACGCCTGATGGACGACTATCACAACGGGCGGGAGTACTTGCGATTCGACGGGACTCGCATCGCCGTGCCCCAGGCTTCACCCGAGCGCCCGGGGCGCGAGCTCCTGGATTGGCACGCGCAGGAAGTGTTCCGTGGGTAGTGCGCGGGCCGACGGCAAGCTGCAGGTGGAGCTCCACGGCCTCGACGTCTACGACCCCACCACCGGGGAGATCCGCTCGGACACGACCGACGAGATCGCCTGCTGGTTCATCGACACCGACTACAACGAGGAGAGCTTCTTCGTGCGCCACGCCTACTTCACCGGCGCCGACGAGCCCTACAAGAAGCTCCAGCGCGCCCTCAAGGCCGAGATGGACGAGGCCGCGTGGGCGAGCCTCTACAGCACCGTCAGCCGCCCGTTTGACGCGCCGTCGACCGGCAAGATCGCCGTGAAGGTGATCAACCACTACGGGGACGAGGTGCTGAAGGTGTACGAGGTATCGGCGTGAAGACCACGAGCTACTTTCTGCACACCCGGTCTCGTCCCGATCGTGCGATCATTCAGGACGAGTGGATCGAGCGAGTCGTCCATCATCCCTTGCGGGAAGCACGGCAGTCAGACGGGCGGATACGCCGGTGGGCTCGCATACCGGAGATGGACGATCGCGCCCTGCGGGTTATCCTGTTGGAGGACGGCGAGACGATACACAACGCCTTCTTCGATCGCGATTTCGAGGAGTAGCCATGCATGTCAAGTACTTCGCCGACACGGACACCGCGTTGGTCGAGTTCGGTGGCACCCCGGTCGAGACGCGCGAGCTCGACGAGCACATCTACCTTGACCTGGACGCCGACGGGCACATCGTCAGCCTGACCATCGAGCACGCTCAGAGCTCTGCCGGGATGGAGGAGTTCTCTTACGAGCGGCTTCCCGCCAAGGTCGCCACGTAACGCAGGCGCGTGAGGGCCGGCCCGACACCGGGGTTCATCGCCAACACCGACTTCGGCTGGTTCTCGCACTTTCTGCACCGCGCCGAACCGCCGGACGAGGTCGACTTCTGGCAGCCCTCGCCGCACGGCTTCAAGGCGATCTCGCCGGGCGCGCCGTTCTTCTTCCGTCTCGGCGCGCCCCACAAGGCCATCGCCGGCTTCGGCTTCTTCGCGCGTTACGAGCGCGTGCCCGCGTGGCTCGCCTGGGAGTCCTTCGGCGACAAGAACGGCACGGACACCTTCGCCGAGATGGCGGCGCGCATCGAGGCGATCCGCCGTCGCACGGGGAGCGCCCTCCTCGCCCGTCCCCAGGACTACGAGGTCGGCTGCATCATGATCTCGCAGCCGGTCTTCTTCCCTCGCGACGACTGGGTCGCCGACCACGCTGAGTGGCGTCCGCGCACGCAAAGCGGCAAGACCATCGACGTCGCGAGCGGCGACGGACGGCGCATCCTCGCCGAGTGCCTGGAGCGCGCGGCGCGGCTGCGGCCGGAGGCGGACCCGCTCGCAGACGAGCTCCGCCGCTACGGCGCCCCGCATGTCGTGCAGCCGCGTCTCGGCCAGGGCACCTTCCGCGTCGCTGTCACTAACGCCTACGGCGCCTGCGCCGTCTCGGGCGAGTACTCGTTGCCCGCGCCCGAGGCTGCGCACGTGCGCCCGTACGCGGACGGCGGCGCGCACGCGCTGCCGAACGGGCTCCTCCTGCGCGCCGACATCCACCGCCTCTAAGACACCGGATACGTCACCGTCACGCCTGACTACCGCTTCCGCGTGAGCCACGACCTCTTCGACGACTTCCACAACGGCCGCGAATACGAGCGCTTCGCCGGGCGCGCCATCACCGTCCCGCGGGCGCCCGGCGACCAGCCCGACCGCGAGCTTCTGGAGTGGCACGGGGCGGAGGTGTTCAGGGGATGACCACACTGCTCGGCGTCGACTGCTCCACCGACCCTGCAAAGACTGGGCTCGCCATCGGACATCTGCGGGGAGAGACGGTCTGCAGGTTGTGTGCGTCAAGTTGTGCA
>DDYF01000051.1 GCA_002347645.1 Thermoleophilia bacterium UBA2241 | reverse complement strand
GGGCGAGTTCGACAGGCTGGGCGACACGTCCACGCTTGCCGACCCGTCGGTCGTCGAGGACCTCAAGGCCAACAAGCATTAGCAGACCGAACATCCCCACAACGACGGGGGGCCGCCGCAAGGCGGCCCCCCGTCGTTGTGGGGCGCTGCAACGCTGCCTGCAAAGCGTCGTCGGCTCGGCCCCCAGTGGGCCTCCCCTCGCCGTCCGCACCCGCGCCCGGCCCCATGCCGCACGCGGTATGCTCCTCGCATGACCAACAGGGCTGTGCCCAGGGACCACGTCGGCCGCGTCGAGGGCAGCGGGCTGTGCACGCAGTGCGGGACCTGCGCCGGCATCTGCCCCGCCGGGGCCATTGAGATGCACTGGGAGCTCCGCTACGGCTGGCGGGTCGCGGTCGACGAAGCGCGCTGCACCGACTGCGGCCTCTGCCTGCGGGTCTGCCCCGGAGAGACGTTCGACTTCCGACCCGAAGCGCCTTGGCGCGCGCGTAACGAGGGGGCGCCGGTCCGCGACTTCCTTGGCCCTTGGCGCGGGCTGTGGTTCGGGTGGGCGACCGACCCGGACGTGCGCCACCGGGGCGCGTCCGGCGGAGTCGCCACAGCGCTCCTGTGGGCCGCGCTCGAGGACGGGCTGCCGGGTGCGGACGGCGGGCGCGTGCGGGTCGACGCTGCGGCGTGCGCTCGCGTCGACCCCATGAACGCGCTCGCGGTCCGGCCGGTCGTCGTCGCGACGCCGGCAGATGCTGCAACGTGTCGCGGCTCCAAGTACAACGCGGTCGCGATGAACGAGGCGCTGGCACACGTCCGGGAGAACCCCGGCCGCTACGTGCTCGTGGGTCTCCCCTGCCACGTCGAGGGTCTGCGTCTGGCCCAGCGACACTCCGCCACGCTGCGCGAGCGCGTCGTGCTCGCCTTGGGCATCTTCTGCGGTTGGACGGCGGAGCCGCGCGCGACGGAGATCACCGCGCGGCGTGCCGGCGCCGACGCGGCGGACCTCGCGACCGTCTCGTACCGCGGCCCCGGCTGGCCGGGCGAGATGCGGCTCGTCCGCCGCGACGGCACCGAGCGGCGGCGTCCGTACCCCGACTACTTCGACCGCCTCATGAACGCCCACACACCGCCGCGTTGCCGGCTGTGTCCCGACGCGCTCGCCGAGTGCGCCGACATCTCGGTCGGTGACGCCTGGCTGGACCGCTTCGAGCGGGACGCCGGCTTCGCTGAGGGCGTCTCCGACGTGATCGTGCGCACGCCCGCCGGCGAACGCCTGGTGAAGGACGTCACCGAGCGCGGGCTGCTCACGCTGCTGCCGGCGTCGCCGGACGAGATCGTCGTCTCGCAGGCGGAACAGATCCGCATCAAGCGGCGCGTGCTGCGCGGCCGGCTCTGGCTTCGCCGCCTGGCCGGCCGCCCGGCGCCGCTCTACCCCGGCCTCGACGTGCGGCCGACGCCGGGCGAGCGGCTCGCCGGGCTGCGCGACGCCGCCGAGGAGGTCCTCTTTCGCACGGTCGGGAATCTGAGGCACCCGTCACCTTCGCCGGGCACCACCATACTCACAGCGCCCTCTCCCGCCCGCGATGTCGTCGAGTCGACAGACCCGCAGCCCCGCGCTTCATCCCTGACCCGCGACGCCGAAACGGTGGAGTCGGACCACGCGCGTGCACCGGCGAGTACCACGCCAAAGGGATGAAAGGCCCGCGCCACAGGCGTAGGCTGTCCCATGGCATGCGGAGGGGCCGCGCCCGGCGGTCGCGCCACACGCCGGATCGTGCCCACGCTCATCACATGGAGGGAGGCGGGACTCCGCCATGAGCACAAGGAACCTGGAGAAGATCTTCGACCCCAAGACGATCGCCGTCATCGGCGCCTCGAACAAGAAGGGGTCGGTCGGCTACATCCTCCTGCGAAACCTCATCGGGGCAGAGTACGAAGGCGTCGTCTACCCCGTGAACCCATCGTCGCCGGCGGTGCAGGGCATCCAGGCGTACGCGTCGATCAGCCAGGTCCCGCGCAAGATCGACCTCGCGGTCATCGCCGTGCCCGCCAAGGCCGTGCCCGACACCGTGCGCGAGTGCGGCGAGGCCGGCGTCGCCGGCGCCGTCGTCGTCAGCTCCGGGTTCCGCGAGGTCGGGCCCGAGGGCCGCAAGCTCGAAGACCAGGTGCGCTCGATCGCCGAGTCGTATGGCCTGCGCATCATCGGCCCCAACTGCCTGGGGTACATCCGCCCCGCGCACCACCTGAACGTGACCTTTGTGCACGTCGCCCCGCCCGAAGGGCGCATCGCCTTCTTCAGCCAGTCGGGTGCCCTCGGGACCGCGATCCTCGACTGGGCGGCGGCGAACAAGGTCGGCTTCTCGGCCTTCGTGAGCGTCGGCTCCATGTGCGACGTCGACTTCGGCGACCTCATCGACTACTTCGGCGCCGACCCGCACACCAGTTCGATCATCCTCTACATCGAGTCCATCACCGACGCGCGCCACTTCATGAGCGCGGCGCGGCACTTCGCCAAGACCAAGCCGATCATCGTCGTGAAGAGCGGCCGCCACGCGCGCAGCGCCCTGGCGGCCGCCTCGCACACCGGCGCGATCGCCGGCGACGACACGCTCTACAGCGCCGTCTTCCGCCGCGCCGGCATCGTGCGCGTGGACGAGATCGAGGACATGTTCAACTCGGCCGAGGTGCTGTCGCGCGTGACGAGCCCGCGCGGCCCGCGCCTCGGCATCGTGACCAACGCGGGCGGGCCGGGCGTCATGGCCTCCGACCGCCTGCTCTCGCTCGGCGGCGAGCTGGCCGAGCTCGGCTCTGAGACAGACGAACGGCTCAAGGCCGTCCTGCCCGGCTTCGCCGCCCGCGGCAACCCGGTCGATGTGGCGGGGGACGCCGACCCCGCGCGCTACGCGACGGCCGTCGAGGCGCTCATGGACGACCCGCAGTGCGACGGCGTGCTCGCGATCCTGACGCCCCAGGCGATGAGCGACCCGACCGGGACGGCGCTCGCGCTGGTCGACGTCGCCAGGGAACACCCGACCAAGCCGCTCCTCACGTCGTTCATGGGCGAGATCAAGGTCGCCGAGGGCCTGCGCATCTTCCACGAGCAGCACGTGCCGACCTTCGACACGCCGGAGGACGCGGTCAGGGCTTACCTCTACATGTACGAATACACGAAGAACCTCGCCAACCTCTACGAGACGCCGGCGGACATCCTCCCCGACTTCAGGCCCCGCCGCGACGCGGTCAAGAAGGTGTTCCTCGAGGTGGCGAAGTCGAAGCGCTCGATCCTCAGCGAGTACGAGGCCAAGCAAGTGCTCGCCGCCTACGACATCCCGACCGTCACGACGATGATCGCGACCTCACCCGAGGAGTGCTCGAAGGCGGCCCAGGAGATCGGGTTCCCGGTGGCGATCAAGATCTACAGTCACGACATCACGCATAAGAGCGACGTCGGCGGCATCGCCCTGAACGTGCGCTCGGCGTCCGAGGCGGCCAACCAGTTCACGAAGATCGTCGCGCGCGTCAAGGCGGCCAGGCCCGAGGCGAAGATCCTCGGCGTGACGGTCCAGGCCATGTCGCGCGGGGGCTACGAGGTCATCATCGGCTCGAAGAAGGATGCGACCTTCGGACCCGCCATCATGTTCGGCATGGGCGGCACCGGCGTCGAGCTCTACCGCGACGTCGCCGTCGACTTTCCCCCCATCAACCAGGCGCTCGCGGAGGCGATGATCGACAGCACGAAGGTCTCGCGACTGCTGCGCGGTTACCGAGGCAAGGAGTCCGTCGACCTCGTCGCCCTGCAGCAGGCGCTGGTCAAGTTCAGCTACCTCCTGGTCGACTTCCCCGAGATCGTCGAGATGGACGCGAACCCCGTTCAGGTGCGGCCCGACGGGCTCTGCGTGCTCGACGCGCGCATCGTGATCGAGCCCAAGGACGTGCGCAAGATCATCCTCCCCGGCGCCCACCTGATGATCTCGATGTATCCCACCAAGTACCAGTGGGAGGTCCCACTCGACGGCGAGAAGGTCACGTTGCGGGCGATCAGGCCCGAGGACGAGCCGGCTTGGGCGGAGATGATCGAGTCGCTCTCGCCGGAGACGGCGATGTACCGCTTCTTCGGCCCGGTCCAGGAGGTCACGAAGTCGATGCTGGTGCGCTACTGCCACGTCGACTACGACCGCGAGATCGCCCTCGCCGCGTTCTCGCACCCCAGGGGCAAGAAGAAGGCGCAGATGCTGGGCATCGCGCGGTTCGCCATCGAGACCGCGAACGCCGAGGAGGCCGAGTTCGCCATCGTCGTACGCGACTCGTATCAGCGCAAGGGCCTGGGGAGCAAGCTCATGGAGGCACTCATCCAGGCGGCCCGCGACCGTCACGTGCGCGAGATCACCGGTGACGTGCTGGCCGCGAACCCGGGCATGAACCGCTTCGCCGAGTCGCTCGGCTTCGAGATCCTGCCGGGCGGCGAAAGCGACGTGCGCAAGCTGGTGCTCAGGCTCTGACGGGTCGAGCTAGACGGTGAGACGCCGGGGGCGGCGCCGCGTGCGGCGCCGCCCCCGGCGTCTCACTCCTCGGCGGGCGCGACCCGGAGGCCGCCTCCGGCGGTCGCCGACAGCACGTAGAGGCGCTCCGCCAACGCGCCGTCGCCGATACCGCCGGGCAGGACGCCATGCGGGCGCGGGGCGTACAGCCCCGCCAGCTCGCGCGGCAGCCCGTATGAGAAGTCCACCACCCGCAGGCGGGCGTTCTCGCCGACGGCGAAGCGCAGGGTGATCTCGTAGCCGCCGCGCGGCACGGCATAGTAGTCGAACGCCCAGCGCACCGGCGTCGCGTCAAGGATCGTCGTATCCTTGTGCGCCAGCGGCTGGTCGTCCAGCCACGCGCTGAGGGGGCCGACGACCGACTCGACGACCAACGAGACGACCGGCGCGCGACGCATCGATCTCACCCTGAGCCGGACGGTGCGCATGCCCTGCACGGCTTCATCGGCGACGACCGCGAGCCGCGGCCGCGCGAGCCCTGCGTCGACCGCCTCGGTGGTGATCGTCGCCCGCGACCCGAGGTGCGGGAAGTAGCTCGGCGTGAAGGGCGAGCGACGCTGCCCGCGGAAGAACCCGCTCGTCCACTCGTCCAGCCTCTCCACTGTCTGCCACCGCGTGCCCCCGTCGGCGTCGACCCTGTAGTACACGCTGTCGAAGCGAGGGTGGGTCGCGTCGTAGGCGACCGTCGAGCCCGCCACGGCGAGGATGACGATGCCGGCGCCGGCGAGCGCGGCCGGGAAGACCCGGCCGAGCGCTCGCCGGACCATCTCCAGCGGGACGATCAGCAGACCGCAGGTGAACCAGACGGCGAGGACGGTGAACACCTGCTTCAGACCCGCCGAGGCGAGCAGGAGGTAGGTGGCGGAGCTCATGAGGGCCATGGCCGGCGTGCCCGCGAGGACGACCGCCGCCGACCCGGCATAGCTGTGGAAGATCCGATCGCCGAGGAGCAGGGCAATAATCAGTCCCAACGCGCCGGCGATGAGCGGCCATGTGAGCAGGTAGGTCGCACCGGGAACGAGCCCGGCCACCGCCAGCGCGCCGGCCGCCCACCAGACCTGCGCCGCGACCGCGAGGTCCCAGACGCTGAGGCGACGGAGCAAGGCGCCGTAGGCGCCCGCCACCGCCGCCGCGGCGAGCAGCACCAGGCCGAGCCTGTACCCGTCGCTGATGACTACCCCACTGTCGCTCCAGGTATGCTCCTCGTACGCCGTGCGGTACATCGCCCACACCAGCACCATCACGAGCATGGCTCCGCCCAGGGCCAGCGGCACCGCGCCGAGACTCCATGCGAGGCCACGGAGCCGGAGGAGGCGGCGGCGCCACCCGACGATCGCGGCCGCCGCCACGACGCCCGCCGCGACGGCGGCCAGCGGCCAGACCAGCCGCTGCGAGTACTGCACGGCCATGCCGTCCACCACGTCGAAGACGACGGTGTCGGGCCTGTGCAGGTCGCGCAGGTCGGCTTGCCCGAGGTGACGGGACAGCGCGAGGACGGTATCGCCCTGGTGCTGGACCACCTCGGGATCGACGTTCTCGAGGCTGTCGTAGCCCGTGTGGTTGTAGGCCGGCCCGTCGAGCGAGCCGAAGCTGAGCCCGGGCAACCCGACACTCGCGAACGGCCGGAAGTCGCTCAGGATGTCGGTGCGGGCGGAGACCTCGTACATCAGCGACGACGTGTACGGCCGGTCGACGGAGGCAAGGAGGTCCGCGACCAGGCGTCCGTTGTCTGGGCTGGTCTCGTACATGAGCAGCGGAGACGAGGTGCCGGCGCTGTCCACGTTGAGCACGACGCCGATCCGGTACGCGTACGGGTGCTCGAGCAGGAAGGCACGCGCGCCCAGCATGCCGCGCTCCTCGCCGTCGGTGAAGAGAAAGACGACGTCGTTGCGCAGCGGCCCGCCGGCGCGCAGAGCGCGCGCCGTCTCGAGCAGGCAGGCCACACCCGTGCCGTCATCGGCCGCGCCGGGCGACACCGCGACTGAGTCGTAGTGGGCGACGAGCAGAACGGAGCGCGCGCCGCCGACACCGGGCAGCCGGGCGACGACGTTGCTTACCGTGCCGCCGACGCGGTCGCTGCGCGTGGACGCGACCTCCGCGGTCTGCACCTCGGGCCGCAGACCGATGCGAACGAGCTCGGCGACGATGTCGTGGCGGACCCGTCGTGCGGCCGGCGAGCCGACTGGGTGTGGCTCGGCCGCCACACGCTCGAGCAGCGCCAGCGCGCGCGCCGCCGAGAACGCGGTCGCCGGCGCGTCCGCGGCGCGCGGCTCCGCCAAGCCGAGCGGCCGGACCGCGGCGATGGCGGTCAGGGTCAGCGCGACCAGGGCGAGGCCGGCGATGACGTACCGCTTCACCGTGCCTCGCCCCCAGCCGTCTCACCCATGGCGCGCAGTCTACCGGCCGCCACCGCGGGCGAGAACAGGCGCCGTATCCCACCTCCCGCCCGGCGGCCTACGACGTAGTCGCACGAGACGATCGTCGCGTCGCCCAGGCCGCCGGGGACGAAGCCGTCGGGGCGCACGCCGATGCGGGCGAGGGCCTCTGCCGGCAGGCCGTACCTGAGCTCGACGACGCGGAAGTTCAGCCGCACTCCCCCGTCAGTCGTCAGCCTCACGGTGACGCCGCCCCGCGGCATGCCGAGCACATCGACGTGCCAGCGCGTGGCGCTGTAGTCGAGAAACGCCGTGTCCCACCCGGCGACGGGTGTCTCGTCGACACTCGCCGTCACCACACCGGCCTCGCTATGGAGCAGCAGGCTCACGAACGGGGCGGCATCCGGCGACCACAGCCGCAGGGTGAGGGCCCGTCTGCCGCCGCTCTCGACGTCCTCGAGGATCTCGAGGCGGGGCGGCTCAGCGGACAGGCCGCGGCCCGCGGCCCGCTGGTAGTGCACGAAGCCCCAGAGGGGCGCGTGTTCGTGCGTGTCCGCCCAACGTTCAGGCGCACCCATGGCTCGACCGGTCCACGCATCTTCGGCCCCGTCCTGTGTGCCCCAAGCCGTCTCTCCGGAGCTGTGGTCGACCCGCACGAGCAGGCTGTCGGGCTGCGGCCAGTCGTCGCCATACCCCGTGGCGGGGCTCAGCCCAAGGAACAGCCCCGCCCCGACGACGGCCAGCGCCACTGGCAGCGGCCAGCGCCGCGGGGCGCAGACGACCGCCACGTGCGGCGCCAGCAAGCCGAGCAGGAGCCACACGCAGACGACCACCGCGGCGAGCCGCACGCCGCTGGCGACGAACAGCAGGTAGAGCGACGAGCTCGCCAGCAGGACCCCCGGAGCGGCGCCGGCGAGAAAGGCGACCAGCGGCGCTGCCGAGACGCGCCCGTCGGCGCGCACAAGGGGCGGCAGGAACAGCGTGACACCGAGCGCGGAGAGCGCGGCGAGGGCCGGCCACACGAGCAGGTAGCTCGCGCCGGGGAACGCGCACGCGACGTAGGCCCCGAGCGCGACCCACCACAGCAGGGCGGCCGTCGTCGTGTCGAGGATCCTCGCCTGGTCGACGCCCCACAGGTGGACGGTCAGGCCTATGGCAAGGACGAGCGCCACGAGGCCGGCACGGTGCACGTCGTCGTTGTAGAAGGGCAGGGTCGACGTGCCGACCCCGTAGACCTGGTGGACAAGGGCCCAGACGAGCGCCGTCAGGGCGGCCATGAAGACCAGTGAGAGCAGGCCGTTGACGGTGCCGCCGAGCAGGCCGAACGGGCTCAGCCTGCGGCGCCGCAGGCCGACGGCCACGACGGCCGCGAAGAGCCCGACCGCGGCGAGCGCCAGCGGGACCGCCCACCCGCGTCCGTAAACGACGAGTACGCCGCGGACGGGATTGAAGTACACGGTCTCCGTCGCGCTCGACTCGACGGACGCGCCAGAGGCGAAGGCGCGCGTCAAGCTCAGCGCGTAGTCCCCCTGGTGCTGCAGGCTGCCGGGGTCGATGTGGGCGACCGTGTCGAGCATCGAGTGGTTGCGGAAGAAGCCCTCGGTGAACCCGAACGTCATGCCCGGCAGCCCCGCCGCGCGCAGCGGCGAGAAGTCGTTCTCCACCCAGCGGCGCCGGGCGACGTCGTCGGTCAGTGAGCTTGCGAACGGCAGCGGCGCCCCCCCGGCGAACGCGCGCACCAGCGCCTCGTTGCCCGGGCTCGTCTCGTACATGATCGACGGACCCGAGGAGCCCGGGTTGTCGAAGTTGAGCGCCAAGCCGACGCGTCGCGCCCAGGGGCTCCGCAGGAACGCCTGGACGCCGAGCAGGCCACACTCCTCCGCATCCGTGAAGAGGATCAGGACGTCGCGCTCGAGGGCCGGTCCTGAGCGCAGGGCGCGCGCCACCTCGAGCAGCGTCGCGACGCTCGTGGCGTTGTCCGCCGCCCCCGGGCTGACGGCGACGCTGTCGTAGTGCGCGACCAGCAGGACCGCCCGGCCCTTCCCGGTGCCCGCCAGCACCGCGAGCACGTTGTCGACCGCCGCGTAGACGTGCCGGTCCTTCTCGGGGACGACGACCGCGTGCTGGACCCACGCCGTGAGGCCTGTCTGTCTGAGGCCGGCGACGAGGATGTCGCGCACCCGGGTGTTGGCCGCCGAGGCGTACGGGTGCGGCTCGGCGGCGATGGTCGTGAGGTGACGCAGCGCGCGGGTGGCCGAGAAGGCGGCCGCCGGCGCGGCCGTGCCGGCCGCCTCCGGCGGCCGCACCTGCCAGATCCCCAGCCCCGTCAGCGCCACGACCACAGCGGCGGTGAGCAGGGCGGCGTGACCGCGTCTCATGTGCGTCCAGCGTCCTTTTCGCTCGACGCGCGTCCCGTCGGCGTCAACGGTAGCACGGCGCGCGAGGCACGCAACGCCGCCACTCGCGTTTCGCAGGCTCGGCTCGAGCGCAGAATTGAGCAATGGGCGCCCCGCTGACAGCCGGCATCGTCGCCGCGACGAGCGCCGGGGTCTTCGCGACCGCGACGCTCCTCCTCGGGCGGCGCGCCGAGCGCCGCGCCCCTCGGCTCGGCCGGACGATCGTCGTGGACGGCGTTCCACTCCACGTGGTCGACCGAGGCGACGGGCCGCCGATCGTCTTCCTGCACGGCGCCAAGGGGTCCGTCTACGACGCCGTGCTCTCGATCGCGCCCGCGCTGGCGCGCGGCCATCGCGTCGTGGTCTTCGACCGGCCTGGGTCGGGCTACAGCGGGCGAGCGGGCGGGCGCAACGGCGCGCCCGCTGTTCAGGCCGAGGTCATCCACCACGCTCTGCGCGAGCTGGGCGTGGAGCGCCCTGTCGTCGTGGCGCACTCGGCCGGCGCGCCCGTGGCCCTCGCCCTCGCGCTGGCCCACCCCCGCGACGTCGCCGCGGTCGTGACGCTCGGCGGCTACGTCTTCCCGGCCCGCCACCCGGGCCTCGCGCCCAGCCGCCTGCTGACGCTGCCGCTCCTCGGCGCGCTCGCACGATGGACGGTGGTGTCCCCTGTGGGTCACCTGCTCGCCGGCCGCGTGTTGCGCCGCGTCTTCGCCCCGGCGCCCGTGGACCCGACCTACGCGCGGCTCGCAGCGGGGCTTGCCCTCCGCCCCAAGAGCATGGCCGGTGACGCCCGCGACCTGCCCGACGTCGAGACCGGCCTGCGCACGCTCGCGACCCGCTACGCCGGCCTCGCTACGCCGGTCGTTGCAGTCCACGGCCTCGACGACCACGTGGTCGGTCCCGTCCAGACAGTCCGGCTGTGCGACCTGGTGCCGCGATGCGACCTCGTGCTGCTGGAGGGCATCGGGCACGTGCCGCACTTCACCGCTCAGGACGCCGTTCTGGACGCCGTCGGCCTCGCGTGGCGACGCGCGGAGGCGAGCGCCCCCGGCACCGCCGGCGCGCAACCCGTCGTCGGCCCCTCGATTGCACCGCGTCCCTCCCCGGCGTACACTCCGGCCTTGGTCGCGCTAGGCGGGGAGCCAGCGGTGCCCTGTACCCGCAATCCGCTACAGCGGGGCTGAATCCCCGCCCGAGGGACCATCCTTCGAGGCTGTCGGCCGGTGTGCGGCGTCGATGGCCGGGTCCCACGCAATGGAACCCTGCGAACCGCGTCAGGTCCGGGAGGAAGCAGCGCTAAGCAGGCCCTTTCATGTGCCGTGGGGTCGCCTGGCCGGAGCTTGTGCCCGGTGCGGACGCTCGGAGAATGTGTTTCGACGGCGGGTGCGCGGCCATTTCTCTTGCTCCCTCCGTGAGCCAACGTGTCCTGCGGGTGAGCGCCGGCACCCGCCCTGTGGAGCGGCCGGCGCCGCCTGGATCGCGCGCCCGGCGCGGCGCGCTTCCCCGCCCGCCGCGCCGGGCGGTACACTAACCCTCCTATGCGACGCTCCCTCTATCGCGAGTACCGGCCCCAGACGTTCGACGAACTGGCCGGTCAAGCGCACATCGCGCGCACCCTCAAGAACGCCGTCGAGACGGACACGGTGGCACACGCCTACGTCTTCGCGGGGCCGCGCGGCACCGGCAAGACGAGCACCGCGCGCATCCTCGCCAAGGCGCTGAACTGTACGGGCACGGCGGACGCGCCGCGCTCGCGGCCAACGGCGCACCCGTGTGGCGTCTGCGACCACTGCCGCGCGATCGCCGGTTCCGTGTCGCTCGACGTCATCGAGATGGACGCCGCCTCGAACCGCAGCATCGACGACATCCGCGACCTGCGCGACCGCGTCGCCTATGCCCCGGTCGAGGGGCGCTTCAAGGTGTACATCATCGACGAGGTCCACATGCTCACGCGCGAGGCCTTCAACGCCCTTCTGAAGACCCTCGAAGAACCCCCCGGCAACGTCGTCTTCGTCCTCGCGACGACCGAGCCGCACAAGATCCCCGAGACGATCATCTCGCGCTGCCAGCGCTTCGACTTCCGGCGCCCCCAGGTCCACGACATCGCGCGTCTCCTGGCGCGCATCGTCGAGAGCGAGAACCAGCGCTCCGACGACGAGCGCGGCGGGCCGCCGGTCGAGATCCAGGAGGCGGCCCTGCTCGAGATCGCGCGTCACTCGCAGGGCGGGTTCCGCGACGCCATCGGCACGCTCGAGAAGCTGATCTCGTACGGCGAGGGTGCTATCCATCCGGCCGACGTGCTCGAGGCCTTGGGCGTCACCCGTACCGACCTGCTCTTCGAGGTCACCGACATCTGCATCGAGCGGCGCACGGCCGAGGCGCTGCAGTACGTCCAGCGGCTGGCCAACGAGGGCGTCGACTTCCCACAGTTCATCCGCGACCTCCTGCGGCACCTGCGTCAGGTCTTTCTGCTGCAGCACCTCGAAGGCGCAGCCGAGGACGAGGCGGCGCTGCGCGCCCTCGGGCAGACGGTCGAGCTCGACGACGAGCTCGTGCGCCGGCTGCTGCCGCAGGCCAACCAGCTCCAGCCGCGCGAGGTCGTCGGCATGATCGAGACCATGGGCCAGGCGCAGCGCGACATCAAGGACGGGCTCGATGCGCGCCTGCAACTCGAACTCGCCCTGGTCAAGGTCACGCGGCCCCAGGTCGACGCGTCGGCGGCCGGCCTCGAGGAGCGCCTGCGGCGCCTCGAGAGCGGCCTCGGAGCGACGCGCTATGCGTGCGAGACCGCCGGCGCCAAGGCAGAGGCACCCGCCGAGGGAGTGCCGGCCGAAGCCGAGACAGACACGGTTGAGCCGGCGGCGCCGTCGAGCGAGGGCGTCGAGACCCCCGTCGTGCACCCTGCGCCCGAGGCGGCCTCGCCGTCTGACCAGGGCCCGCAAATCACGCTCGACCGGGTCCGCCGTGCTTGGGAGCTGGTCCTCCAGCGCGTGCAGTCGGTGAACGTCGGGCTCTACGCCTCGCTCCGCGACGCGCACCCCTCGGCGCTCGCCGGCGAGCGCCTCACGGTCACCATGCCGTCCAATTTTGCCCTGACCCGGGTGCGCGAGCCGGGCAACGACGACGTGCTCGCGGCCGCGTTCGCCGACACGCTCGGCCGGCGCCTCACCGCCGAGTTCGTCCTGGGCAACGCGACGTCCACCCCGCCGGAGCCCGCGGCACGGCGGCAGCCACCACTCGACTTCACCGAGACGATCAACCTGACCAAAGAGCTGCTCGACGCCGAGGAGCTCGACGAGCCCTGATCCCGCGCCGAGCGTGGCCCCACCGTCCGAAGGAGACGCGTCCGCGATGAACCCCCAGTACCAGAAGATGATGAAGCAGGTCCAGGAGATGCAGCGCAAGATGGCCGAGGCTCAGGAGCAGCTCGCCAACGAGACGGTCGAAGCCAGCGCCGGGGGCGGGACGGTGACCGTCGTCATGAGCGGCTCGCTCGAGGTCCGCGAGGTCCGCATCCAGCCCGAGGCAGTCGACCCCGACGACGTCGAGATGCTGCAGGACCTGGTGATGGCCGCCGCCAACGAGGCGCTGCGCAGCGCGCAGGAGCTGGCGCAGCGCAAGCTGGGCGGCGCCACCGGCGGCCTCGACCTGCCCAACATCCCCGGCCTTCTCTGAGGCGGCGGCGCGAGTCTCCGCGCGCCGCCGGGCTCGGTCCCGGCGCCGCGCCCGGCCAGGCCGCCGGCCCTTCTCGCGGTGACTGAGTCGAGCGGATACGACTCTGCATAGCGGAGCGCTTCGGTCTCTTTTCTCCCGAGGCTCCCCGGGTCGCACTCGAGAGCCTGAACGCGTATCCTACTGACGAAAGAGCGGCGGGGGAACGCCCGTTGCGTCAGCCGGGCGTTGCACGTAGACTGAGTTCTCGGGAGCTTGTCGCCCCGCGCCTTCCATCGCGTCATTTCGAGCATGAACATGCTCGCATGTTCATGCATCAGGAGCGGCATTGTATTCACCATCGGTGGACCGGTTGATCAAGGAGCTTGCCCGGCTCCCCGGTATCGGCCCCCGAAGCGCCCAGCGCCTCGCCTTCCACATCCTGCGGCAGAAGCCGGAGCAGGTCCTGCCGCTCGCCCAGGCGATCGTCGAGGTCAAGGAGCGCATCGGCTTCTGCCGCCGCTGCTTCAATCTCGCCGAGGGCGCGCTCTGCACCATCTGCGCCGACAGTCGCCGTGACGGCGGCGTCATCTGCGTCGTCGAGCAACCGGCGGATATCGTGCCGGTCGAGCGCACGGGCGAGTTCCGCGGCCTCTACCACGTGCTCGGCGGGGCGCTTTCCCCGCTCGACGGTGTAGACCCGGACGACCTCCACATCAACGAACTGCTCGCGCGCGTCGACGAGTCCGTGCACGAGGTGATCTTGGCCACCAACCCGACCATGACCGGCGAGGCCACGGCGATGTACATCGCCGACCAGATGCCCGCGCGCGTGCGCGTGACGCGTCTGGCCAGCGGCCTGCCGGTAGGCGGCGACCTGGAGTACGCGGACGAGCTCACGCTCGGTCGCGCCTTCGCCGGTCGCCGGAGCCTGCGCCACGAGGAGGAGTGAGAGTGACGACCAAGACCCGTAAGTCCAGATCGTCGACCCATGGTCTCACCGAGATCCGCTGGCACGGGCGCGGCGGGCAGGGCGCCGTGACGGCCGCCAAGATGGTCGCCGAGGTCGCCCTCGGCCAGAACCGCTACTTCCAGGCCTTTCCTGAGTACGGGCCGGAGCGCTCCGGCGCGCCGATCGTCGCCTTCACGCGCATCAGCGACGAGCCGATCCAGGTGTACTCGGGGGTCGAGAATCCCCACATCGTGGTGGTGCTCGACCCCTCCCTGCTCAGCATCGTCGACGTCACGAAGGGCGCGCCCGACGACGCCGTCGTGCTCGTCAACAGCGATATGCCGCCGGCCGACCTGCGCGCCCACTACAAGATGAAGGGCCACAAGCTCTTCACCGTGGCGGCGACCAAGATCGCGACCGAGACCATCGGGCGCCCGATCCCGAACACCCCCATGGTCGGCGCCCTGGTGCGCATCACGGGCATGTTCCCCATCGAGGACGTGGTCGAGTTCCTGCGCGCCGACTTCGGCAAGAAGTTCCCGCCCAAGGTCGTCGAGGGCAACATCAAGGCCTTGACGCGCAGCTACGAGGAGGTGCAGGCCGAATGAGTGTCGAGAAGAAGGCTGTGGCCAAGAAGCCGGCCCCCCTGCGCAAGCCGCGCCAGAAGAAGCTCCCGAAGCCGAAGTGGGACGTCAGCGACCTCGACACGTGGGGACCGGATCGGCACGAGCTGGGAGCGACCATCCCCGAGGCCGGCAACTCGGTCTACAACGAGACCGGCGGCTGGCGCACGTTCGTCCCCGAGCTCGACCCCGAGAAGTGCGACGGCTGCATGCTCTGCTACTTCTACTGCCCGGACGCCTCGATCATCGTCGAGGACGGCAAGGCGGTCGCCGTCGACCTCGCGCACTGCAAGGGCTGCGGAATCTGCGCCAAGGAGTGCCCGACCGGCGCCATCGTCATGAAGCTCGACGAGAAGGAGTGAGACGGTGACGACCATCGACGCCAAGAACGTGCTGGACGAGACCACTGTCGCCGTCACCGGCAACGAGGCCGTCGCCGAAGCCATGCGCCAGATCGACCCGGACGTCGTCTGCGCGTACCCCATCACGCCGCAGACCGAGGTCGTGCAGCTGTACGCGCAGATGGTGGCCGACGGCAAGGTCGAGAGCGAGTTCGTGACGGTCGAGTCGGAGCACTCGGCGATGAGCGCCGTCATCGGCTCGGCAGCCGGCGGCGCGCGGACGATGACGGCGACCTCCTCGCAGGGCTTCGCCCTCATGTGGGAGGTCCTGTACGTCGCCGCCTCCTACCGGCTGCCCATCGTCATGACGACGGTCAACCGCGCCCTCAGCGGTCCCATCAACATCCACTGCGACCACTCCGATACCATGGGCGGCCGCGACGCGGGCTGGATCCAGCTCTACGGCGAGAACCACCAGGAGGCCTACGACAACTGTCTCCAGGCGGTGCGCATCGCCGAGCATACCGACATCTACCTGCCCACGATGCACATGTACGACGGGTACGTCATCAGCGGGGCGATCGGCCCGCTGAAGATGCTCCCCGACGACCGGGTCAAGAGCTTCATCGGCCCGTACCGGCCGGTGAACCCCCTGCTCGACACGAAGCACCCGGTCACCGTCGGGCCGTTCGACGGTCTGCACGGCTTCTACTTCGAGCACAAGGTGGCGCAGAACCGGGCTATGGACCGCGCCCTGGGCGTCATCCAGGACGTTGCCGACGAGTATGCCGAGCTCTCCGGACGCCAGTACGGTCTCCTCGACGCCTACCGCCTCGACGACGCCGACGTAGCGATCGTCGTCGTCGGCTCGACCGCCGGCACGACACGCGACGTCGTCGACAAGCTGCGCGCAAAGGGCGTGAAGGCCGGCATGGTACGGGTCAGGGTCTTCCGGCCCTTCCCGCACGAGGCCTACGCCGCGGCGCTGCAGCACGTGAAGGTCGTGGGCGTCCTCGACCGCGCCGACTCCTTCGGCGCCCAGGGCGGCCCGGTCTTCCTCGAGATCCGCGGGGCACTCTACGACTGCGACCCGCGCCCCCAAGTGCTGCCCTTCATCTACGGCCTGGGCGGGCGCGACATCTTCCCCGACAACATCGAGCAGGCGTTCGCCGTGCTCCAGAAGGCGGCCAGGTCGAAGAAGCGCGCGTCGATCGAACGCCGCTACCTCAACCTGCGCGAGGACTGAGGTGACCGCCATGGCGAGAAGCAACGGACGAGACGGCAAGGGGCGGACAGAGCCCAAGGGCTCCGCCCTGTACGAGGTCCTCAAGGGCATCGACTTCGAGAAGCGCGAGCTGTTGCGCAAGCCGAAGGGCATCGGGCTGTTCGACCTGGTCAAGGACAGGGACGGGAGCTACCGCTGCTACGCCTGCACGCTGTGCGAGCGCGCATGTCCGGTGGACTGCATCGAGATCGACTACTGCCCCGAGTTCGGGGAACTCCCCTTCGACATCGAGGCCGAGCGCACCGCGGCGAAGGCCGCCCAGCCCGAGATCGACACGAAGCTGTTCGACGCGGTTGTCGCCCGCATCCGCGAAGGCTCGGGGCTCATCGAGGCCTTCCACACCACCCAGGAGAGCTACGGGTACCTGCCACGCAAGGCACTCGAGGACATCGCCGCCGAGATGCACATGCCGTTCTCGCGCGTGTTCGGCGTGGCGAGCTTCTACAGCCAGTTCCGGCTCGAGCCGGTGGGCAGGCACGTCATCAGCGTCTGCGTGGGCACTGCTTGCCACGTGGCGGGCGCGCCGCTCATCGCCGAGGCCTTCGCCCAGGAGCTCGACATCCCCGTCGGCGGCACGACGCCGGACCTGCTGTTCACCCTGCAGACGGTCAACTGCATCGGCGCGTGCGCACTTGCGCCGGCCGTGCGGCTCGGCGAGGACGAGACGTACGGCAGGGTCACCCCGCAAGAGGCGCGCAAGCTCGTCCGCACGCTGCGCAAGAAGGAGGCCTGACGTGGCAGCCAGCAAGAAGACCGGCTCCGCCCGGCAGGCGCGCATCGCCAAGGCCCTGAAGGCGGCCTTCCGCCGCGAGCTGGCGACCCGCGGTGACGACGCGGTCAAGATCCGCGTCTGCGCGGGGACGACCTGCAACGCGTCGGGCCGCGCCGCCGTGAGCTGCGCGCTGGCGGCCGAACTCGAGAGGCGCGGCCTCACCGACAAGGTGCAGGTCGTCCTCACGGGGTGTCACGGTCTCTGTCAGGAAGGCCCCATCGTCGTCATCCACCCGCGGGGCGTGTTCTACCCGCGGCTCAAGGCCAAGGACATCGCCGAGATCGTCGAAACCAGCGTGGTGGGTGACGAGGTCGTCGAGCGCCTCCTCTACACCGATCCAGCGAGCGATGAGAAGATCGCGCTTGAGAAAGACGTCCCGTTTTACAAGGGGCAGACGCGACTCGTGCGCGCGATCAACGGGTCGATCGACCCCACGTCCATCGACGACTACCTCGCGCGCGGCGGGTACGGCGCGCTCGCCACGGTGCTCGCCGCCGACGAACCGGAGGCGGTCATCGACGAGGTCGAGCGGTCGGGGCTGCGCGGCCGTGGCGGCGCGGGCTTCCCCACCGGCAAGAAGTGGCGCTTCTGCCGCCAGAACCCGGGAGAGAAACACTACGTCATCTGCAACGGCGACGAAGGCGACCCAGGCGCGTTCATGGACCGCGCCGTCCTCGAGGACAACCCGCACTCCCTGCTCGAGGGCATGCTCATCGCCGCGTTCGCGATCGGCGGCGATGAAGGGTACATCTACGTGCGTCACGAGTACCCGCTCGCGGTCGCACGTCTGCGTAACGCGATGGACCAGGCGCGCGAGCGCGGCCTGCTGGGCGCCGACATCCTCGGCTCGGGCTTCAGCTTCGACATCCGCATCAATCAAGGCGCCGGCGCCTTCGTCTGCGGCGAATCCACGGCGCTGACGGCGTCGATCGAGGGTCGCCGCGGCATGCCGCGCGGCAAGCACATCCGGACGGTCGCCCACGGGCTTTGGGGCCAGCCGACGAACCTCAACAACGTGGAGACCTACGCCAACGTCCCGTGGATCGTCACGCACGGAGCCGATGCGTTCAGGGCCATCGGGACGGAGACGAGCAAGGGGACGAAGATCTTCTCGCTCACCGGCAAGGTACGGAACACCGGCCTCGTCGAGGTGCCCATGGGCGCCACGCTGCGCGACGTCATCTTCGGTATCGGCGGCGGCCTGAGGGAAGGGCGCACGTTCAAAGCCGTCCAGCTCGGCGGGCCGAGCGGCGGCTGCCTGCCCGCCGACCTTCTCGACGAGCCCATCGACTTCGAGAGTCTGACCGCCGCCGGCGCCATGATGGGCTCCGGCGGCATGGTCGTCGTCGACGACACGACCTGCATGGTCGACTTCGCCAAGTTCTTCCTCAAGTTCACCGCCGAAGAGAGCTGCGGCAAGTGCGTGCCCTGCCGTATCGGCACCACGCGCATGCTCGAGATCCTCGAGCGCATCGCCGCCGGCGAGGGTACGGTCAAGGACGTCGAGCGCCTCGAGCAGCTCGCCGACGACGTGATCGAAGGGTCGCTGTGCCAGCTCGGCGGCAGCGCCCCGAACCCCGTCCTCACCACGCTGCGCTACTTCCGCGACGAGGTCATGGAGCACGTGGTCCACATGCGCTGCCCGGCGAAGGTCTGCCGGCCGCTCATCCGCTACACGATCGACACAGAAGCCTGCACGGGCTGCCACGTGTGCTTCGGCGCCTGCCCCGTCCAGGCGATCAGTGGCGAACGCAAGGAGCCGCACGTCATCGACCAGAAGCTCTGCATCAAGTGCGACACCTGCCGCCAGGTATGCAAGTACGACGCCGTCCCCGTCGAGACAGGGATCCTTGCGGTGGCCGAAGGGAGGCAGCAGTGAGCCCGCGCACGAAGGCCGCCGTCACGCTGACGATCGACGGCAAGAAGCTCGGCGCCCGCCCGGGCGAGACCGTCCTGACGGTCGCGCGCCGCGAGGGCATCGACATCCCCGCCCTCTGCCACGAGGAAGGCATGGCCGCCTGGGGCGCCTGCCGTCTGTGCCTCGTCGAGGTCAAGGGGCAGGCGAAGCTCCAGGCAGCCTGCACGACCTGGGTCAGCGACGGCATGGTGGTCAAGACCGACACGCCGCGCATCCGCCAGAAGCGTCGCAGCTACCTCGAGATGTACCTGTCGGACCACGACAGCTACTGCGAGGCACCCTGCGCGAACGCGTGCCCCACGCACATCGACATCCCCGCCTACATGGCGGCGCTTGAAGACGGCGACGCCTCCGGCGCCGCCGCGATCGTGCGCCGCGACCTGCCCTTCCCGGGCATCGTGGGTCGCGTGTGCGCGCGGTACTGCGAGCCGGTCTGCCGGCGCGGCGACGTCGACGACCCGGTGGCGATCTGCGCCATGCACCGCGCCGCCGCCGACCACTCGTCCCCCGTGCTCGTGCCGGGCGTGCCGAGCGGCCGGCGCGTCGCCGTGATCGGCGCTGGCCCGGCCGGCCTGTCGGCCTCGTGGTACCTCGTCGAGCGCGGGCACGAGGTCACCGTCTACGACACCAACGAGAAACCCGGCGGGTCGCTGCGCTACAGCATCCCCGAGTTCCGTCTGCCCGAGAAGGTCCTGGACCGCGAGCTCGAGCCGCTCTGGGAGGCCGGAGTGCGCTTCGTCGACGACACGGCGCTCGGCTACGAGGTGACCATCGAGGGCCTCCTCGACGCCGGATTCGACGCGGTCCTCGTCAGCGTCGGGTCGTGGCAGACCGCGAGCCCCAAGCTCCCGGGCAGCGAAGCGGTGGTCGAGAGCCTCGAGCTGCTGCGCAAGGTCCGCGAGGGCAAGAAGGTCCGCATCACCGACACGGTCGCCGTTATCGGCGGCGGGACCGCCGCGCTCGACGCGGCCCGCACGGCGCGGCGTCTGGGCGCCACGTCGGTCACCGTCCTGGCGCCGCGCGACGCCGCGCACCTCGAAGCCGGCGCGCGCGACCTGGCCTCTGCCCTCGAGGAGGGCGTGAAGGTCGAGTTCGACGTCGCCGCCAAGAAGGTGAGACTCGGCAAGGCCGGCCGCCCCGCAGGCGTCGAGTGCGTCCGCCTCGGCCGCTCCAAGGGACGCACGCGCGAGATCAAGGACTCGCGCTTCGAGGTGCCGGCCACCACGGTGATCTCGGCCGTCTCCTACGTGCCCGACCTCGGCGACTCCGGCGAAGAGGTCGCCCTCTCGTCGTGGAACACGCTCGAGGCCAACTACTACACCGGTCGCACCACGACCCCCGGGGTGTTCGCCGCCGGCGACGCGGTGACCGGAGCGCGCTCGGTCATCCACGCCGTCGCCGCGGGCAAGCGCTCGGCCCTCGCGATCGACGCGTGGCTGGACGGCAGCGACCTCGTCGAGCTCGAGGAGCAGCTGGCGGTCTACGCCGGCCAGCCCTACCTCGAGCAACTGGCCGACGCCGCCAAGCTGGGCGAGCTCGGCGAGCGCCTCGCCGAGCGCAGCCCGGTCTGGCTCAAGATGGGCATCGCCGCCGAGCCCGCCAAGCGCACCACCATGCCCAGGGTGGGCAAGGCGCGGCGGACGACGGTCTTCGACGAGGTCGACAAGGGCTACTCGCTCGCCGCGGCGCGCAACGAGGCGTCCCGCTGCCTGCAGTGCGTCTGCCCCTCCAGCGGGGACTGCGACCTGCAGAAGCTCGGCGTCGAGCACGGCGTGACGAGCAACGACCTCGTGGCGCCGGGCGCCCGCATCCGCTCGGTCGAGCCGCAGTACGAGCACCCCTTCATCCGCCGCGACATGGACCGCTGCGTCGCCTGCGGCCGCTGCGTGCGTGTCTGCCGCGACGTCGCCGGCCCGGCCTGCTACGACTTCACCGGCCGCGGTTTCGCGATGAACGTGGACACGCCGTACGGCGAGGCGCTGCAGCTCGCGGACTGCATCACCTGCGGGCGCTGCGTGACCGCCTGCCCGACCGGCGCCCTCACCTTCAACGAACGCGCCCTGCAGTCGTACCGGGTGGAGGAATCGCGCTGCATCATGTGCCGCGAGTGCGTGAACGTCTGCCCTGTCGACGCCCTCAAGGAGACGAACCATTTCGAGGACGCACGCGACAAGTGGCTCGAGCTGGTGGCCCAGGGCGCCCAGCTGGCCGGCGGCCACCGCATGTGCGCCGGCTGCGGCGCGCCCATCGTCGCCCGCCAGGTCCTCATGGGCACCTCCGACCCGGTCGTCGTCAGCGCCGCGACCGGCTGCCTCGAGGTCTCCACGACGATCTACCCCTACACCTCGTGGAAGGGCAGCTATATCCACACCGCCTTCGAGAACGCCGCGGCCACGTTGAGCGGCGTCGAGACCGCGTTCCGGGCCCTGAGGAAGAAGGGGCAGATCGAGGACAACGTCAAGTTCATCGCCTTCGGCGGCGACGGCGGCACGTACGACATCGGGTTGCAGTCGCTCTCCGGCGCCATGGAGCGCGGCCACCAGATGCTCTACGTCTGCTACGACAACGGCGCCTACATGAACACCGGCTTTCAGCGCTCCGGCGCCACGCCGGTCGGGGCTTGGACCACGACGAGCCCGGTCGGCAAAGAGCAGGCCGGCAAGCTGCAGAACCGCAAGAACCTCACCGACATCATGATCGCCCACGGCTTGCGATACGTGGCCCAGGCATCGCCACATGACCCGCGCGACCTCGTGCGCAAGGCGGCGAAGGCCCTGGCCACGCCCGGCCCGAGCTTCCTCAACATCCTGGCGCCGTGCCCCCGCGGCTGGCGCGCCGACGGGGCGGAGAGCATCGACCTCGCGCGTCAGGCGGTCAACACCTGCTACTGGCCGCTGTACGAGGTCGAGGACGGCGAGTACCGCCTTACCTTCCGCCCCAAGGCCAAGACCGACCTCGTCGCCTGGCTCAAGCGGCAGGGACGGTTCGCCCACCTGTTCAAGCCCGGGAACGAGGACGCCCTCGCGAACCTCCAGGCTTGGGTGGACGACGAGTGGGAGAAGCTGCTGCGCAAGTGCGGCGAGCCCCCGCAGACCATCTGGGAGGAGCAGCTCGAGGCGCACGGCTGCATGTTCGTGCCTGCGGACGAGCGGTAGGGTCCGCGAAGGAGCGCATGCGCTCGCAAAGCCGCCACCGTATGATGGCGGCGGCTACCAGCTGAACGACCGAACGGGGCGGGCTCGCAAGAGCCCGCCCTGTTCGCGTCCCGGCGCTCACTCGTGCGACTTCACGCCGCTCGGCAAGTACGCGCGCATGGGCTCCGGCCCCTCGCGGGGTACAGTTTCCTGCATGGACGCTCGGCGCGACGGCCTGGCCGTCTTCACCATAGGGCACTCGACGCGCTCGCTCGACGAGCTCGTCGCGCTGCTGCGCCACCACGGCGTCAGGCGCGTGGTGGACGTCCGCAGCGTGCCGCGGTCGCGGCACAACCCGCAGTTCGACCGCGACGCCCTCGAGCGCGACCTGCCGGCACGCGGCATCGCCTACGCACACGAGCCGCGGCTGGGCGGGTTCCGGAGGCCTCAGCCGGACTCGGTCAACACCGGTCTCACTCACCCCCGCTTCCGCGCCTACGCCGACCACATGCGAACGGTCGAGTTCGCGGCGGCCCTCGACGACCTCGTGCGCGCCGCCGCGACGACGCCCACCGCCGTGATGTGCGCCGAGGGCGACCCGTTCCGCTGCCATCGCCGCCTCATCGCCGACGCGCTCACGGCGCGCGGCGCGCGCGTGCTGCACATCACGTCCGCGATCGCGCCGCGCCTTCACCAGTTGAGCGAGCTCGCCGTGCAGGACGGGGCGCGCCTGTGTTACCCCTCCGTCCCTCCGGCGCAGGGGACGCTGGACCTCCTCGACTGACGGAGCCGAGGCGGCCGGCCGCTCAGCCGGCGAGTCCCCGCAGGTAGTACACCCAGAAGGCGGGCACCTCGCGCAGCCAGAGGTACGGCGTCTCCTTTATGCGCCGCGTCTCCTCGGCGGGGACCGTGAAGACCTCGAGACCCTGCCTGCGATACTCGAGCTTGATGCGCGGCAGGTGGTAGGCGTTGCTCACGGCGAGGACACCGCCGACGTCCTCCGCCTCGAAGATGGCTACGGTGTTCGCAACGGTGGCTTCGGTGTTGACGCCCAGAGAGTCGAGGACCACAGCGCCGGCCGGCACACCGTTGGCGACCGCCCGATCGCGCATGACCGCCGCCTCGTCGTAGCCGCTGTCGCCCACAGCCCCGGACATGACGAGGCGGTCGACCAGACCCGCCCTGAACAGCTCACAGGCGGTGTCGACGCGCCACGCGAGGGTCTGCGAGGGCGCGCCCCCCGGGTGCACTTGGGCGCCGAAGACCACGGCGACATCGCCCTGGCGCCGGTAGTCGGTCGTCCCGAAGAAGACGATCTGCGCCAGCGGAAAGAGGACGACGCATGCAGCGAGCGTGAGGACGATCGCCGTCGTCGCGCGGGCGCCACCACCGGCGCGCCCGGGGGAGCCGCCCCACACCGTCCACGCGCTCCACGCCATGAGGGCGAAGAGCACGAGCGACAGCGGAAGCGGCATTCGTGGGTCGATCTCGCCCGCCGCCCACACGCGGTAGAAGGTGATGACGTTGAGGAGAGCGACGAGCGCGAGCGCGGCGAACGTCCCGGCGGTGAGCGCACGGCGCCAACCCCCCGCGGCGGGACGCACGCCGTGCGCGACAAGGACCAGGCCGGCGGCCGCGAGCAGCACCGGCCCGGCAAGGACCGGTCCCGGTACGCCTCCGGCATCGAACAGCCAGAGCGACTCCCGGGACCCTTCGTGGCGCAGCGTGCCGACGAGGCCGGCCGCGAGGAAGAGACCGACGAACAACGCCAGCCCGCGCACCATCGCGGGGCCGAGCCAGCCCGTCCCGTGCACGACGGCGGACCGGGTCGCCCTCGCTCGCGCCGTCGCCGCCGATGCCTCGCGGACGTCCATCGGCGGCGACTCTACCACTGTCGTGCCGGCGCCGGGCCGCGGCTCAGCCGGCGGCCTCGACCTCGTATAGCAGGCGCGCGACGCCGCCGTCGAGTCGCTGCGCATCGACGAGCGAGAGACCGGCGGAGACCGCGGCGCCGACCACGCCGTCCGGGGCGACCAGCCGGTTGACGGTGTGTTCGTCGGCACCGCCGGCGAAGACGGGGTGCACCATGAGGCTCACCTCGTGGACGAGCCCGGCGGCGAACAGCGCACCGATGAGCGCGCCGCCGCTGTCGACACGCACGCGCGTGACGCCGCGCTCGGCGACGAGCAGCTCAAGGGCGGCGCGCAGGTCGACGCGCTCGTCGCCGGCGACGAGCGCGTCGCAGCCGGCGCGGCGCACCTCGTCGAGGTACTCCTGCGGCGTCGCGCGGCTCACCAGCGCGAGCGGGTCTCGCCAGAACTGGCTGAACTGCTTGAGCCAGCGCCAGTTGCGCACCCGGCCGCGAGAGTCGACGACGGCCAGCAGCTGCGAGCCCGCCGGCTCGACATCGGGTGCCGGCGCCGTCGGGTCGTCGGGCTCGTACTCGGGCGCCATGACGATGGTGTCGGCGCCGGTCAACATGCAGTCGGCGCTCCACTCGGCGACCACGCCGTAGAACTGGCCGAGATCGGCGTCGAAGCCGGTGGTGCGGCCGTCGGCGCTCACGGCGGTGTGGACGAGGACACGTGGCAGCACTGGCTCCTCCCCGGGGTCGCGATGCGGGGGCGCAGTCTACCACCAGCGACGGACGGGAACGGCGGCCACCCCGGCTGCGCACCCGGCCGCCCGGCTGGTACGCTTCGGGCGAACCATCCGACCGTGGAGGAGCCCCGTGCGTGAGATCACCGTCGCCGCCGCCCAGTTCGCCTGCGTCCCCGACCCGGCCGCCAACGTCGCGACGGCAGAGCGCCTGGTTCGCGAGGCGGCGGCGCAGGGCGCCCAGATCGTCTGCCTGCAGGAACTCTTCGAGACGCAGTACTTCTGTACCCGCGAGGACCCGCGCCTGTTGGACCTCGCGAAGCCGCTCGAAGGGCATCCCACCATCGCCCGCTTCCGGGAGCTCTGCCGCGAGCTGGGCGTCGTCGTCCCGGTGAACGTGTTCGAACGCGCCGGGCGCGTCTTCTTCAACACCGCAGCGATCGTCGACGCCGACGGCTCCGTGCTGGGCATCTACCGCAAGAGCCACATCCCCGACGACCCCGGCTACCTCGAGAAGTACTTCTTCAGTCCCGGGAACACGGGCTTCAGGGTGTGGGACACGCGCTACGCGCGCATCGGCGTCGGGATCTGCTGGGACCAGTGGTATCCGGAGGCCGCGCGTGCGATGGCGCTGCGAGGCGCCGAGATGCTCCTCTACCCCACCTGCATCGGCGACGAGCCCGTCGAGTACTTCGAGACCGACATCAGCGAGCACTGGCAGCTCACGATGCGCGGGCACGCCGCGGCAAATCTCATGCCGGTGGTGGCCGCGAACCGCATCGGCTCGGAGGAGGGGCCGTTCGGGCCGCAGACCTATTGGGGGCAGTCGTTCGTCGCCGGGCCGCGCGGCCAGCTCGTGACCGTGGCCCCACGCGACGAGGAGGCGATCGTCACGGCGACCTTCGACCTCGACGCGTGCGAGTTCCGGCGCCGCGAGATGACGCTCTTCCGCGACCGGCGCGTCGACCTCTACGGCGTCCTACTCACGCTGGACGGCGTGATACCGGGCCCGGCGGAGACCTGAGCCTGGAGCTCCCCCCTGACGCGGCAGCGCCGGAGCGCGAGGAGCGCCGCCGCCTGCCGGGACGTGCTGGCGGAAGGGGTGGCGCGGCTACCGCAACGCGCCCGCCGAGAGCAGCGGGGCGATCTCCTCGCTCAGCCTGGTCTGCCACGCCTCACGCCCCGGCTCGACGAGGTGCGCGAGGTCGTAAAAGGACGTGCTGGGCAGCCTCAGGTCGTCGACGAACGAGAGCCACCGGGCCTGGTACTTCGCGGCGAGTCTGCGGCAGTCTCGCCCGTACCGCTCCCGCGGCGTGTCGAACCTGTCGCCCGCCGCCTCGAGGTCGAGCGGCAGCTCGAGCAGGGCGGCGGCGTAGTCCCGTTCGCGGCACGCCTGGAGAAGGGCCTCGAGCTCGTCGAGGTTGGCCGCGTAGTTCTTGCGGAACAGCGGATACCGTTCCGCCAGCCACGTCTGCAGGAGCTGTGCCTTGCGCTCGTCCGACTTGATGCGCGTCTCGGTGTAGCGGTGCTCGACCTCGACCTCGCCGTCGAGCGCGGCCTGCAACGGGGGACTGAGCTTCTTGTCACACTCCACTTGCGAGGGCGGCGGCGTGGTGTAGCGCCCCAGGCTCACCCCGATGACCACGAGCGCGGGGCGGTCCTCCATGTTGCAGACGTAGTGCCGGTCGGCCGTGTAGCTCTGGTTGGTCGCGCCGAGGTCGACGGCGCGGACGTCGGCGTCGGCGAGCCGGCTCAGCTCGGCGCCCCAGTCGGCGTTGCTCACGACGCACTCGCGAGCGCCCGAACCGCCGAGCAAGTACACGACCGGCGCGGCGGCGGCGGATGTCTCCGTGTCCGAGGCCTCCGGGACGGGCTCGGGCGAGAGGCCGGGGTCGGTGGGCGGGTCCGGCGCCGCCGAGGCCGGCGCGCCGCCCGCCCCTCCCCCGCAGCTCGCGAGCAGGGCGAGCGCGTGAGCCAGGACGAGCAGCGCGACGAGCAGCGCCGTCGCGCGCCGGCGTCCGCGGCTGCGGGACCCGACGGGGCCGCACCGTCCGGTGCCGCGCTGCCCGGCACGCTCCGTCGCGGCACCCCGCGCGGTCGTCATTCCTCCACCAGCTGGGCCAGCTGGGGCGGCACGACCCCGCGCTTGGCCAGGCGGCGCGCGACCTTCTGGGGCACGAGCTGGATGAAGCACTCGTCGTACCGCCAGCGGCGCCACGCGCCGTCGAGCCTCATGAGGAGGTCGTCGCCCTCGACGCGGACGGGGGCGCCGCGTCTCGCCGCTTCGGCGGCGACGAACGGCGCCAGCACGTCGCGCCACTCACCGGCGGAGATCTCCTCGAGCACGTTGCCGCGGTATTGCGCCGGGTCCAGACGGTCCTCCGGGTCGAAGACGAACACGCGCCCCGCCGCGGCGCCCGACATGAAGAACTTGCCGAAGTAGGGTTTGGCGCGCAGCGTGAGCTCGCCGCGCGCGTCGGGCTTGGCGAGGCCCATGACGACGTGCAGCGAGTTCTCGCCGCCCGACATCAGGTACTCGAAGGCGTACTCGTTGGGCATGCCGAAGTGGATCGACTTGAAGCCCTGGGCGAGCGTCTCGCCGTCGTCCTCGAGCACCTTGTTCTGGCCGGCCACGGCGAACCTCGAGCCCGAGTCCCACACGTTGAACGTCCCGCCGTGTGCCGCGTAGCAGCACGTGTTGAGGGCGTCCTGGAGGACGAAGAGCGAGCCCGACGACGCCTTCATGCCGACGTGGCACTGGCCCTGGCCGTACAGGCGGATGTCGGCGCCTTCGAGCAGGGCGCCGAGGAAGTCGCCCACCTCGCGGCCGTAGAGCTCAACGGTGACGCCCTGCGCGGGAGCGCCGGCGTCGTCGGCGAGGTTCACCCCCAGATACCGCGGCCCGCCCGCGCAGCCGTAGCCGACGATGTTCTTCCAGCCGAGGCGCGCAGCGTCGGCAAGGAAGGTCGAGGCGCACGTCGAGCCGAACGCCTCGCTCGCAAAGCCGGCGAGATCGATGACGAGGACGTCGCGCTGCGCGTCGAGCGGTCCCACGAGGTCGTCGCGGGTGGCGAAGGTCAGGCGACCCCACACCCCCGCGTCCGGAGTCGCCGCCCGGCCGTCGCCGGCCGCCGGACCTTCACCGTCCGCCGGTCCTGCGACGCCCCGCAACGAAGCCGCCTCGTCCAGCGCCAGCTGGCCCGTCGCGCTGCGATACAGAGCCTCGTGCAGCGGCGGCACCTCGTCGAGCAAGCGGTAGACGCCTCCCTCGGGCCGCCCGTCGCCGCGTCGCCCCCCGTCGGTCGCGTACTCGATGGCCGAGAGGGACCTCCCCCCGAGGTCGCAGTAGACGACGCCTTTGCGCAACTCGGTGAGGACGCGCAGCGCCACGGCACGCGCGGCATCGCCCCGGCGGGCAAAGCCGGGCAGCGCGGTCTCCACGAGGTGGCGGTAGTCCTCGCCCGGGAGCTCGGCCAGACCTCGGAGTGTGTCCTTCACGAGCGCAGACGCCGTGGGCGGCAGCGGGTCGTCGGGGCCGAGGAAGCGGCCGCCCGCCGCCGCAACGGCGGCCGGGAGCTCGGCCTCGATCTCCTCGAGCGTCCCGCGTACCCGCGCGCGCCACGACCCCGTCGCGCACGCTTCGTCGAGCGGCGCGGACAGGTCGATCTTCTGCCCGGCGCGCGGCACCTCGACCCGCTCGCCGAAGCGGTTCACGAGCTCGAGGTCATCGGCGCCGGGTGTCAGGAAGGCCTCGACGACCCCGCCGAACTCGCCGCGCCCCGGATCGCCCCCCGGACGCATGTTGAAGCGCAGGTCGTGGCCGGCATCCTTGAGCAGGCCCTGGTCGTGGAGCACGCGCAGCATGCTGTCGGCGATCTTCGCCTCGCTGCCGTTGGCGACCACACGCACGCCACCGGGCAGTGTGTCCACGCTCACGACAAGCTCGTGCGGGCGCAGGAACTTGATGTCCATGTTCTCGCGGAAGCCCACGCGGCGGGGCGCCGGCGGGGCGGCTGCGTCTCCCGCCGGCGGCCGCGATTCCACGATCGTGAACTTATAGGGGCCGGTCGGCGTGAGCTGCACGTAGTTGAGCGTGAGCAGCTCGAAGAGCCGCCGGCGCTCGTCGTCCATCGCCGCCAGGTCGAGCCCCGTAATCGGCGAGATGACCTGCGAGGCCTCTTCCGTCCCGAGCCCGAGCACGCGGCGCGTGAAGTCGACGAGGTAGGCGGCGTACTCGGTGTCGGTGAGCGCCTTCCGGTCGTAGACGGAATCGCCCTCGTAGAGGCTCGCTCCCTCGCCCATCGATGGGTCGGCGTGGACGTAGCCGAACTCGCGCAAGAAGGGCGAGGTCGAGTCCACCCCCACCTGCTCGCCGTTGTGCATGAGGAGGAGGTTGTACGCCTTGAAGGGATGGGCCCCGGCCGGGTTGCCACGCCCCTCGGCATCGATCGCCGGGGAGTTGGTCGGGTACCGGTGATGCATGCCCCAGACGTGGGCGTGCAGGGCCGGGGACGCGAAGGTGCGGCCCTGCACGGTGACCGCGATCGCACCGTCCCGAGCGCCGGGGTACCCGGCCCAGAAACGGTCGAAGGCGAAGTACTCCGGGATCGTGTGGGTCCAGCCCGAGATCTTCACGGCGCCAAGGTCCTGCCCCATCGAGACGACATACCCGCGGCGCTTGGTCGCGTACTTGCCGCACGGGGCGCCCGGCTCGGCGTGCGTACGGTAGAAGCGCGAGTCGACGACATGGCCGAGGACGGTGAAGTACTCCTCGCGCACGTCGGTCAGGAAGGCCGCCGCGCGCGCATCGTCCGACCCGGTGCTGCCCGCCTCGACCTCATCCAGCGCCGTGAGCAGGACGTCGTCGTCCACGTCACCGTACTTCGTCTGCCGCTGCAGCCAGTCCCCGCCCGCGAGCAGGCGGCGCCCATAGCGCGCGACGACGGCCGGGTCGAGGTCGACGAAGAAGAGATGGAAGTCGCCCGGGTCCTCGCGCAGGTCCGCGCGACGCCATCCGCCGTCGCCGGCGTAGCGCTCGCGCACCGGGATCCTGAACTCGTCGCGGCGCGCCAGCACGTCAGGCGCGGCCAGCCCGCTGCCGTCGGCCGCGGAGAAGCGGCAGCCGCCGAAGTGGCCCAGCATCGCGCGCAGCGTCTCGTCCCTGTCGGGTCCGATCGTGTTGACGATGAGGCACGTCTTGTCGCGGACGGGCGCGGGCGCGAAGCCCGCGAAGTCGATGCCGCCGCCGCGGTTGTTGCCGCCGTTGAACGAGAGCCGCGCCGCCTCCCAGACCGCGTCCACCGTCACCGGCTCGCTGACCGCGAGGGAGCCGACCCGGCACGAGTCGTGCTCGGGTGCAGACGGCGCGGCGGGCGCGTCGCCCGGTCCGCCCGGGACGGGCGGCCCGGCTTCGCCCGCCGCCCCCTCTGCCTCCCACGCCGGCATGTCCAGCAGGTCCGTCCTGCCGCGCAGCAGGCGGATGTCGTCGATCAGCGCGTCCGGCTTGGCGACGTTGCCCTCCGCGTCCAGCGCGCCGCTCTCGCGGTTCAGCGCGTCGACGAGGACGGCGAGCTTCGCCAGGTTGATGACCGACCAGTTGTGTGCGCGCCGCGTCATGAGCTCGCGGTCGTTCTGGACCATGAGCTCCTGCTTTGTCGTGATGCCGCCGCGCGGGCAGTCGAGGTGGCAGTTGCCGCACTGGGTGCAGCCGAACGCGACCGCCTTGCCGATGCTCCCCTCGTAGAGGGCGTCCGCCCCCGCGATGAGGACCTTGAGCATGTCCAGCTCGCCGCGCAGGCCGCCCGAGGCGAAGAGGCGGGTGCCGCCCAGGGCGCCGAAGGGCGCGCCGTTGAGGTCGCGGATCGTGCGCAGCTCGCCGCTCCCGTCGAGGTCGACCCGCTCGCCGATGAGGGCGTGGTGCGTGTGGAGGATCGTCCGGAAGATGTCGGGCCAGCCGACGTGCGACGAGTCGGCGTGGTAGTTGCCCGAGCCGCCGAGGCCGGCGTCGATGAGCAGATAGTCGACGACGAAGTTGCTCCACATGCCGGCGGCGACGTACTTGGTGTAGGTCGAGCCCGTGATCTTGATGCCGCAGTGGTTGTGGTACAGCAGCCAGAGCCAGACCTCGGCCGGCATGTCCTCGATCGAGTAGATGTCGTGCTTGGGGTCGGGGCTCAGGGCGTCGGTCCCGACGGGGATGTTGCGCGCCTTCGAGACCGTCGGCGTGACCTTGGCGCCCGAGAGGCGGCCGCCCTTGCCCGGCTTCGCCCCCTGGTTGATCTTGATCTCGACGTCCCGCACCTTGCGCAGGTCGGCCCCGGTGATGCCGAAGTGGCCTGAGGCGGCCTGCAGGCTCTCCCACTTCATGTCCTCGTCGGAGGAGAGCCTGAGCGGGCCGCCCTCGCCCGACGAGGTCATCGTGAGGCCGGCGTTGCCCTCGACGCGGGCGACGAGAAAGTCCTCGCTCGCGGCGCCGAGCGACGTCGACGCGTGGCACACTGGACCGTGCCAGATGGGCTCGCGGATTCCGAGTCCGGTGACGAGGATCCCGCCGAGCGGGTCGCGCTTGAGGACAACGGCGCCGTCGGCCGAGGCGCGCAGCACGCCGATGCCGTGCGCGCCGTGACCGGCGGCACCGAGCTCGAGCTCGGCCACCTCGCCGTCCGCCGCCACGGCGCGCAGCCACAGCGATCCTTCACCCGCCGCCGCGGATTCCTCCACGAGCGGGTGCCCGTCGTCGACGCGGTGGGCGAAGCCGCCGCGCCCGTCGGCGTCGAGGCGCAGGAGGGCCGGGCCGCCCGGCGTCGCGTGCAGCGACACCGTGGCGCCCGGCGCCACGGCGCCGGGTCGCGTGAACCCGCGCGGCACGGCGAGCGACACGTAGTCGAGCAACGACGGGTCACGGCGCAGGCGCTCGAGCGCCCAGGCGACACTCTCTCGCGAGACCCTGAGCCCGATCCGGTCGAGCGAGTACGGACCTTGGTCGCCGGCGATGAAGAACTCGTCGAGCTCGGGCAGCACCCCGGCGGCCATCCGATAGATGACCTCGAGGAAGTCGGCGTTGAGCGCCCGGCTCGAGTTGCCCAGATGGTAGCTGGCGTCGCGCTGCGCGAGCACGCGGGCGGCGTTGACCATCGGGACGTCGGTGCGCCGTTCGCCAAGCAGCCGCGACACGCGATAGCGGTCGCGCACGGGAGCCGGCACGGGCTCGGCGGCGACGCGCCGCCGGTTGATCGCCTCGTTGGCGTGCCCGAACTCGGGCGCCGCCAGCGCGTCGACCTCGCGCACCCAGGCGTCGGTCATCGTGATGGCCATGGTGTTGCCGGACGTCTTCTGCACATCGTCGATGCCCATGCAGCTCAGGAAGTCGAGGACGCTGTGCTGCCAGCAGGTCAGGCTGCAGAGCGCCATCTCGCGCAGGTCGGCCGGGTCGGCGGCGGCGAGGGCCGCATCGTAGGCGGCGATCCCGCCGCCCGCGAGCGCGTCCACCGCTTCCGGCGCGAGCGCCACCGCGGCGGCGTGGGTCATCGCACCGCCGTTGGCCCCGAGCAGCACGGCCTCGTACACGGTCGCCGCCGAGGCGTGGGTGTCGGTGTCGCCGCCGGCGGAGACGAGCTGCACCCGGGCGCGCAGCAGGCGCTCCTTGAGAAACGCGTCGACGCGCGGCGTGAGCCGATACGACTTGAGGGCGCCGCTATGGTAGTGGACGAGGGCGACGCCCTCGTGCCGCGCCGCCTCTTCGAGGCGCGGCCAGAAGGCGTCGCCCTCGTAACGCAGGTACACCGAGAGCAGGGCCTGGGGCGCGGCCGCGCGCACGATCGCGGCGAGCTCCTCGAGCCGCTCCTCACCGGGAGCGAGCTCGATGAGACGCGCGGAGCGCAGGAGGTCGCCGTACGGCTCCTCGCCGAGCCGGCGCACGTCGCGCGCCTCGAGGCGCACGACGAGGTCCGCGGCGTGCAGAAGGAGCGCCCCGGCATGCTCGGCGACCTTGTCGGCCTCGACGACCACCAGGGTGCGCGTACGGATGTCGTGCGCCTCGTCGGCGGCCCCGGCCGCCTCGAGATAGGCCAGCTCGGCCTCGATGCCACTGCCGAGCGGCAGCGGTCCGACGAGGAGCGGCATGTCGAGCCGGATCGACGAGAGCTCCGCGAGCGCACGGCCGCGGCCCGTCCGGGTGACGACGGCGGGCCGCTTGCGCACGATGTCCCAGGCCGTCGAGAACTCCTCGCGCAAGCCGTCGTTGGCCGGGTGCGTGATCGCGGCGTGCGAGAAGTACGAGCGCCAATAGCCGTGGTGCCAGGCGGCCCCGACGGTCAGGGGCTCGCGACGGAAGCGCTCCTTGAGCAGCTTGTCGATGTCAAAGGCCGAGAGTTCCAGCGACGGGACGGCGCGCAACGGCTGCGCGTACGTCTGCAAGAAGAGATGACCGCGCCGCGCGCGGTCGAGGACCCAAAACTCGTCCGGCTCGACGCCCGCTCGCCGCAGCAGGTGGTCGACCAGCGCCAGCGTTCGGTCAGGGTCGGCGAGGCGGGCACTGTGCGGGTCCACGATCGCGAGGAGGACCTGCTCCCAGTCGTCGAGGCGCGCGTCCGCACGCGGCGCGAGGACGCCGCGCGCCTCGCGCGCGATGCCGGCGAGCTCGTTGCTCAGGCGCGTCATCGGGCAGCTCCGGGCGCCGCCACGCCGCCGGAGGCGGCCGGCGCGGCGGTCGGCCGCTGCCGACGACCCCGCGCCTCGAACGTGCCGAGGCCTTCGAGGAAGGCCGGCGCCGGCGCCTCGACCACGCGCAGGGTCTGCCCGCCGTTGAACCGGTTGCCGGGGCAGACCTCGACGCAGGCGCCGCAGCCGATGCAAGCCAGGTCGTCGGTCGTGACGCGCCGCGCGTCGGCGTCGGCGAACTCCCGCGTCGCGCTCGTCGGGCAGACGGGCACGCAGGCCGCGCAGTGCAGGCACGTGGCCGCCGGGCCGTCGTCGCTCTCGGCGCGCAGCACGCGGAAGCGCAGGGCGCCGGGCAGCGCCACGGGCGCCCGGCGCAGGTACTGGCCCGGGCGCACGGTGAGAAAGGCGTCACGGTACCGCTCCGACCCGCGCAGGGTCGCGAGCGTGCGTGCGTGACGGACGTAGTCGAAGGTGTCCGCCAGCGCGTCATCGAGCCTGCGGTAGAGGTCGAGGTGAGGGATCCCCGCCTGGCAGACCTCCTCGCAGTTGCCGCAGCGCATGCAGAGCTCGAGCAAGCGTGCGGTGCTGGCGGTCGGCGCCGCACCGCCGTGCAGGACCTCTGCACGGTGGGTCAGCGTCTGGGGCAGGGGGATGACCGCGGCGTCGTAGACGGGACACACGCTGTTGCATTCGCCGCAGTTGACGCACTGGATCGCGCGTGCGGTCGACCGGCCGTCGGCGGCCGACAGCGCCTCGCCGCGCCGCGCCGCCGGGCCCGGAAGCAGGCGCAGGACGCCACGCGCCGCGCGGCCGAGCGCCGCGACGGCCGGGACGGCCCAGGCCCTGCGGGCCACGGCCACCGCCGGCCTGTAGACCGCGGCGAGCGCGGCGCCGGGCACGCCCCGCAGGCCCATGTCGAGGACCACGCCGCGGTTCACGAGCCCCTCTGGGTCGAGGCGCTCCTTCACGCGCTTGAGGCGCGCCAGACCCTCCTCGCCGAAGCGCGCCGCGGCGAACGAGGCCTGCCAGCGCCCGAGCACGTACGGGCGCCCCCCGTAACGCTCGACGGCAAGGTCCAGCAGCGCCGGGGCAAACACGAGGTCGGCGAGCACCGAGAGGCGCCGATGGTCGGTCAGGTACCCGGCGATGACGAGCGCCTCACCGCCGGCGAGGTAGTACACCTCCGGGTCGAGGCCCAGTCCGGCCTCGCGCGCGAGACACCACGCGGCGCGTACGTAGGCAGAGACGTTCGCGGCGGGAAGCACGATCTCGGCGGCGAGCAGGCCCGGTCCGAGCCGCTTGCTCTGCTGAGGGCGGAAGCGCTCGGCGCCGAGGCGGATGCCGTCGGCGTCGAGCGCGACCGGGCGGCCGGGCACGTCCGCGAGGCGGGCGGCGAAGTTGTGCGAGGCGGTCAGGCCGAGGAAGTCGACGTACACGTAGGCGGCGCCTTCACCGTCGTCGTCGTCGGCGGCGGCGCCGAGCTCGACCGGCCCGACTATGCGCCGCCAGGGCATGTCCGCACCGTTCGACAGGACCGAGGGCAGGCGCCGCCACGCGCGGCGTTCGTCGTCGGCCCACACGGCGCGCATGTGGCGGAGGTACGTACCGAGGAAGAACTTGAGGTTCGCCGGGCGCGGCAGCGTGCGCCCGGCCTCGGCCTCGATCCATTCGACGGCCGCGAACGCGGCCGGGACGCTCTCGAAGCGCAGCAGGAAGGCGCCGATGTGCACGCGCCGGCCAACGGCGAGCACCAGCTGCACGATGACCCCGATGATGCCCTCGCTGCCGGCGAGGTCGGTCAGTCCGAACGGCTCGAGGCCGTGGCCGCGGAACCATGCCTCGGTGGCGTCCGCGGCTATCTCGCGGTGGCCGCGCTGCTGGCCTTCGGCCGGCACGTCGAGCCGGCCGTCGCTGTGCAGGCGCACGAGGTCTCCACTGGGCAAGATCACGTCGGCCGCGCGGACGACGTCGACAGCGCGGCGGGGCCCGTACGCGTTGAGCCCGAGCCCGCCGCCGGCGAGCCAGCCGGCAAACGTGGCCCCGAGGTTCGACGGGTAGACGGGCAGCGCCAGGTCGTCGCGCGCCAGTCGCCGGTGCACGGTGCGCAGCCGCGCCCCGGCACCGATGACGCAGACGTCGGAACCGGCGTCGATGTCGACGTGGTCGAGGCGTGCGAGGTCCAGGGTGAGCCCCCCGTCACTCGGGACCGACCCGCCGAGAGCCGAGGAGGCGGCGCCACGCACGGTGACCGGGACGCCTTCGTCGCGGGCCCAGCGCAGCGCCTCTTCGACCTCGGCGACGGCGGCCGGCAAGAACACGACGTCGGGCACGGCGCGCGACAGCACGCGTGTGAAGAGCCGGTCCAGGTACACGTTCTGGTCGTGGTCGGCTTCGGCGCGCAGCGTCGCGTCGGTGACGATGCGGTGGGCGAGGGTCGCCGACTGTCGCTCCGGCATGCCGCGCAGACGGGCGAGTCGCGCGTACAGAGACGAGGCCAGCGCGATCGTGCGCGCCGGCCCCTCGCGATCGGCCGGCGAGCGGCCGTCGTCGAGGAACCAGTGCAGATCGGAGGGAAGGTCGTCCGCCGGCCGCGGGTCGTCGGGACCGGAGGCGAAGGACGGGCGGACCGCCGCGCTCAGGGTCGGGTCGTCAGGCCCGAAGGTCATGCGCGGCGAAACGGCCGCAGGTGATCGGCAAGGGAACGCACCGTGGTCTCCTCATCGTCTGCGTTCACGCGAATCCGCGAGAGCCGGCCTGCGGCCGACCCAGCGACGATTCAACTAGTCCGGACCGGCGAAGTCAATCCGGCCGCCGGCGTTCGCTGGCCAGGGTCCGCCGCACTTGATAGCGTGCGAGCCGACGCCATGGACCCCGCCCCCCTCCCCGCCGACCCGCGCCCCGACACTCCCGAGGCCGAGCACGCCCGCCGTCCGCCGTCGCCCGGCCTGGGCGCCGCCGACGTCCTGCGGCGTCGAGCGGCCGGACAGGGCAACGACGTGGACGTGCACACCGGCCGTACGTACGGGCAGATCGTCCGCCAGAACGTCTTCAACTTCATCAACAACCTCTTCTTCGCCCTCGGCGCCATCCTCATCGCGCTGGGACGCTACCTCGATGCGTTCGTGTCGGTCATCGTCATCCTGGCGAACACCGTGGTCAGCCTCGTGCAGGAGATCCGCGCCAAGCAGACGATCGACCGCATCGCGATCCTCACCCGTCCCAAGGCGACGGCCGTGCGCGACGGCGAGCTCGTCGACATCGACCCGAGCGAGCTCGTCGTGGGGGACCTCCTGTTCCTGCACGCCGGCGACCAGGTCGTCGTGGACGGGACCATGGTCGGCGAGGGCCACATGGAGGTCGACGAATCGCTGCTGACCGGCGAGTCCGACCTGGTCGCGAAGCGCGCCGGCGACGAGCTGCTCTCGGGCAGCTTCTGCGCCACCGGCGCGGGCTACTACGAGGCCGTGCGCGTCGGCCTGGACAGCTACGCGAACAAGCTCACGGCGCGCGCGACCTCGTTCCGCCGCGAGCTCACCCCCCTGCAGCGACAGGTCACCATGATCATCCGCGTGCTGCTGTTCATCGTCATCGCCTTCGATGTCCTGGTCTGGGTGCGCGCCTACATCGGGGGCATCCCCTTCGTCGAAGGGGTGCGCATGTCGACCGTCGTCGTCGCCCTCATCCCGAACGGTCTCGTCCTCTCCATCGCGCTCGCGTACGCCCTGGGCGCTGTCCGCATGCTCGGGAAGGGCATGCTCATCCAGCAGGGGAACGCGGTGGAGTCGCTCTCCAACGTCGACGTCCTCTGCATGGACAAGACCGGGACGCTGACCTCGAACGTCATCCGCGTCCACGACCTGCTGCCGATCGGCGCGCCGCATGCCGAGCTGGAGCGGCTGCTCGGCGTGTACGCGGCGACGACGACCGACGTGAACCGCACCGCCGCAGCGTTGCAAGAGGCTTATCCCGCCGAGCCCAGGGAGGCCGCGGACGAAGCGCTGTTCTCGTCCCTGCGCAAGTGGAGCGGCCTCGTCTTCACCGGCGAGGACCTGCGCGGCACCTATGTGCTCGGGGCTCCCGAGATCCTCGCGCCGCCTGCGGATGGAAGCGCCGATACGTCGCCTGCGGGCGAGAACGGACAGCTGAGTCTGGGCGGCGTGCTCGATAGACCAGCGGAGACCGGGGGCACCGACAGATGGCGCGCCCAAGCGGAGGCATGGACCGAGAAGGGCCTCCGTGTCGTCATGCTCGCGGGGCGGCCGGAGGCGCTCGCCTTTGGCGAGCCCGGCCGGCCGGTCCTCCCGGCCGGGCTTCTGCCGCTCGGCCTGATCAGCCTGCGCGACGAGCTCCGGCCGCAAGTCACGCAGACGCTGGACGAGTTCGCGGCCGCCGGCATCGACCTCAAGATCGTCTCCGGCGACAACCCCGACACGGTGGCCTCGCTGGCCCGCCAGGCAGGGTTGCACCGGGCGGCGGCGAGCGAGACATCAGGGGCCGCGCCGGCGGCCGGCGAGGCACCCGGCGCCGGGTCCTCGGCCGCGGCGTCGCCGCCCGCCGTCGCGGCGATCGCGGGCCCGGCGCTCGACGCGATGGACGACGCTGCGCTCGCCGACGCCGCGGAGCGCGCCACCGTCTTCGGCCGCGTCACGCCGGAGCAGAAGCGCGCGCTCATCGACGCGCTGCGCGGACGGGGGCACTACGTGGCCATGATCGGCGACGGCGTCAACGACGTCGTCGCACTCAAAGAGGCCAACGTCGGGGTGGCCATGCAGAACGGCAGCCAGGCGGCCAGGGGAGTCGCCGACCTGGTGCTGCTGAACGACTCGTTCGCCGCGCTGCCGTACGCGTTCCGGGAAGGCCAGCGGATCATCAACGGCATGCACGACATCCTGCGGGTCTTCATGGTCCGCATCATGTCGAAGGCGGCGATCATCGCCATCGTCACAAGCTTCGGCGGCTTCCCGTTCGCGCCTCGCCAGGCCTCCTATCTCTCGTTCGTGGGCGCGGGCATCCCCGCCGTCTTCCTCGCCGCGTGGGCGATCCCGGGGCCGGTGCCCAAGGTACGGCTGTACCGGCTGCTCGCGCGCTTCGTCCTCCCCGCCATGGCGCTCCTCGTCGCAGGCGCGGTGGTCATCTACTTCGCCTACGCGATCCCGGCCGAAAGCAGCTATCTCGCCGCGCACCCCGGGGCGGGTGAGGAGGAGCTGCTCAAGTACGCGCTGCCCAGGGCGCAGACGGCGACGACCGTCTTCGCCGCCTTCTGCAGCATCCTGCTCCTCCCTCTCACCGTGCCGCCGAGCTCGTGGTGGGGCGGTGGCGCCAAGGTCCGCGGCGACTGGCGCATCCTGGGGCTCACTGCGGCCATCATGGCGTTCCACATCCTGGTCCTCGCGACCTCGCTCGGCCGCACCATGTTCGAGCTCACGGCCCTGCCGGTCTGGCAGTACGTGCTGCTAGGCGCTTGCGCCGTCGCCTGGAGCGCGCTCTGCCGCTGGATCTGGCGCAGCGGGGTGCTCGACGGCTGGCTGGGGACCGTGGACGACCCCTACCCGGACGACGGTCGCCGAGACTAGACGAGCCCGGCCGACGGGCAGAGGCCGGCCAGAGGGCACTGCCCGCACGCCGGCCGTCGTGCCCGGCACACGCGGCGCCCGTGACGCACGAGGCCGACGTGCACCGCGTACACGTCCTCGGACCTCGGGCCGGCGAGCGCGGTCAGCTCGGGGTGCGCCCGCTCCGCCGACGCCTTCGCGTCGATCAGCCCGAGGCGCAGCGCCACCCGGTGCACGTGCGTGTCGACCGGCATCACCGGCCGCTCGAGCGCGAAGAGCAGCACGCACGCGGCCGTCTTGGGACCGATCCCCGGGAGCCGCCTGAGGTACGCCTCAGCCTCCTCGTCGCTCATCGCGTCGAGCTCCGACAGGTCGGGCTCGCCCGTGCGTTCGCTGACCGCCTCGAGGACCGCCTTGATCCGCGGCGCCTTGGTGTGCGCCAGACCGCCGGGCGCGATGACGGCCTCGATGAGCTCGACGGGCGCGTCCCGCGCCTCGGCCCAGCGCGGGAACCGCACCTTGAGCGCGGAGAACGTCCTGTCGGTGTTCACGTCCGCCGTGTTCTGCGACAGGATCGTGTACACGAGCTCGTCGACCGGCGGGTAGCGCGGCGAGAGGACGGGGCGCCCGTACGCGTCATCGAGGATCCGGACGATGCGGCGCAGCAGACGGCGTCTGTCACCAAGCGACATGGCGCAGAGCGTATCAGGCGCGCGCCTCGCCGCGTCAGCGCCGCCGCGCGACGGTTCGCCGGGAGGGCCTGGCGGGAACGATCCGCATGGGAGTCCGTCACGCGAAGGGGGTGACGTGATGAAAGGGATCCTGGTGTTCTCGGGCAGCGGGCCGCTGCTCATCCTCAGTTCGTATCCGGCCGTCGACCACCCCGAGCTCGTCGCCAAGCTCAGGGCGAAGGGGCTGCACAAGTTCATCGCCTACGAGGTCCCCATCGACCGCTGCAAGGACATCTACGGGTTCACGTGGCGCGACATCGCCGCCGACCTCGAGACCGCGAACGACATGCGGGTGCTCGACTTCGACGGCCACCGGATCTTCTTGAACCTGTCGCTGCGCGACCTCGGCGAGGCGTTCGTCTACGAGGAGGACTCGGGGAGCTCGTGGCGCGCGGCGTGAGGCGCGGCGACGACGCCCGACCCGCTCGTCAGGTGCATCGCGGTCGCGAGAGCGAGCGCGCCGCTACCGACGGCGGCTGCGGCGCGCGTAGGCGCCGATGAGCAGGCCGGCGACCACCCCGACGACGAGGACGAGCAGGATCACGAGCCACGCCGGCCAGGTGAAGTCGAACCACAAGAACGTCAGCTGCGTGTCGGCGCCGTTCTGCACGATGAAGACCGCGAGCAGGGCGGCGATGACGGCGACGACGATCAGGCGGCCGTAGCCCCTTCTCGGGCCGCGTTGGACCTGCACTTGAGGTTGCTCGTCCTCCATCATCGTCCTCCCCCTCGCCGCTGGTCGTCGACGCGATGCTATCGCTCCGGAGGGAGCGGTGAAAGGGGCGGTTCCTACGAGGGAGGGCGGGGCGGGGGGGNNGCGCCGCCCCGCCCCGCCCCCTCCGCGCCGCACGCGCGGCGCGCGCTCTCAGTACGTCGTGAACGTCACCGTGTTGGAGGCGCCGCCGATGTGCGGCATGACCTGCACGGCCTGAGGTCCGGTCGCCGAGCCCATGTCGGGCATCCTGAAGACCAGCTCGGTGTCGCTCCAGCTGACGATGTCCCCGCCGCTCACGGCAGCAGGCCCGACCATGACGATCGCGGACTCGTCGCCGAACCCACACCCGCGCAGGGTGACGTTGTAGCCGCCGGCCTTCGGGCCATTGATCGGTTGTATCGAGGCCAGATCGACCGCCTCGATGGTCACCGAGGTCGTCAGCCCCGCCCCTGCCGGCGTCACGACGAGCACGCGGTAGCAGCCAATCGTGCCATCGAAGACACCCAGGTCGATGACGGGCGTCAGACTCGACAGTGTGCCGATCTTCAGCGGCGCCGCCGGGATGGCACCCGACGGCGCCGTGTCGCGGTACACGTCCACGAGCGCGCCGTCCGGCAGACCGTGGGCGCGCGCTACCATGGGTCTGTCGACGAGCGACGGCCTGAACTCGGCCGTGGGCGCCACCGACACGCTGCAGCTCGAATCGGCTCCCATGCTCAGACCCACGGTCGTCCCGGTGATGACGCTGATCGGCCTGTACAGCCGGCTCCAGAACGCGTACTCGTTGATTGGCTCGTACGTCTGCAGCCAGAACGCGGGCGCGAACTCGGCGACGAGCTGCGGCACGGTCTTGCCCGTCGCCTCCTCGAACGTCCCGTGCGCGTCGTACCAGTAGGTCGGCCGGTACGCGAGCGTGTCGTAGATGTCGAGGACGGCCGCCGCTCCGTACGTGTCGGCCAGCCAGATGATGAAGGCGCCGGCGCCGTAGGCCTGTTCCGTCGTGTAGCCGGACGAGAATCCCGTGGGGAACGCCACCGCCGGAAAGTCGCAGCCGGCCTCGAAGCTGGCCCGCAGGTCGCAACCTCCGGCGCCGAGCGTGTCCCACGCCACCCACTCCGCCACCGCCTCGTCGATCCAGTAGGTGGCGACGTTCGTCGTGAGCTGCCGCTGGAAGACGTGTCCCATCTCGTGCGACACGGCGGTGTCGAGCTTCTTCCCCATGGTCAGCCGGCTGTTGACGTACACCCAGGGCTGCCCGAACACCGCCTTGGTGGTCGCCCCCTGGTAGACGCCGGGGTCGCCGTAATCGCGCACGGTGATGCTGATCCTCGCCTCGGGCTCGCTCCAGCCCTTGCGCACGAGGTTCTCCCACGTGTCGGCGGCAACGTCCAGGACCTCCTGCGCCTTCGCGGGAGGGACGTAGCTCGACGACGACGGGTCGGTGACGGCATCGACGCGGATGCCCCAGCTGTCGTTGCGTGGAGACGTCCACACGAAGTCCTGATCGCTGGTCGCGACCTTGGACGAGACGGCGCCGACCTGGCGGAAGCAATCGTTGAGGGCGCGGCCCGCCGGCGCGGCAGCGAGGCCGGCGGCAGCCGGCGTCGGCGCCGCCTCGCCCGCGGCTTCACGTGCCGCATCCCGGTGAGCCGGAGCCCTGGAGGCAGTCTTGCCCGGATACGTGCCGACGGGGATCACATAGGTGATCCGGTGGTTGGCGGTGTCGACCTGCGCGGGAGCCACGCCGAAGTCGAAGTAGAGCCTGCTGCCGGGGTCCCACATGCCCAGGAAGGGCCTCCCGGCACGCCCCGCCGTCTCATACGGGATCGTGATCGTGATCGGTTTGAGCAGGCGAGTGACCGTCGGCGTGACGCTCAGACTGAAGACATGGCCGCCGTCCGTGATCGTGGGATCCCACGGCTCGAGAGGACTGGGGAAGTGATCCAGCCGGATGGAGAAGTACTGCCTCACCGGCGTGAGATCGCCGTCCCAGAAGGCGCCCGGCGGCACGATGATCTCGCCGCCGTCGACGCGCATGCGCAGGCCCTCGGACTGCAGGTCCGTCTGCGTGTCGCCCCCGTAGCCGAGCCCGCCGTCCGGCCGGCCCACGTCGGCGACCACAAGCTGTGTGGACTCGCCGCTCGTCTCGTTGGTGATCGTGTACGTGCCCGTCGTGGTGAGCGGCACGAGCTTCACGGTGACGCCGTCGGCGCCCATGGGCAAGGCTCCCGGCCACAGGCCGGGCGCCGTGAGCGATTGGGTCGCCTGGCTCCCGCCGTGGGTGATGCGCAGCCAACTCCCCTTGGCGATCGTCTGACTGGGGCCCCACCACGCGACCATGCCGACGGCCGGCACGTCGTACAGGGAACCGTAGTACGGCCGCTCACCTATGGTCGCCGTCGTCCAGGCCGACGTACGCTCATAGCGGTTGGTGAGCTCGTTGCCGCGGACGCGAAGCTGCACGACGGCGCCCGCCGGCACGTCGCCGAACACCGCCTCGGGGAGCATCTCACGCGGACCGCCGTCGCGATACGGCGCCGCGACGGTGTCGGAGACGGCGCGCATGACGCGGCTGTACGTGTGGCCCCCGTACTGGATGTCCAGCCAGAAGATGCCTTGCGACGTCTCGTAGTCCGCGTCGCGCAGCTTCGAGAAGTTGACGCCCTGGAGGAGCCACTCCTCCTCCCTGCCGATCAAGCTCCAGTAGCCGTTGCTCACCAGCCGCGGACCGATGTAGCGGCCGTCGTAGCTGGAATGCAGGGAGGCGGCCGGCTGGGTGGCCGGCACGACCGTGAACTGCAGGTCCTCCGTGCTCCAGCGAGCGTCGCCGTCCGAACGCCGGAACTGCAGGGTACCGGAGTCGGCTCCCTCGGGCACCGTCACGAAGATCGTGCCGGCGTAGGTGCCCGGGACGCCCGCCTCGTATCTGCTCGCCGCGGCTTGCGCGCCACCGAATCTCACGATGTTCTGCTCGGCGACCGGGGAGAAGCCCTGGCCGTAGATCCGCAACTCGTCGCCGACACTTGCGTTGTCGTCATCCGTCCCCGCAGCATTGATGGACCACGGCGACGGCGGGCTCGGCCTGATGCCGGTGACGGTGAACATGTGCCACGACGTCGGCTTGGGGTCCGCGGTCGTGACGGCGTACATGTTGGCCGTCATGGTCGTGTCCCACTGGCTCTGCCACTCCGATGGGATCCTGACCGTCGCGGTCGTCTCGGTGGAGCCGACGATCTCGAGCTCACGGCTCGAGAAGAAGACCTGAAGCCCGACATCAGGGTCGGGGTGCGTGAAGTAGCTGCCGTGGAGGGTGACGGTGGAGCCGGCAGCTGCCGACGCCGGCGACTTGTCGGAGTCGATGAACGGCGAGGGCCACGGCGCGACCGTGATCTCCCTCATGCCGGCGACCTTGTCCGGGTTGGCGACGGCGCGGGCGGTCACGTAGTAGCGGCGCTGGTCGTCGCCCGTCGTGCACGTCGGCAGGTCGGGGGCGGTGTAGAGGCCGTCGGCGTTGATGCTGCCGGCGCCGTCGGTGTAGACGTTGCCGAAGCGGTCGTAGCGCTCGACCTTCCAGGTCACGCGCTGGTCAACGCAATCGTCGATGCTGGCGGTGAACTGGAGGGGTTCGGTGATCACCACCGACGGCGTCGCGGGCTGGATGTCGACCGCATGCCAGGTCGCAGCCCGCGGCGCCCCGTACACGGCGAGCCCGTCGAGGCTGACCTTGGTCGAGGTGCTGCGCAGGTTCTTCTTGCCGGTGACGACGAGCTTGACCTGGCGCTCCACGGCCGGGTCCCAGGCGCCGAAGGTCGTGGCGACGCGGGACTTGGCCGTCTTCGCGTAGAGGTCGATCGTCTTGACGAGCTTGTAGGCGGTCCAGCCCGAGCCGGTGGCGCTGCGGACGTAGACGCCGACCTTGCCCAACGCACGGCCGCGTGGCGCGACGAGCGCCGCCTTGGTGCCCTTGAGCCTGAAGGTCGCCGTGGCACCCTTCGTCCCGCAGGTGCGGATCTTGCCGAAGTAGGCGCTCGAGACCGCAGTGCGCTTCCAGGTCTTCGTGTACGTGAAGGCGGCCTCGTCGGCGGGCACGGCCGCGGGCTTCTCGGGCGACCAGGGACCGACGGTCGCCGGGTCGCCCGTCTTGGTGGCCGCGACCCGGAAGAGGTAGGCGTGGCCGGGCTCGCCGGGGAAGATCGCTGAGGTCACCGTCGTCGCGGCCTGCCAGGTCAGCCAGTAATCGACGCCGGGCTCGCGGTACTCGACGCGGAACGCATCGTAGCCGCCGCTCGACAGCGCCGGGCTCGCCGCCCAGCTGACCTTGAAGCTCGCCGTCTTCGAGCTCGCGGTCGACAGCGCCGGGACCGTGAGCGTGACGGCAGGGCCGGAGTGGTCGACGGCGGGCTCGGCGGCCTTGACGGCGGCGCCGGCGGCGCCCCTCCCGGCACGGGCCGTGTCGGCGACCTGCCGGGCGGTGTCGAAGGCCGCCTGGTCGACAGCGCCGGCCGAGGCGGCGAACGCTCCGGCGAAGCCGAACGCCGCGAAAGCGACGAGCGTGGCAAGAAGGACGGCGCGCGCGCCGCCGGGCCTCTGCGCAGGAACCATGGATCACTCTCCCCTGACGACGAGCGAGGCCAAGCCGGGCCACACGCTCACGGTTGCTCTTCTCCTTGATTCTATCGGCAGCCCGTTTCGCCTGCTTGACCCGACGTGGAGGTGCAGACCTCCGGCGACAGGACGAAGGCGCCGCCGACCGCGCGCGCAGTCGGAGGCGGCGCGGCGCGGGCACGCCCGCCCGCGCGCCGCGCCGGAGATGCGACGGGGGGCGGGGAGCCCCTCGGCTCCCCGCCCCCCGTCGCGCCGCTCGATCGCGGCCGTTCGGGCTCGCTCTTACAGCTCGCTGAGCGCGATGTCGAGGACGTCGAGTGCGAACTCCACGTCGTCCTCGGTGATGCACATCGGCGGCTTGATACGCAGGACGTTCGCGTACAAGCCGCCCTTGCCGGTGAGCAGCCCGAGATCCTTGGTGCGCTCGAAGACCTGCAGCGTCTCCGCCGTCGCCGGCTCCTTGGTCGTGCGGTCCTTGACCAGCTCGATGCCGGTCATGAGACCCAGGCCGCGGACGTCGCCGATGACGTCGTGCTTCGCCATGAGCTTCCTGTACCCGGCCATGAGCTGGTCGCCGCGCTCCACGCAGTTCTGCTGCAGCCCTTCCTTCTCGATCACTTCGAGCACGGCCATCCCCGCGGCGCAGCAGACCGGGTTCCCGCCGAACGTATTGAAGTGGATGCGGTCGGTCAGTGCGTGAGCGATCTCTGGAGTCGTCACGACGGCCGCCAGCGGAACGCCGTTGCCGATGCCCTTCGCCATGGTGACGATGTCGGGGACGACCCCGTGGTTCTGGAAGCCCCAGAAGTTCTTGCCCGTCCGGCCGAAGCCCGTCTGCACCTCGTCGGCGATGCACACGCCG
>DDYF01000061.1 GCA_002347645.1 Thermoleophilia bacterium UBA2241 | reverse complement strand
CGTACTGCACGTAGTAGACGGGGTTCTGGCTCGACTGCTGCACGACCAGCTCGAGGTCGATGTCGAGCGGAGTGTCGTGCGAGCGCGACACCATGGTGAAGCGGGTCGCATCCACGCCGATCGCCTCGACGAGATCGTCGACGGTCACGATCGTCCCCTTGCGCTTCGACATCCGCTTCTGCTCGCCGCCTTCGAGGAGGTTCACGAACTGCCCGATGATCAGCTCGAGGCGGTCGGCGTCGTGCGGCGGCAGGGCGGCGAAGGCGGCCTTCATCCGCGGCACGTAGCCATGGTGGTCGGCGCCCCAGATGTCGATGAGGTGCTCCCAGCCGCGATCGGTCTTGTCGCGATGGTAGGCGATGTCCGAGAGGAAGTACGTGGGCTCACCGCTGGAACGGATGAGGACGCGGTCCTTGTCGTCGCCGTACAGCGTCGTCCTGAGCCAGACGGCGCCGCCCTCCTCGTAGAGCAGGCCCTCGCCGTCGAGCTCGGCGAGCGACTTCGCGACCTCGCCGTGAAACCCGCGGTGTTCGCCGGCGCCCTCGTAGACCGAGCTTTCGTTGGTCCAGATGTCGTGGCCGATGCGCAGCCGGCCGAGCGTCTCCTTGAACTGCGCGACCATGCGATCGCGGCCCCACAGCTTGATCTCGGCCACGACGTCGTCCGGCAGACGGGCCATGTCGGGCGCGGCTGCCTCGACGGCGGCGCGGTAACGGTCGCCGACCTCGGCGGCGAGGTCGCCGGCCATAGCGACGACGTACTCCCCCTGGTAACCGTCCTCCGGGATGTCGGCGGCGATGCCGAAATGCGCCGCGTAACGTGCCGCCAGCGTCTCGCCGAAGAGCCTCATCTGGCGGCCGGCGTCGTTGACGTAGTACTCGCGGCCGACGGTGTGACCGGCGAAGGCGAGGACCCGGCACAGAGCGTCACCCATGGCGCCGTACCGTGCGTTGCCGACGTGCAACGGTCCGACGGGGTTGGCGCTCACGTACTCGACGTTGATGCGCCGCCTCAGCTCGGCGGGGAGCACCCCCCGTCCGTAGTCGGCGCCGGCGTCGAGCATGCGCTGCACGGCCCCGCGGAACCACGACGGGTTGAGAAACAGATTGAGGAAGCCGGGGCCGGCCACCTCGAACCGCGCGCACACCGCCGCGCCCCCGGCCGCCAGCCACGCGTCGCCGAGGCGCTGCGCAAGGTCGCGAGGCGCACAGCGGGCGCGCTTGGCGTTGACGAGAGCGGCGTTCGTGGTCACGTCGCCCTGCTCGCGCCGCGGCGGCAGCGTGAGGTCGGCAGACGCCGCGTCCGGAGGTCGTCCGGCGGGTCTCTCGCCGGCTCCTTCGTCCGCACCGGCCGATCCCCGCATGCCGCCGAGCACGGCGGCGAGCGCCTCGTCGAGCGAGGCGGCGAGGCCGGCGAGGTCATGCAGTCGGTCGCTCATCGTGCGTCCCATCGGGTGGTCTGGGTGGGTCGGGCGCGGCCCGGTTCTCCCGGCCGCGCCCGCCATTCTACCTGTTTGCCGGGCGGCGGCCGGGGTCGCCCCGGCCGCGTCAGTGGTGGTACGGCTCCCGGCGGGCGATCTTCAGGGCGCGAAAGACCTGCTCGGCGAGGACCACGCGCGCGAGCTGATGCGGCAAGGTCAGACGTGACAGGGAGAGCTGCTCGTCGGCCCGCGCGAGAACCTCGGGCGCGAGCCCGAGCGAGCCGCCGATCACGAAGGTCACGGCACCGCGGGCGAGCCATCCCTGCAGGGATGCGGCCAGCCCGGGGGAGTCGCGCTCGACCCCGGTGACGACCAGCGCGACCACGACCCCGCGCCGAGGCCATGCGGCCAGCAGGCGCCGCCCCTCGTCGCGCAGCACAGCCTCCGCCGCACGACCCTGGAGGGCGTACTCGCGGACCTCGCGCACTCCGAGGTCGCAGACAGGGGTGAGCAGGCGGGCGTAGTGCGCGAAGACCGGTTTGAGGTCCCCGCTCAGCGCACCCACCGCCAGGATGTCGATGTGAGTCGCCACCGAGACGAGCGTACCACCCGGACGCGCGGGCGCGCGGAGGCCGAGGAGCCGGGAGGTCTACCCCTCCGGGCTCGAGTAGAAGCCGATCTGGCCGGGACCGCCGGCGCGGACCATGTACATCGTGGTCGCCGCCTTGGCGACGAGCTCCTCGGGGTTCTCGCCGTCCTCCGGGTACACGGCCACACCCGCCGAGGCGGTCAATGCGTACGAGCGGCCGTCGACGTCGACGGCGAGCTCGCGCATGACGCCCAGCACCCGCTCGAGAGCGGCGTCCGCCTGCTGGTCGGCGGTCTCGGGCAGAACGAGGAGGAACTCGTCGGCGCCGTAGCGGCAGACCAGGTCGCAGCTCCGGAGCTGCGCGGTGAGCGCCGCCGCCCAGTGGCAGAGCACCTCGTCGCCGCCCTGGCGGCCCGCTTCGTCGTTGACGCGTCCGAAGTCGTCGAGGTCGAGCATCGCGAAGGCGACCCTGCGCCCGTAACGCTTCGCCCGTTCGAGCTCGAAGGCGGCACGCTCGCGCAGGTAGCGGAAGTTGAAGAGGCCGGTGAGCGGGTCGTGGGTCTCGTGCGCCTGCCGCTCCTCGATGAGGCGCAGGTTCTCGAGCGCCACGTCGGCCTGGTCGGCCACGTGTGCCAGCAGACGGCGCTGCGCCTCGGGGTGGAAGCCGTTCTCCCGATACAGGTAGCCGGCCTGCGGTCCGCTGTACCCTTCGAACTGGCAGACCGTATCGCCGAGACCCCAGCAGAGCGTCTCCTTGGTGAGGACCTCGGTACCGGTGACCATTTCGAGGACGCCGTCGATGATGCCGCGCTCGAGATCGCAGACCGGCGACCCCACGGCGGGCAGGCGCCGGCAGCTCAGGCAGTGGGTCAGCTTGACGAGCACGCGGTCCTCGTCGAGCTCGACCTCGAGCTCTCCCAGCTCCATCTCGCGGAACCAGTCCTTGAGCGCCTGGATGGAGTGCAGCTCGAGGTGCTGGCTGAAGCGCTTCGCGGCAAGGTACACCGCCGGCCCCGCACTCGGGCCAAGGATCTCGGGCAACAGGGTGAACTGGAAGTAGCGGAAGAGCGCTGTGGGCATGCGCTCCTCGCCGCCCTGCGTGGCGCGGATATCGGCGGGTGACGGCCAGGCTCGCGACTCCTCGGTCGACGTCAGCGCGAGCAGGCTGCGCAGGGCGCGCGCGAACTCGGTCGCCAGCGAGAGCTCCTCGTGGGAGCGCAAAGCCACCCTCTCTCCCTTCGCCGGTTGGGGCCCGGCCGGCATCGCAGATCGATCGTTCTCGGCAGCCGCCAAAGCCCGCGGCGGCGGCTGCCTATACTATAGGGCCTTGATACCCGGCCTCCCCGGCCCGCGGCGCGCGAAGCGTTGCCTGCGCTGTGGACGAGCGGGAGCGACGGCCGGCCTCGTCGAACGTCGAAGGGCGGCGCCGTGCACCCCGCAGACGACGAGCAGGCGCGCGGGCGGGCGGGCGCCAAGCGCGCGGTCCGCGCGCGCGTCCTGGCGGCTCGCGACGCGCTGCCGGCCGCCGAGCGCGCGCGCCTCAGCACACTCGTCTGCGCGCGCGCGGCCGGTCTGCCCGAGCTGTGCGACGCGAGCTCGGCGATGCTCTTCGCCTCGTTCCGCAGCGAGGTCGACACGGACGCGCTGGTACGCTCCTTCCTGCGGCGCGGCGTGACGGTCGCGCTGCCACGCGTCCGCGGCCCACGCCTTCTCGAGGCCGTGCTGGTCGCAGACCCGCAGACCGACCTGGCGCCGGGGCGATGGGGCATCCCCGAGCCGCGCGACGACCTCCCGGTCGTCGGCCCCGAACGCCTCGACGTCGTCGTGGTGCCGGGCGTCGCGTTCTCCGTCGGCGGCGAACGCTGCGGCTACGGCGGCGGGTTCTACGACGCCTTCCTGCGGCGCCTGACGCCGGGCACCCCTCGCCTCGCGCTCGCCTTCGAGGTCCAGGTCGTGGACGACCTGCCGGTCGAGCCGCACGACGTCGCGATCGACGCCATCGTGACCGAGACCCGCGTGATCCGCGCGTACCGCGCGCCCTAGAGCGTGCCGTCTACCCGTCGAAGCCAGGCGGCGCGGCGCACGGGCGCCACGGCAGTGGTAGGCTTCAAGCACGACTCCAAGCCCTGCGCGCCTACGGCGATCGCTACGGACGCAGGGCCGTACCACGGACAGACCGTGGGACGGCACGCCGAAGTGCCGTCGTGGGCCCGGAGCGGAAACGCCCGGACCTCCCCGTGCTTGGAAAGGAGCCTGGCAGTGAAGGTCGACCCAACCCTGCGCGCGGCGCGCGCAAACTCGCACCACGAGAGCAGACCACGCCTTGGCCGGTCCGCCGGACCGCGACTTCCGCGACCGGCGCTCCGCAGGACGCTCGTGCTCCTGGCCATCGCCCTCCTGGCGCTCCCGCTCGCTCCGGGGTGCGGAGGCGGGGAAGCGGGACGAGTCGACCTCACGGTGTTCGCGGCTGCGTCGCTCACCGACGCCTTCACCGCGCTCGGCGAGGAGTTCACCGCCGCCCATCCGGACATCACGGTCGTCTTCAGCTTTGCCGGCAGCCAGCAGCTGGTCGCGCAACTCCAGCAGGCCGCCCCGGCTGATGTGCTGGCGACGGCCGACACCAAGACCATGGACACGGTCGCCGACCTGACCACCCCCTCCGAGATCTTCGCCGGCAACAAGCTGGCGATCGCGGTCGCCGCCGGGAACCCCGATGGCATCACGAGCCTGGACGACCTCGCCCGCGAGGACCTCACGGTGGTCCTGGCCGCGCCCGAGGTGCCGGCCGGCAAGTACGCGCAGGAGATCCTGGACGACGCCGGCGTGACCGTGCGTCCTGTCTCCCTCGAGGAGAGCGTCAAGGGAGTGGTGACGAAGGTCTCGCTGGGCGAGGCCGACGCCGGCATCGCCTACGTCACGGACGTCGCGGCGGCCCTGGGCGAGATCGACGGCGTCGAGATCCCCGAGGAGATGAACGTGGTCGCGACGTATCCGATCGCCGTCGTCACGGCGAGCGAGAACGCGGACGCGGCGCGGGCCTTCGTCGACTTCATCCTCTCGAGCCAAGGCCGGCAGGTCCTCCAGGACTACGGATTCCTGCCGCCGGGACCATCGTGACCGGAGCCCCGGGACCACCATGACGAGCAGCGGCACGCCTCTGACCCCCAAGCACGGGCCAGAGTCGGCGGCGAACCTGGCCGTGGTAACCGGCGGCACCCTGACGGCCGAGCGGCCGCCGGAGCCGCCGCTCTCCGAAGCCACCGGGCGACCGGTGCAGCCGGCGCCGCCCGTCCGCCGGACCAGGCGGGCGCCGGCCGGCTTCCTCCCTCTCGCCGTCGTCGCCGTCGCCTTTCTGACCCTGCCGCTGGTCGCACTCGTCGCCCGTGCTCCGTGGGGCAGCCTCCCGGCCGCCCTCAGCGCGCCGGGCGTGCTCACCGCCCTCCGTCTCTCGCTCATCTGCTCGCTGGGCGCCGTAGGGTTGTCGCTGCTCTTCGGCGTGCCGCTCGCTTGGCTGCTCGCGCGCCTACGGTTCCGCGGGCGCGACGTCGTGCGCGCCGTCGTGCTGCTGCCCATGGTGCTGCCGCCGGTCGTCGGCGGCGTCGCGCTGCTGCTGGCCTTCGGCCGCAACGGTCTCGCCGGCCGCTGGCTGGATGGTCTCGTGGGCATCACCCTGCCGTTCTCCACGGCCGGGGCGATCCTCGCCGAGACGTTCGTCGCCATGCCCTTTCTCGTGATCACCGTGGAGGCTGGTCTCCGGGGGATGGACCGCAGGTACGAGGACGCCGCGGCCACGCTGGGCGCCGGACGATGGACGACCTTCCGCCGGGTGACCCTGCCGCTCATCGCGCCGTCGCTCGGCGCCGGCGCCGCACTCTGCTGGGCGCGGGCGCTGGGGGAGTTCGGCGCGACGATCACCTTCGCCGGAAACCTGCCCGGCGCGACGCAGACCATGCCGCTGGCCGTCTACCTCGCGCTGCAGAACAACGTCGACACGGCCGTGACCTTGAGTCTCGTGATGCTCGCCATCTCGCTCGTCGTCCTCGTCGGCCTGCGTGGCCGCTGGTTCCCCTCGCGATGATCGCCTCCGTCGACGTCCGCAACGAGAGCCGCCGGTCGTGAGCCTGCACGCACGCGTGGAGCTGGTGAAGGGGACGCTTGCCCTGGACGCGACGCTCGAGGTCGCCGGCGACCAGGTGGTCGTGCTGCTGGGTCCGAACGCGGCCGGCAAGACCACACTCCTCCGCGCCCTCGCCGGACTCATCCCTTTGGCGCGCGGGCGCGTCGTCCTGGACGGCACGACCCTTGAGGACGTGGACCAGGGTGTGCGCGTGCCGACGGACCAGCGCCCGATCGGGGTGGTGTTCCAGGACTACCTGCTCTTCCCGCACCTCTCCGTCCTCGACAACGTCGCCTTCGGCCTGCGGACCCGCGGCGCCGGGCGCCGGGCGGCGCGCGAAGAGGCCGCGCGATGGCTCGCGCGCGTCGACCTCGCGCCCGGGTGCGCCCACGAGCGCCCGAAGGCGCTCTCGGGCGGCCAGGCCCAGCGCGTGGCGCTCGCGCGCGCGCTCGCCACCCGGCCGCGGCTTCTGCTGCTGGACGAGCCGCTCGCCGCTATGGACGCGGGCGCCCGAGCCGAGCTCAGGCGGGAGCTGGCCCGGCACCTCGCGTCCTTCGAGGGCATCTGTCTCGTGGTCACTCACGACCCGGTCGAGGCGATGACGCTGGCCGACCAGCTCGTCGTGCTCGAAGGCGGGCGGGTCGTCCAGCGCGGCGCCCCGGGAGAGCTCGCGTCGCGACCGCGGTCGCGGTACGTGGCCGACCTCATCGGCCTCAACCTCTACCGCGGCCGGGCGACCGGCGCGCGGATCGACCTCCGGGACGGCGGGCGCATCGTGGCAGCCGACCGGGTGCCGGTCGAGGGCGACGTCTACGTCGTGATCCCGCCCCGCGCCGTGAGCCTCCACCGCACGCATCCCGAAGGCTCGCCGCGCAACGTGTGGTCGGGCACGGTCGCGGCGCTCGACGTCGCCGGCGAGCGCATCCGGGTGCACGTGGCAGGCGTGCCGCCCATCGTTGCCGAAGTCACGCCGGCGGCCGTGGCCGCACTCCACCTCGTTGAAGGCGTGCCCGTCCATGCGTCGGTCAAGGCGACCGAGGTCGATGTCTACCCCGCCTGACGAGGCCGGCCGGGACGCGCCGCGCGATCGGATGCCCGAGCCCGACGACACGCACGTGCACACCGCCGTCCTGCTCGCCGGCGGCAGCGGCCGGCGCGCCGGCGTCGACAAACGCTTCCTCGTCCTCGAAGGCGCCACCTTGCTCCACCGCAACCTCGCGTTCCTGCGTCGGCGCTTCGACCGGGTCATCGTCTCCCTCGCCGGCGGCCAGGACGTCGACGTCGGTGACGCCGGCAACGCGGAGGTGCTGCGCGATGCGTGGCCAGGCGCGTCGCCGCTCGCGGGTATCGCGACCACCCTCGCCGAGGTGCGGGCCCCGCTGTTCGCCATGGCCGTGGACCTCGCCTTTCCCGAATCCGATGCACTCGCGAGAGTGCTCGCCGCAGCGCGAGGGAACGACGTCGCCATCCCGAAGGTCGGCGAGCACCACGAGCCGCTGTTTGCGGTGTACGGACCGGCGTGCCTCAAGCCGATGGCGGCGCTGCTCGAAACGGGACGGCACAGCATCATCGAGATCCTCCCCATCGTGCGCGTCGCGGAGGTCGGCTTTGCCGATGCGTCGCCCTTCCGTAACATCAACACCATGGACGACTTCGCCCAGGCCCGCGCGGAGGCGGGCGCGGCCCGGCCGGCCGAGGCCGGCGCGGCCGCGCCCGCCCTCGTCGCCGTGGTCGCCAAGAGCGACAGCGGCAAGACGACCTTCATCGAGAAGCTCATCCCCGAGCTGCGGGCGCTGGGCCTGCGCGTCGGCACCGTGAAGCACGACGCGCACAGTTTCGACATCGACCACCCCGGCAAGGACTCCTGGCGCCACGGCCAGGCCGGCGCCGACGCCTATGTGGTCTCCTCGCCTCGCAAGCTCGCCTTCGTCGCCCGCCTCGGGGAGGAGGTCCCCCTCGCCGAGATCGCCCGGCGCTTCTTCGCCGGGTTCGACCTGGTCGTCGCCGAGGGCTACAAGCGCACGGCGCCACACATGGTCGAGCTCTTCCGCGCCGGGGCCGGCCACACGACGCCGCTCTGCGCGCCCGGCGAGGCGATGGCCCTGATCACCGATACGCCCCTCGAGCACGAGCACCGCTTCGGTCTCGACGACGCGGCCGGCGTGGCGCGCTTCCTGGCGGCGCGACTCGAGACGCTGCGCTCGTACTGAGGGTCAGCTCCCGGCGGGCGGGGAGCCGGTCGCCGTCATCTTGCGCGAGGTCACGGGAGGCCGTAGAGTCTGTCCACGGCATCGACACGGAGCGAGAGAGCCACATGCCCAACCTCGGCGGACCTGAACTTCTCATCATCCTGGCGATCGTCCTGCTGCTCTTCGGCGCCACGCGCCTTCCCAAGCTGGGCAGAGGGCTCGGCCAGAGCATCCGCGGCTTCAAGAAGGGCCTGAACGAGGAGAACCCCGACGAGGTCGAGGACTCCGATCAGGCTCAGATCGAGAAGGGCAAGGACGACGAGAAGAGCTGAGGGCGGTCCCTGCGCGCGCTCGCGGCTGCTCTAGCCCGCGGGCCCGCGACCTCACCGCCCGCGCCGGCGATCTCCCCGTCGCGGTCTTCGCGACGCCGTCTCCGCCCCGCGCTCAGTCCTTGCGCCGCACCAGGCACACGGCGCTCGCCGCGATGCCCTCACCGCGTCCTTCGAACCCCATGCCCTCGGTCGTCGTCGCCTTGACGCCGACCGCGTCGACCGGCACGCCGAGCGCGGCGGCGAGATTCGCGCGCATCGCCTCCCTGTGAGGCGCCAGGCGCGGCTCCTGACAGACGATGGTCACGTCGACGTTCACGACGGCCCACCCGGCGTCGCGCATCCGCCCCGACACACGGCGCAGCAACTCGAGGCTCGAGGCTCCCGAGTACTGAGCGTCGTCGTCGGGGAAGAGCGCGCCGATGTCGCCCAACGCCGCCGCACCGAGCAGGGCGTCCATCAGCGCGTGCGTCGCGACGTCGGCGTCGGAGTGCCCCGCGAGTCCCAGGGGATGCTCGATCTCGGCGCCGGCAAGGACGAGCCGCCGGCCGGGGGCGAAGCGGTGGGCGTCGTAGCCCTGCCCGACCCTAAACGTCGGCTTCGGCCTCCCACGACAGCAGCGCCCCGGCAAGCGGCAGGTCGGCCGGTGTCGTGATCTTGACGTTCGCCGGCGTGGAGGGCACCACGACGACCTTGAAGCCCGCTCGCTCGAGAAGGGCCGCGTCGTCGGTCGCTGGGGTCAGGTCTGGGCGGCCGTAGACTTCGCGCAGCGGCGCCGCGCGGAAGACCTGCGGCGTCTGCACCGCCCACAGGCCCTCGCGGTCGACCGTCTTCTCGACGGCCCCGGCCCCGCCGGCGCGCTTGAGGGTGTCGCTCACCTCGATGCCCGGGACGGCGCCGTCCGCTTCGTCCAGCGCCTCGAGGCACCGCTCGAAGACATGCCGCGAGAAGAGCGGCCGGGCACCGTCGTGCACGGCGATGACCTCGGCCTCGGCCGGCACCTCGAGAAGCCCTGCCCTCACCGAGTCTGACCGCTGCCGGCCGCCCTCCGCGAGCAGCAGCGGCTTGGTCTCGTCGAAACAGAAAAGCTCGTTGGCGAAGCGCAACGTGTGCGACGGATGCAGGACGACGACGAGGCCCCCGACCTCGGGCATGTCGAGGAGGCGGCGGACCGAGTGGGAGAGGATGGGCTCGCCGCCGAGCAGCAGGAACTGCTTGGACTCGCCGTCCGGCAGGCCCATGCGACGGCTCTCGCCGGCCGCCGCCACGATCACCCAGACGGAGCCGCCGTGGTCGCCTCGGGTCACCGGCGTCACCTACCGGACGAGACGGCCGAAGATCATCTTGCCCGAGGGGCTCTGCAGCACGCTGGTGACCTCGGTCGAGACGCGCGAGCCCACCTGCGGCGCGCCCGCCTCGACGACGATCATGGTGCCGTCGTCGAGGTAGCCCACGCCCTGGTCGTGCTCGCGCCCCTCGCGCAGGATCTTGACCTCGATGACCTCCCCCGGCAGCACCGCGGACTTGACCGAGTTCGCGAGGTCGTTCACGTTGAGTACCCTGACACCCTGGATCTCGGCCACCTTGTTCAGCGTGTAGTCGGTCGTGAGGATCATGCCGCCCAGCTCGCCGCCGAGACGCACCAGCTTCGCGTCGACGGCCTCGATCTCTGGGTAGTCCCGGTCCTCGATGCTGACCTGCCCCGAGTGGTTCTGAAGCCGGCGCACGAAGTCGAGGCCACGCCGCCCGCGCACGCGCTTCTCGGCGTCGGACGAATCGGCGAGCCGCTGCAGCTCCTCGATGACGAAGCGCGGCACGAGGATCTCGCCCTCGATGAAGCCGGTCTTGACGACGTCGATGATGCGCCCGTCGATGACGGCGCTCGAATCGACGATCTTGACCGGTGTCATGCCCGCGTCGGCCTCGAAGGCGCCGCGCACGCCGATGAGGCGCAGGATCTCGACGTGCTTCCTGGCCGCGAGGTAGGCGGTGAAGTACCCGCTCAGCAGGAAGAGCGGGACGAGCAGGTAGACGCCCACGTAGGGGATGCGGACCACGGCGACGCTGACGAGCGCGGCGACGCCGAGCCCGACGAGCACGCCGGCGGCGGCCACGACGACCTCAGGGCCGCTTGACCGGGCGATGGCTTCGTCCACCCGGTCGAGCCCGACCCGCACGAGCCTCGCCAGCACCGCTCCCATGATGTAGCCGACCGCGAAACCGGCGACCAACATGAGAGCGAGGAACCCGATCTTGCCCCACTGGCCGAGCTCGGGCAGCAGGGAGGTGTCCCGAAGGCGCTCGGCGATCTGGTAGCCGGCGACGAGGCCGAGCAGGGCCAGCACGAACCGCACGGCGGGTGCGAGGACGCCCCTTCCTGTGGGGGACGGGGACACGGCCGCGGCCTACGCCACCGTCGCGGGCTCGAACGACTCGCCGGCGACGGGGTGGCTGCCGATCTGCACGCCGGTGAGAAGCTCGTCCAGGAACAGCGTCGCCTGTTCCTCGTCGAAATCGCGCGCGTACATGAGCTCGCTGGCGAGGATCTTCTTGGCCTTCGAGAACATCTGCTTCTCGCCTGTGGAGAGACCCTTGTCGGCGTGCCGGATGGCCAGGTTGCGCACGACCTCGGCGACCTCGAAGATGTCGCCCGTCTTGAGCTTGTCGCGGTTGTGCTTGTAGCGCCGGCTCCAGTTCTTGGGCATCTTCGTGGGGTCGCCGCGCAGGACGTCGATGACCTGGTCGACGACGTCGGCCGCGACGACCTTGCGCAGGCCGGCGCGGTCGGCGTTCTCGACCGGCACCATCACCGTCATGTCGTTGTGGAGGATCTGGATCGTGAGGTACTCGCGCTGCTGCCCCAGGACCTCCTTCTGCTCGATCTTCATGATCTTGCCGGCGCCGTGATGCGGATACACGACCTTATCGCCCACTTCATACAAGGCCTCAAACCCCCTTGTCGACGCTCGTGGAGTCGTTGGTTCGCCGGGACGGGACGTGGTCGAAGGCGATCGCCAGAGCACCGCGGAGGTCGCTGGCCCCGTTGACGTGACGACCGTCCTTGCCGCGCCCGGCGTCGCTCGCCGGCGCCACGACGTGCGCGAACCCCGCGCGGGTGGCTTCGCCGGCGCGACGCTCGGACTGGCTGCAGGAACGAAGCTCGCCGGTCAGGCTGATCTCCCCGAAGACCGCGACCTGCGGCTGGAGTGGTGCGTCGCGCTCGGCCGAGGCGATGGCGAGGGCGACGGCGAGGTCTGCCGCGGGTTCGTCGATACGGATTCCGCCTGCAATATTAACAAAAACATCGCTCGTTGACAAAGGCAGCCGCGCGTGCCGCGCGAGGACCGCGATGATCATCGCCAGGCGATTGCGGTCGAAGCCCGTCGTCACCCGCCGTGGCATCGCCAGCTCGCTGTGGCTGACGAGCGCCTGGACCTCGACGAGAAAGCAGCGCGTGCCCTCGACGGCGACGTGCACGGCTGCACCGACCGCGGGCTCGCTCTCACTCAGGAAGAGCCGGGACGGATCGGCGACGCCGGCGAGGCCGGCCTCGGTCATCTCGAAGATGCCGAGCTCGTCGGTCGAGCCAAAGCGGTTCTTCGCGGCCCGCAGCGTGCGGAAGAAGCGGTGGCGGTCGCCCTCGAACTGTAGCACCGTGTCGACCATGTGCTCGAGTACCCGAGGGCCGGCGATCGCGCCCTCCTTTGTGACGTGCCCCACCAGCACGACCGCCGTGCCGGTCTCCTTCGCCATACGCAAGAAGGCCCCCGCCGCCTCGCGCACCTGGCTGACACTGCCGGGCGCCGAGGTGAAGGCGTCGCTGTAGAGCGTCTGCACCGAGTCGATGACGACAAGGGCCGGACGCGCCGCCGCCACCGCCTCGACGACGGGCTCGAGCCGTGTCTCCGCGAGCACCGTGATGTCGCCCGGCGTCGCGCAAATACGATCCGCCCGCATCTTCACCTGCGCCGCCGACTCCTCGCCGCAGACGAGGAGGGCGGCGCAGCCGTCGGCGGCCACTTTGTCGAGCACCTGCAGCAGCAGCGTGCTCTTGCCGATCCCCGGCTCGCCGCCGACCAGCACCAGCGACCCGGGCACGATGCCGCCACCGAGCACGAGGTCGAGCTCGGCGATGCCGGACGAGAAGCGCTCGGACGCCGACGAGACGACGTCGGCAAGGCGCAGGGGGGTGACGGCGCCGCCATCACCGCCCTGCGCCTTGCTCCGCCCGCGCATGCGCGGCGTGAGCTCGGTGACCTTCTCCTCGACGAAGGAGTCCCAGGCGCCGCAATCTGGGCAGTGGCCGAGCCACTTGGCCTCGCGGCGCCCGCACTGCGAGCAGGTGAAGACGCTCTTGCCGCGCGCCACGGCGTCAGGCGCTGGCGCCGGCCGAGCCGGCGTCGGGGGGTCCGTCGGGCCCGCCCGCCGGCCCCACCGGCGCCACCGCGCCGTGGACGAGCGGCTCGTCGAGCCCCATCATCGGCAGCTCGACGCTGCCCCCGACCCTCTCGCCGTCCACCGTCAGCCTGGTGTCGTCGTCTTCGGCGTCGACCAGCACGACTGTGCCGGCCGGGAGCTGCCGCTCGAGCATCGCGTCGGAGAGCTTGTCCTCGATGTAGCGCTGGATGGCGCGGCGCAGCGGCCGCGCCCCGAGCACCGGGTCGTAGCCCTTCTCGACGAGCAGGTCGCGGCCCGCCTCGGTGAGCTCGATGCTGACGCCCTGCGTTTGGAGCTGCTCACCCAGCCGGCCCATCATCAGATCGACGATGAGGCGTATCTCTTCCCGCTCGAGCTTGTGGAAGACGATGACCTCGTCGACGCGGTTGAGGAACTCGGGCCGGAAGACGCGCTTGAGCTCGCCCGTGATACGGCTCTTCATGTCTTCGTAGCTGAGGCCCCTCTGCGCCGACAGGGCGAAGCCGAGCGGCGCGTCCTTGCTGATCTCGGACGCGCCGATGTTCGAGGTCATGATGATGATCGCGTTGCGGAAGTCGACCGTGCGCCCCTGCGAGTCGGTCAGGCGCCCGTCCTCGAGGATCTGCAGGAGGATGTTGAACACGTCCGGATGCGCCTTCTCGATCTCGTCGAAGAGGATGACGCTGTAGGGGCGGCGGCGAACGGTCTCGGTGAGCTGCCCGCCCTCCTCGTGGCCCACGTAGCCGGGCGGCGAGCCGATGAGGCGCGACACGGTGTGCTTCTCCATGTACTCGCTCATGTCGAGCTGCACGAGGTGGTCCTCGTCGCCGAACAGGAACACGGCCAGCGTCCGCGCGAGCTCGGTCTTGCCCACGCCGGAGGGCCCCAGGAAGATGAACGAGCCGGTCGGGCGACGCGGGTCCTTGAGGCCGGCACGGGCCCGGCGGATCGCCTTGCTCACGGCGCGCACGGCCGCGTCCTGGCCGATGAGGCGCGTGTGCAGCTCGTCTTCCATGCGCAGCAGCTTCTTGCTCTCGGCCTCGGTGATCTTGACGACGGGGATGCCCGTCCACATGCTGACGATCTCGGCGATCTCGTCCTCGCCGATGCTGGCCCGCATACCTTCATCTGACGTCTTCCAGGCGTCCTCGAGCTCCAGCTTCTTGTGGCAGAGCTTGCGCTCCTTGTCGCGCAGGTTGGCGGCCTTCTCGAACTCCTGGGCCTCGATCGCCGCCTCCTTCTCTTTGCGCACGGTGGCGATCTCGTCCTCGAGCTCGCGGTAGCTGGGAGGCGCGGTCATGGTCTGGATACGCTTGCGGCTCGCCGCCTCGTCGACAAGATCGATCGCCTTGTCGGGAAGGAACCGGTCGCTGATGTAGCGGTCGGCGAGCTCGGCGGCAGAGACGAGCGCCTCGTCGCTGATGCGGATGCGGTGGTGGGCCTCGTAGCGGTCGCGAAGGCCCTTGAGGATCTCCATGGTCTCTTCGACCGACGGTTCGGCCACCTTGATCTGCTGGAAGCGGCGCTCGAGGGCGGCATCGCGCTCGAGGTACTTGCGGTACTCGTCCATCGTCGTGGCGCCGATGGTCTGGAGCTCGCCGCGCGCCAAGGCCGGCTTGAGGATGCTGGCGGCGTCGATCGCGCCCTCGGCGGCGCCCGCCCCGACGAGGTTGTGGAGCTCGTCGATGAACAGGATGACGTCGCCCTGCTCGCGGATCTCCTTCATGACCTTCTTGAGACGCTCCTCGAACTCGCCGCGGTACTTGGAGCCGGCGACGAGGGCCGCGAGGTCGAGGGTGTAGAGCTGCTTGTTCTTGAGCAGTTCGGGCACCTCGTGGTTGGCGATGCGCTGTGCGAACCCCTCGGCGATCGCCGTCTTGCCGACGCCGGGCTCGCCGATGAGGACCGGGTTGTTCTTGGTGCGCCTTGAGAGGATCTGCATGACGCGCTCGATCTCGATCACGCGACCGATGCACGGATCGAGCTTGCCCTCTTCGGCGAGCTTCGTGAGGTTGCGGCCGAACTGCTCGAGCACCTTCGGCGAGCGCTTGCCGCCCTCGCCGCCCTGGACGCGACGGCCCGGGCCCGAGAGCGTGCGCATGACCTCGTTGCGGATCTTCTCGGGCTCGGCGTCGAGGTCGAGCAGGATGCGCGCCGCGACGCCTTCGTCCTCACGCACGAGGCCGAGCAGGATGTGCTCGGTGCCGATGTAGTTGTGGCCCAGCGAGAGTGCCTCGCGCAGGGCGAGCTCAAGGACCTTCTTGGCGCGCGGCGTGAAGGGGATCTGGCCCTGGGGCGACTCTTCGCCCGAGCCGACGATGCGCACGACGGCGGCGCGCACCTCTTCGACGCTCACTTCGAGCGCGTCGAGCACACGCGCCGCCACGCCCTCTTCCTCACGCAGCAGCCCCAGCAGCAGGTGCTCGGTGCCGATGTAGTTGTGCTTGAGGGCGCGGGCCTCTTCCTGGGCGAGGACGACGACCTGGCGGGCGCGTTCGGTGAAGCGTTCGAACATCGTGCAGTCTCCTTGTGGACGGCGCACCCGGGACGTGATGGCGCGGGCGCGGCGCCGTCGCGTTGCCTCGGCCTCCCGACGATGAAGCCCCTCGGGAGGCGATGTAGCACTATGGTACCCGATTCCCCACGAGGCGCGACCCGAGGGTCAGGTCAGCGCACCGGGCGCGTCGTCACCACCCGTCTGGGGCGACGCGCAACGCCAGGTGCAGGTATGATTCCGCCGGCGCCCGGCATGGACGCCGGCCGGCGAGAGGAGCCCCCGAAGATGCGACGCGCCGTCACCTGGTCCACGCGGAGCTGGCACCCCTGGCTGGTCATCGCCCTGTGGGCGGCGGCGGCCGGCGCGCTGGCGATGGGCCCCAGCCTGCAGAGCGTGACCTCGAACGACGCCTCGAAGACGCTGCCGGCCTCGCTCGAGAGCAAGCGCGCCGAGGCGCTGCAGCAGGCGAAGTTCGCCGACGCGAAGGGCACGCCGCTGATCGTCGTGTTCAGCTCAGACGCGCCGCTCGACGACGAGCAGAAGCAGGCGATCGACGAGGGCATGGCGTGGCTCGAGAGCGGCGGCGAGCCCATCAACAGCGCGCGCGTCGAGTACGGCGAGGACGGCGCGGGCGCGCTCATCTTCGCTAGCCTCGGCGGCACGCCCGGCGAAGAGACCTTCCGCGAGTCGGTCAAGCGTATCGGCGCGCACTTCGGCGACGAGGTCGCGGGCATGCAGGTGCGGGTCACCGGCCCCGGCGGCCTCATCACCGACGTCTACCAGGTCTTCCTCAACGCCGACGTCAAGCTGCTCGTCGGCACTGTCATCCTCGTCCTCGTGCTCCTGCTGCTCATCTACCGCTCGCCGGTGCTGGCCTTCGTGCCGCTCGTCGCCGTGGGCTTCGGCTACTTCGTCGCCGGCGGCATCCTGGCTTTGGCCGCCGAGGCGGCGGGCACCACCCTGTCTGGGCAGGCCACGTCGCTCATGGTGATCCTGCTCTTCGGCGCCGGCACCGACTACGGCCTGCTGCTCATCTCGCGCTACCGCGAGGAGCTGCGCCGTGAGGGCGAAGCCCGCGTCGCGCTCGCCACGGCGCTCGCCGAGACCTGGGAGGCGATCGCCGCCAGCGGCCTCACGGTGACCCTCGCCGTGCTCACGCTCCTGTTCGCGCGCTACGGCGACTACCGCTCGTTCGCGCCCGTGCTGGGGCTCGGCGTCTTCGTCACGCTGATCGCCGGCCTCACCCTCATGCCGGCGCTCCTCGCCCTCCTCGGCCGCCGCGCCTTCTGGCCACGCGTGCCCCGGGAGGGCGACGTGACCGAGCACCGCATCTGGCGTCGCGTCGCCGAGACGGTGGCCGCGACGCCGCGGCGTGCCGCCGCAGTCGTCGCGGCCCTCCTGGCCGTGCTCGCCCTCGGTTGCCTCCTCTACAGCCCGCGCTTCAGCTTCACCGAGGACTTCCTCGAGGACATGCCGTCCAAGCAGGGCTACGCGCTGTTGGAGAAGCACTTCCCCAAGGGCGCGCTGGCGCCGACCACGGTGCTCATCCAGGCGCCGGAGGCTCCGCCCGACTTCGTCACGGGCATGATCACCGGCGCCCTCAACGAGGCCGACGGGGTCGCTGCGGCCTTCCCCACCGGCACGGCCGACGACGGCAGGCTCCTGAGCTTCCAGGTGATCCTCGAGGGCGACCCGTACTCCAAGCAGGCGCTGCAGCAGGTCCGCGACCTGCGCGAGGTGGCGCGCGCGACGGCCGCCGCCGGGGGCCGCACCGCCCTCGTCGGCGGCCCGACCGCCATCCAGGCCGACACCTGGGAGCTCTCGAACCGCGATACGCTGCTCGTCGCTGCGGTCGCGCTCGTCGTCGTCGGCGTCATCCTCATGGTGCTGCTGCGCGCGGTCGTCGCGCCGCTCTACCTGCTGGGCACGAACGTACTCTCGTATCTCGCCGCCCTCGGCTTGACCATCTTCATCACCGAGGTGCTCTTCGGCTGGGAGCGCATCAGCTACCGCATCCCGCTCTACATGTTCATCTTTCTGGTGGCCCTGGGCAGCGACTACAACATCTTCATCACGACGCGCATCCGCAGCGAGGCGCTGCTGCACGGCCTGCGCGACGGGACGGTGCGCGCGCTGACGGCCACCGGCGGCGTCCTCACCAGCGCCGGCATCATCCTTGCGGGCACGTTCCTGATCCTGCTCTCGCAGCCGATCAAGGACCTCGCCGAGATCAGCATCGGGGTGGCGCTCGGCGTGCTCATCGACACCTTCCTCGTGCGGACGGCGCTGGTGCCGGGTCTCACGCTCTGGATCGGGCCGAAGGCCGGTTGGCCGGGACGGCGCTGGGGGAACGCGGAGAAGGCAGCCTGACGTCTGGCGAATGGCCTGCCGGCTCGCTTGCTCGCGTGACTCACCACGGCCTCCGCGCCCGTCTGCTCACGTCACCTGTTCTCCGGGCCGCCCGCGCAGCGGCATCGCCATCCACGTCATCTCGATGGCGGCGTCGGGCTGCTCGGCGTCGACGGCGAAGCCCGCGGCCTCGTAGAAGGCGACGGCGTTGCGACTGCTGGGCACATGGAGGGAGTCGGCGCCGATGTCGCGCGCGGTCGCGACAAGGTGTTCGAGCAAGCGCTTGCCGATGCCGCGCCGATGCAGGTCGGCACGCAGGTAGAACACCGACCGCCAATGACCTTCGGCGTTGGCGACCCGCCGGACGCGCCGACGCATCACCGCGGCATCAGCGCGAACACCCCCCAGCCCAGATACTCACGCGTGTAGGCGGCGTAGCGCTCGGGTTCCGAGATCAGTTTGGCTCGCACATCTTTCACGAGCTTGTCGTCGGGGTTTGCCTCGAGCCATCGGCGCATGGTGAGCCATTTGGCCGCCTCGTATCTGTCCCAGCCGTCTTGGTCGGCCAGGACCATTTCCACGACGTCGTAGCCAAGGTGGTCGAAAGACGCGAGGAGTCCTGGAAGCACGAGAAAGTCGGAGACGGAGCCGGCAAGACACCCCTTGGCGACATCTTCCGTCGGCGGCACTTGGCGCCAGAAGGGCTCGCCGATGAGGATGATCCCTCCGGTGCGCAGGCTCTGCGCCAGAAGCTCGATGGTGCCGGCGACTCCCCCGCCGATCCACGTGGCCCCGAGACAGGCTGCCACATCGGCCTTCTCGTCAGAGACGTAGCCCGCGGCGTCGCCGTGGATGAACGTGACCTGATCGGCGACGCCGAGCTCTTCAGCGCGGACTCTTGCTTGCTCGGTGAACAACTGGCTCATGTCGACGCCGGTGCCGACGACGCCGTGATCGCGCGCCCAGGTGCANNATGCGGTGAGCGCTTTCGGTGATGGTGAAGATTCGTGGAATGTCCACTGCGAAAGCTCTCCTTATGGGGGGCGTGAACAGAATCGGTCTGGGCTAACAAGGATCCTGCAGACTGCGTATCACTCAGCCAAGGGTACGCGCTCCTGCGTAAGGCGCAATGCTCGGGCTCGGGAGGTGGTGTTGCGCAGTCTTCTTAACATGTTGGCGGGGGTGCTGGCAAAGGCCCGTTTCTGCAGGTCGGGAACGGGACGCGATGGCGTGACGTGCGATCTTGCCATCAGAAAGCAAGATCGCACGGTTCATGCTGATCGTCGCACGCACGTCCGGGCGACGACACGCCGATCGTCAGTACCGGCGCAGAGACCGTTCTCGGTCCCCAGAGGGACGCGAGCCGGTTGTGCTAGCCGCGCAGCGCGGGAAAGAGGATGACGTCGCGGATGCTC
>DDYF01000032.1 GCA_002347645.1 Thermoleophilia bacterium UBA2241 | reverse complement strand
AATCTCGTGGAATCAATCATCTAGAGGCGAGCCATGGTGCACGTCGAGCGTGCCGGGGCGCATACCTACGTCATCGAACCCACGGGCGGCATGCGCGTGCCCGGCTGTGTGTACGCGCACGAGAGCCTCTTCGAGCAGGCGGGGCACGAGGAGGCCCTGCAGCAGGTCGCCAACGTCGCCACCCTGCCGGGGATCGTGCGCGCCAGCTTGGCGATGCCCGACATCCACTGGGGCTACGGCTTCCCTATAGGGGGCGTCGCCGCGATGCGCGCCGACGACGGCGTCGTCTCGCCGGGTGGCGTCGGCTTCGACATCAACTGCGGCGTGCGGCTCGCGGTCACGGGCCTGGACGACGAGGAGGTGCGACCGCGCGCCGAGGAGCTCGTGCACGAGCTGATGCGGCGCGTGCCGCAGGGGTTGAACGACCGCGGGACGCTGAAGCTGCAGGGGCGCGAGCTGACGCAGCTCGTCGAGCGCGGCGTGCCCTGGCTGCTCGAGCACGGGCTGGCGACCGAGCGCGACGTCGAGCGCACCGAGCAGAACGGCGCCATGCCGGGAGCCAGCGTCGAGCCGGTGACGCAGAAGGCGATCGCGCGCGGGCGCACGCAGGTCGGGAGCCTGGGCGCCGGAAACCACTTCATCGAGCTGCAGGTCGTCGACGAGGTGCTCGATGAAGCCGTGGCCGGCGCCTGGGGCGTCCACGTCGGCCAGATCGCGGTGATGATCCACTCGGGCTCGCGGGGCTTCGGCCACCAGACGTGCACCGATCACCTGCAACGCATGGCGGCGGCGACGCGCCGCTACGGCATCGAGGTGCCCGACCGGCAGCTCGCCTGCGCGCCGGCGAGCTCGCCCGAGGGCCAGGACTACCTCGCGGCGATGGCCGCCGCCGCCAACTTCGCCTTCGCCAACCGGCAGGTGATGATGCACGAGGTCCGCCTGGGCTTGGAGCAGGTCTTCCGCCGCCCGTGGGAACGACTCGGCGTCGAGCTGCTCTACGACGTGGCGCACAACATCGCCAAGCTCGAGACACACGAGGTGGACGGCGTGCCGACGGACCTCTGGGTGCACCGCAAGGGGGCGACGCGGGCCTTCGGCCCCGGTCACCCCGAGCTGCCGCCGGTCTATCGCGCGACCGGGCAGCCCGTGATCGTGCCCGGCGACATGGGCAGCGAGAGCTGGCTGCTGGCGGGGACGGAGGCGGCGATGCGCGAGAGCTTCGGCTCGGCCGCCCACGGGGCCGGCCGCCGGCTCTCCCGCGGCGCCGCCAAGCGCGTCATGAGTGGCGCCGACGTGCGCCGCGACCTCGAGGCCAAGGGCATCGTGGTGCTCTCGCAGTCGACGTCGCTGCTCGCCGAAGAGGCGCCGTACGCCTACAAGGACGTCGGTGAGATCGTCGACGTGATCGACGCGGTCGGCCTGGCGCGCAAGGTGGCGCGGCTCAGACCGCTCGGCGTGCTGAAGGGGTAGCGCACAAGGGAGCGGCGAGCGCCCCGCGCCCTACTCCTTCGGCGCGAGCTCTTGCTTGGTGACGGTGAGGATCTCGGTGAAGACGGTCCGCAGGCCGTCGTTCGAGATCGGGCCCTTGTTCGCGCGCGAGAGGAAGGTGAGCATCCACTCCTCGCGCGCGGGGTCGTAGAAGTCGACGCCGTGTTCTTCCTTGTACCTCTTGAGCTGCGCGACGAGCTTGAGCCGCTTGTTGACGGCGTCGACGATCTTGAGGTCGTTGTCAGAGATCTGATCGCGGAGTTGGGTGATGACTGGGTCGGTCGGTCCTGTGCTCACGGCACGCTCGCTTTTCTGACGGCCGTCAGGGGCGGCCCTCGTCGTCGTCTTCGGTCTCGTCGTCTTCGTCCTCGGTGAGATCGTCCTCGTCGTCTTCGTCCGCGTCGAGAGCCTCTTCCTCGTCTTCCTCGTCGCCCTCCGCGGCCGCCGCCTCGCGCTCCGCGTACAGTGCCTCGTCGGCCGTGACCTCGACGCTCTTGAAGTCCTCGGGGTTGACCTTCTCGAGGAAGTCGCGGAAGCCCTCGATGATCTCCTCGGTGTCATCGACCTCGCGTTCGAACTCGATGGCGTTCTCGATGATGAGCGCGGTGGACGCGTAAATGGGCGCCTCGGTGCGCACCGCCAGGGCCAACGCGTCGCTGGGGCGGGAGTCGATGTCGATCTCGGCGCCGTCCTTGACCAGGGTGAGCTTGGCGTAGAACGTGCTGTCCTTGAGCTCGGTGACGGTGATGCGCGTGAGCTCGGCGTCGAACCGGCCGATGACGTTGGTCAGCAGGTCGTGGGTCATCGGCCGCGGCAACTGGGTGCCCTGCAGCCTGATGAGGATAGCGGCCGCCTCGGGGTGCCCGATCCAGATGGGCAGGAACTTGTTGCCCTCCATCGTCTTGAGGAGGACGATCGGCTGCTTGCCGACGACGTCGAAGCTGACGCCGTAGATGACCATCTGCTGGACGTCCATGGCCCCTTGATTATAGGGCCTGCGGCCGTGGGCGAAACGTGAGCGGGCTTAGTCCAAGGTGGGGTCGAGGGTGGCGAAGCCCTCGCGCTTGGCCGCCTCGAGCAGTTCCCGGTCGAAGGCGGCGAACGCGACCCGCGCGTCGGGTGCATACTCGGTGACGAAGGCGCGCAGCCCGAGCGCGGCGCTCAGCTGGACCGCGTCCATGCCACGCAGGCCGTGCGCGAGTGCGGCGCGCCCAGCCGCGTGCTCGTCGACCGGGATGACGATGAACTCGCTCCAGTTCGCGTCCAGGGTGGCGACCTGCGCCCGGAGAGCGGCCGAGTCGGGGCCGTGCAGGCGATCACGGCGGGCCAGTGCCGCGCACGCCTCCGCGTAGGTGATCACGCTCGACGCGACCTGCTCCGCGCGTCCGAACCAGGAGCGCACGCGCTCTGTGTCGATCTCCAGCAGCAAGGCCTTCACCAGGGCGCTCGTGTCCGAGTAGACGATCATCGCCCGTCGGGATCCACTTCGCTCAAGCGCGGCCCACGGTCGTCCAGCACGATGTCGGAGAGGAGGGGTCCCGTGTTGACCGGGAGGTCGTCGCGAACGACGGGCTTGCCGCCGTTCCACTTCGCGTCCCCTGCCTCGACCATACGCCAGATCGCCGCGCGGACCGGGTCGGCGGGCACGATGTCGGCGACCTCCTTGCCGCGTACCGTCACGTGCAGGCGCTCGCCGTTGTACACGCGACGCAGGTACTCCGCCAGATGGGCCTTGAGTTCAGTGATGGTCACAGACGTCATGTTGGACCTCTCGATTGGCGCGAACAAGTCATCTCAATCAATGTAAACCGGTCAGCTGCGATTGACAATACCGTCCTGTTCGGGTGTCGGCGCCCGAGCAGCTCGTCGCGGCCCACGCCTTCGTCCGAGATCGTTCGCCGCCGTGCGCGATGCACCAAGACGATCCGCGGCGGCGTCGCCCGTCGCCGCGCGACGGTTGACGCGCCGCCGCCCTCGGTCCTAGACTCCAAGGCCCCTCGTGGGCGCATAGCTCAGTCGGTTAGAGCGCTTCTCTGATAAGGAAGAGGTCCGTGGTTCGAATCCACGTGCGCCCACCACACATCCACGGGATGTCTTCCCGCCTCCTGTCACCGAGCTCGTCGGCCTCGATGAGACCGACGCGGTGCGATCACTCTTCCTGCGGTGATCCCATCTCGGCGAGGATCTCGTGGAGTCGGCGTAGTTGCTCATCGCTCAAGCGCTCGAGGGCTTCGCGCGTCTTGGCGAGGATAATTGCCGCCAGGTCGTCGATCAGCGCGTCCCCCTGATCCGTGACTGAGAGCAGTCGCACGCGGCGATCATTGGGGTTCTCGCGGCGCTCGATGAGTCCCCGGTCGACGAGCCGCTGGACGATGCCGGTGGCGACGTTCGGTCTGATACCCAGCGCGTCGGCGAGTCGCTTCATGGGCGTCTGCCCGTGGGCGTAGACGAACGCGAACGCGCGTATCTGCTGCAGCGTGATGTCGTAGTCGAGCAGTGACGAGGTCTGCTCCGGCAAGCCCACGGCGAGCAGCCGTATCTCGAGCGCGCTGATCTCGTCCAGCAACCGCCGGCGCTCGGTCATCGCCCGGAGACCCCCCGCGACACGTCCACGACACCCCCGCGCTTGTAGTTCACTTCTGACGAACAGTACACTGGAAGTGATGCATCAGCCTGCCCGTCATCCGGTCCCGGTCGGACCGAACGCGCTCCGAACGCGCTCGGTCCCTGTTCGTGGCGTCCAGAGCGTACACCTGCCGGCCCAAGCCACGCCGCGCGGCACCCTGGCGGCGGGCGAGTGACTCCCGGAGAGGAGTGCTTGAGGTGAAGCTCGCGAGGTTCGTGGGCCGGATCGTCGAGCGCCACGCGCTGGCCATACTGATCGTCGTCGTGGCCCTCTCGGCCTTGGCTGCGTGGGGCGTCAGTCAGATCTCCGTCGTCACGACCCAGGAGGCCTTCCTTTCGGCGGAGAGCGAAGCGTACCGGGGCAATCGGGCGTACGAGCAGGCCTTCGGTGGGGACTCCATGCTGATCCTCATCCCCGGCACGCCCCTGCAGCTCGCCTCCCCCGAAACGCTTCGCGGGCTCACCGAGCTTGAGGCGGCGCTCCGTGCAGACGCGAGGATCCGATCGGTGGTGAGCCCGCTCACCCTGATCGGACCGGCCGCCGCGCAGGGCGGCATCGACATGGACGATCCCGGCTCTGCCCTGAAGGCCGCCCTCGCGGACGAGTCCTTGCGGACCCAATTGCAGCGGTTCTACCGCAACGGCCACGCGCTCGTCGCCGTTCGTCTGGCCGGGGGTCTCACGAGCGACGAGCAGTCGGAGGCGGCGAGCTTCATCCAGGACGCCGTCGCCGCAAGCCCATTTGCCTCCGGGGCGATCGTGGCCGGGACGCCCCGGCTCATCGCCGACATCACGTCGGCCATCTACTCCGGTCTCGCCCGCACAGGGGTGATCGCGGTCGTGCTCATGGTGGTGATCCTGTTCATCGCGTTCCCTGCCCGCTGGCGCCTGCTGTCGCTCCCCGAGGTGCTGATCGGCGTGCTGTGGACGTTCGGCGTGGCGACCGCTCTCGACGTCCCGCTGTCGCTCGTGACCCTGGCCGGCCTTCCCGTGCTGATCGGCCTCGGGGTCGACTTCGCCATCCAGTTCCATAACCGCTACGAGGAAGAGATGCGTCGCGGGGAGGAGCCGGCGGGGGCCCTCGTCGACGCCATCTCGCACATCGCGCCGACGGTGGGCGTAGCGGTCGCGGTCATGATCTTAGGCTTCAGCACCCTCCTTCTCTCGGCCGTGCCGGCGGTGAACGACTTCGGGATCCTGCTGGGGATCGGAGCCGCGATCCTGTATGTGGTGGCCCTCTTCGTGCTCAACGCCTTTCTCTATCGCTTCGACCGGCGACCGCGGATGGCGCCCGCCGGGGCGGCGGGCGGTGGCGGTCGCAAGCTCCTGGACAGGGACTGGCTCTCCCTCGGCACGACGCTCCCTGCGCTCGCGCGCTGGTCCCGGCGCCGCGCCGTCTGGGTGGTCGCGGTCGCCGCGGCGCTGGCGGTCTTGGGGTTCGCCGCCGACCGCGATTTGAACGTCCAGGCGGACATCGAGAAGCTCATCCCGAGCAGCACGCCCGGCGTGGTGGCCCTCGAGAAGGCGCGCGGTGTGGTCGGCAGCACCATGGAGCTCCCCTTCCTCGTCCAGGCTCCGGATGTCACCGCGCCCGCCTTCGTCCGCTGGATGGCCGAGTTCCAGGCGGAGGCACTCGAGTCCCATCCCGAGATCGCCGGGGCCGAGAGCCTGACCACGGCTCTCGGGCTCCAGTCTGGGGATGCGCCGCCGTCCGCCGAGGCGGTGGCCGCGGCTCTCGGTCAGCTCCCACCCGAGATCCGCGATGGCCTGGTCACCGCCGACAAGACCGGGGCTTCCATCACCTTCAGCGTGCGCGACATGCAGATGGCCACGATGAACAGGATCATCGACGATCTCACCACACGGATGGACGTGCCCGAGGGCGTGACCGTTGTTCCCGGCGGCAACGCCACCCTGACCGCCCGAACGGTCGAGGCGTTCACCGAGAACCGAGGAATGGTGATGGGGGTCGGGATCGCGGCGGTCCTGCTCGGGCTGTTCGTCATCTACCGGAACTGGCGGCGCGCCCTCATCGCCGTCATCCCCATAGCCCTCGTGACCGGCTGGTCCTCGGCTCTCATGTGGGTCGCGGGTGTGGACCTGAACCCTCTCACCGCCGTCCTGAGTGCTCTCGTCATCGCGATCGGCACGGAGTTCACGGTCCTGCTCGTCAGCCGGTATTGGGAGGAACGGGCGAAGGGGATCGCGCACGACCTCGCCATGGAGGAGGCCGTGGCCAAGGTCGGCCGGGCCATCACGGCCTCGGCGCTCACCGTGGCGGCCGGGTTCGGCGCCCTTGTCTTCTCGTCCTTCCCGGCCCTGCGCGACTTCGGCATCGTGACCGTGGTGGACGTGGTCTTTGCCCTCGTCGTGACGGTGACCGTCGTGCCCGCGCTCGTGCGCTGGCTCGATCGCGGCGGGACACGGCTCCAAACCTAGGCGGTTGCGTTACCGATCGGTGAGCTGGCCGGCTGCAACCGTTCTGCAACCCAAGTGAGCGTGGTTCGTCGGTGCTCGACGAGTCTCCTTGCGGAACGAACCCGAGACTTTCCCTGTAGATGGCATGCTTTCTTGGGACTGGCCGCGACTCCTTGCGTCTCTTCGAATCCATCGGGGCAGGTCAAGAAGCCTGCCTGATAGGGAAGAGGTCCGTGGTTCGAATCCATTTTCCACCGTGGCTCCGGTAGGTGTGTGACTCTCCGGGACGCGGTCCCGGTAGTCGGGCGACGCTGGCTCCGGTACCTGTGGTACACCCCCCAGCCCCGAAGCCAGCGCTGAGCCTCTCTCGAAGAGACGACCTGAGGAAGGTCGGCGAGTCGAGGGAGGTAGGGATCGTGCTTATCGAGTTGGGCGGAGTGGAACAGCGCCGTGCTGCAGTGCCCGAGGTGAAGGGTGGCCTGTCCGTGACCGAGGTCACCCTCCGCTACGGCGTCGCCCGTCAGACCCGGCACCGTTGGCTGCGCAGGAACGTCTGAATGACCGCACCCGCGGCGACGAGTCGCGGCGCGGTCGTCAGCCCCGCCCTCGAAGGCGGTCCCAGAGCATCGCGATGATCCATATGAGGAGCAGGGCGATCGCGATGTAGAACAGCCACTTGACGACGAATCCCAAGCCGAAGATCACGACGATGACGATCAAGAGCAGGATCCAGAGCCACATGTGCTGCCTCCCTGTCGACGATGGGACTTCTGCGGAGATGTGCCCTCGCCCACGGCATGACGAAACACAGCGGCATTCCCAACCTTCCATGCACCGAGCCAACGCGGCCGGACTGATCGGCGGCGCCGATCACCAGCCAGACCAGCGACACCGACGACGAGCCGAAGACCCAGCTGGCCTCGACCTGACCCCTGTTCGCGATCACGATCGCGATCAGGACGATGAGCAAGGCGACCGCGACACCCGCGGAGAGGTAGAGACGGGTGCGGTGCGCCTTGCGCGCGAAGCGCGCGAAGCGCGCGCCGCGCGTCTCGCCTGCGGTCTCCGCCGCGGCGACGGTGTCCACGGGCCGCCCCGCCTCCTCCGGCTGCCCGGATTCTGGTCCACTGGGAGCCATCGCGCCCTCCATCTGTCGACCGACCCCGCGCCCTACCAACGCTGGGGGCGCTCCCGGAAGATTCGCACCTGCTCGTCGAGGCCGGCGCAGCGGCGGCTGACGGCGCTCTTGCTCATGCCGGCCAGGTCGAGCTGGGTCACGAGGCGGTCGACCTTGCGCGTGGAGACGCCGTTCACATACGCCTCCTGCACGACCGCTACGAGCGCCTGCTCGGAGCGCGTGCGCGGCTCGAGGAAGCTGGGGAAGTAGCTGCCGGCGCGCAGCCGCGGGATGGCGAGCGTGACCTCCCCGGCGCGCGTCTACCAGACCCGCTCACGGTCGCCGTTCCGGTGCGTCGTCCGCTCCGGGCTGCGCTCGTGCAGGCCGGCGCCGATCCGCCCCGCGACCTCGGCCTCCAGGAGCTCGCCGACGAACCAGGCCAGCGTCTCGCGGAGAACATCCGCGTGTTCATCGCCCATGAGCTTGGGTACGAGCTCGTCGAGTCTCAAGCTCTTCCCGGCCAGCGTGGTGCTCCTTATCGTCGTATCCCTGGAACGGTTCCGACGATTGTGCAGCCCAGGGTGGCTTCTCTCTACCGCGGCTGCCTCTTCAAGAGATACACCACACTGCGGGACTCAACTGCAGACGGCCCCCCTCGACCCGGGGCCTCGCGCTACCGTGATAGCCTGAGGACAGCAGCCGCGTCGGCACTCCTGCGCCGACTGCATACTCCTTGCCGGGTTGCAGGTAGTCCGCGCTGCGGACTGGGGATCTCGTGGAAGACAGGCATATCCGCGCGGTGATCCTCTACCCGCTGATGTTCTGTCTCTTCGCCGCCGGAATCGTGTCCTTTCCGCTGCTCCTCCTCCTGAGGCGCCGGCACCAGAACTGGGGAGCGACTGCGGACGAGGCTCGCGCCTCGGTGCCCGGCGATTCCGAGGTGCGCCGGGCGTTCTTCCAGGCGACGAGGGCGATCACCATCGAGGCAAACGTGGACGCCGTCTGGCCGTGGATCATCCAGATGGGCTATCGCCGCGCAGGCTGGTACGGCTTCGACCAGTTCGACAACGATGGGATCCCAAGCGCCACGTGCATCTTGCCGCAGTTCCAGGACCCAGACATCGGCGAGACCGTCGGCGAGGAAGGCTTGACGATTCGCGCGATCGAGCCCAACAGATCCCTCGTCCTGTCGTTCTCGCATCCGACCACCGTGTGGGTCTTCAAGGAGGGCATCTGGCCGAAGTTCGGCGCCAGTAGCCTCTCCTACTTGCTGCGTCCGCTGGAGGCCGGCCGCACGAGACTGATCGTGCGCATGCGCTTCTCCACGTCACTCGTCTCCCTGCCCATCTTGTGGTGGCCGTTCTTCGAGGTCGGCGACTTCCTCAACGCACGCAAGCAGTTGACGGGTATCAAGCTTCGAGCCGAGGGTCGAGCCGCCGAGCAGAGGCCAAGCTGATCGGCTTCAAGGCCATGATGCCGTTCACACCGTGCTGCGTCGGCGGCTCATGCGCCCGACGTCGGCGAGACGGTCGGCACCAGTGCGCGGCAGAGCACCTTCACTAGAGGAGGATCGATGGAGATCGCGGATATCGTCGACCTGGAGACGGTGCGCGCGTGCGCGCGGCTCTTCACCGACGTGAACAACGCGCCGCCCTGGAACGACGGGTGGACTGAGGACCGGTCAGTACGGCGTCTGACCGACATCTTCAGCAGTCCAGGATCCTGGGGGATAGCCGCGTCTTCCGCTCAACGGCTTGTTGCGTTCCTCATCGGGAACATCGAGGCGTTCTATGACGGCGACCACTTCTGTCTGAGGGAGATGGTCGTGGCGACCGAAGCGCAGAGACGGGGGCTCGGGAGTCGCCTGCTGGCGGAGGCGGAGCGGCGACTCCGCGCCCAAGGCGTGTCGGAGGTGTATCTCCTCACCTCGCGAGGGAACGGCACCGCCGAGTTCTACGAGAAGAACGGCTACGCGGGCTGGACCACCATGACGATGATGGGAAAGGCGATTCGGGCGGATCGCGGAGGCTGAACTGCCCGGCAGCACGCGGCTGTGGGTGCCCAAGGCCATGCCGGTGAGGCTGGTCCTACTTCGCGAGCCGCCATGCATTGGCCCGACCGCCTCGTGCTCCTCGCTGCGTGGGCGTCGGCTCGCCCGCGAGGATCTCGGGACAGCCTGGCCGGCTCGAGGCACCAACCGCCGAATGCTCAACCCGTCGCCGGCGTCTCCGGGCCCCGGAACGTCTGCACCAACTGCTCCAGCAGCGCGGTGTGCAGCCGATGGTAGTCGGCTGTGAGGGCGCGCAGGCGAGTCTGTCGCAGCACGGCGAGGCCGTGGACCAAAGCCCAGAGGTTGTACGCCATCTCGTCGCACCCGTAGGCGGGGCGCGGCTGAAACTCACCCGTGTCGATGCCGTGCTGTACGGCCATCTGCGGGATGCGGAAGGTCGACTGCCCCGCTATGAACTCCTCCCACGTGTCGAACTGGATCGGCAATGTGTTGAAGAGCAACGTGAACTGCGCCGGCCGCACCTGGGCGAACTCGATGTAGCGCAGGCCGAGGGCGACGACCTGCTCGCCTGCGGTCGCGCCTGCGGCCTCCATCTCGTCGAAGAAGCCGCCGAACACGTCCTGGACCTCGCGGCCGATCTCTCCTATGGCCTCGATGAGAGCGGCCTTGCTGGGAAAGTAGTGGTACAGCGCCATGGCTTCTACGCCGAGCTTGCGACCGAGGGCGCGCATGGTGAGTCCCTCCAGACCGTGCTCGTCGGCAAGCTCGAGCGCCGCGGCAACGATCCTGTCGCGGCTCAGCGCCTCGCGCCCCCCGGCGGACTTGTCGCCGGGCTCGGTGCGCTCCGTGGGACCCGTCGTCGCCATCGTCTCCTCCGGTCTCTTTGAGGGGGTGTTTGTTGACAGCCTTACAACGTAAAGCTATAGTCCTTACGCCGTAAGCTTACGCCGTAAGAAGCGACTGCGCAAGGAGATGGAGATGGAGATCTGGCTTGGACGGAAAGCCGAGAAGGAGATGGAGCTGTGGTTCGGGCGGAGAGCGAGGACGTATCGTGCGCAGTCCTCGGTGACTGAGCGAGGGCCTAGCAGGGTGGAGCGGCTCCCCTACTGCCCGTCCGTCGCGCTGGCCGTCGTGGCGGCGGTCACTGCGGCGGTGAGCTTCTTCTTCTGGGGCGTCTTCGACAGGAACACGCCGATGACGGTGGGCAACATGCGGGGTACCGCTCTGGCCATGCTCGTCATAGCCGTGCCCATCCTCGTTGGCTCGATGATCCTGGCCTCTCACGGGTCACTACGAGCGCGGCTCGTCTGGCTCGGTGCTCTTGCCTACATCGCCTACAACGCGGTGATGTTCTGCTTCGCGCTGCAGTTCGACTCGTTCTTCCTCCTGTTCGTCGCGCTGTTGGCGCTGTCGTTCTGGGCGCTGGTGGCACTGCTGTCGCGATTCGATCTCGCCGCGGCGTCCGCGGCAGGTGCCGGCGTTCCAGTCCGCACCGTCGTCGTGTACATGCTGGCGTGCCTCGTTCTCTTCGCCGTGATGTGGTTGCGCGACATCATCCCGGCGACCATCGGCAACGTCCTTCCGGACAGCTTTCAAGGGACCGGCCTCACGCAGAACCCCATCTATGTGCTCGACTTCGCGTTCACCTTCCCGCTACTGGCCATCGGCGCCGCATGGCTCTGGCAGCGGCGCCCATGGGGCTACGTGATCGGCGGCATGATGCTCGTCATGTTGACGATCGAGACGGCGGGCATCGCCATCGACCAGGCATTCGGCCACATTCACGACCCGGCGCAGTCACTTGGTGCCGTGCCGATCATGCTGGTCTTGACGGCGATCGGCCTGGTGTTCTCGCTGCTGTTCCTGCGTGGGGTGCGGAGTTCCCCCGTGCCTTCCATCGCGCGCGCCAGCGTAGCTGGCCTGGCCGCTCCGTTGAACCCACAGCCCGTACGAGGGAAGTGACGACCGATGAGTGCGCTGACAGTCCATCGGTCGACGAAGCGTTACGGGCAGGAGGCCCTTGTCCAGGGTCGGTCCTTCGAGGTGCGCCCCAGTCGGGAAGCGGGGTCCCTTGGGCTGAGCACGTCCCGTGAGTCCACGACACCGCAATCGCGGTGAGCGCCGCCGCTCCACGCGACCCGCGGCAGACACCAGGTTGCGGCAAGATCCCTCGCCCCTGACTTGAAAGGAGCCCCCACGACGCCTCTGGTCGCAGAGCTTGCGATTCCCGGTGAGGCCCTGGTGCTGTTGCTCGTCCTCGGCCTCGCCGAGCTGGCGCTCGTCGTCTTCTGCATCCTCGACATACTGCGCAGGCGCGCGGTGCTCGGCGGCCGCAGATGGGTGTGGATCGTCGTCGTCCTGCTGTTCAATCTCGCCGGCTCCATCCTGTATCTCGCGATCGGACGCGCAGAGCCTCCTGTGCCGGAGACGCGGGTGGAGCCGGCAGCGGCCGACGGACGCGTGGCCGCGGCGGCCGAGATCCTCTACGGCTCCGAGCCGGGCGCCGAAGCCTCTGACGGCGGCGTCCCCGTGCCGTCCTCAGGAGCCGGTGCGAAGGAGGAGGTTTGAGCGCGACCGCCCACCACGGCCCAGTCGGCGAGTTCAGCCTCGCCCGCCAGCACGTCCTTCCGCAGGACCCGCCGGAACTTGGCGGGCTCCTCGAACGCCGGACTGTGGGCAGAGTGCTCGAACGTGTAGAAGCCCTTCACCGGCGCCCGCAGTCTGTCGAGGTAGGACTTGGCCAGGTCGTAGCTGACGGTGTAGTCGTACCTGCCCCCACAGAAGTACGCGGGAATCTCGAGTGCGGTCACCCTGGCGGTGAGGTCCGTGGCGAGGAAGTCGTCCCACATGACGCCGCGGGAGAACCTCTTGCCGCGCCAGATGGCGGCCTTCTCCCGCAGCGTGTAGCCGGGCGTCAGCCAGACGGGCACGAACACGCCGGTGATCACGGACCTCATGTCCCGCGTCGTGCCGATGCCGAGGCTGTGCATGGCCTTGTCACGCACCTTCATGTACGCCCTCGGCAGCGGCGCGTCCGTGGTGACCGGCGCTGCCTCGAGCCTACGCACCATCCTTCGCCTCCCCGCTTTGCGGAACTGGTCCAGCTCGTAGTGGTAGGCGAGCACCTCCGACTTCTGCTGATGCGCGACCTGCCCCATCCCGACGTAGGCGTGATACCGCTCCGGCGCCCGGGCGGCGACCTGGATGCCGATGAAGCTCCCCCAGGAGTGGCCCAGCAGGTAGATCCTGTCTCGGCCGAAGCGCTCGCGGAGGTAGTCGGTCACGGCGACGGTGTCGCGGATGAGCTGCTCCGTCGTCATCGACTCCCGGGGGATGCCGGGGTCGTAGGAGATACCTGCGCCGCGCTGCTCCCACCAGCACACCGTGAAGTCGTGTTCGAGGCCGGTAGGATGCGTACGGTCGAGGAAGTACTCGGGCATGCCCGGCCCGCCGTGCAGGAAGAGCAGCACCGGGTTCGTCGCATCCGCGCTCTTGAGGAACATGCCTTGGCGGACGCCGTTGACGTCGACGAAGACCTTCTCCGCCCGGCCGCCGGTCAGCTTGATCACCATGTGACTTGCAGGCGGTCGGGTCGGCTTGGACAGCATGATCCGGTTCTTGGGCCGCGCGAGGTCAGAATCCAAACTGCAACATTCACCTCTCTAGCGAGTGAGGCGATCTGGGACACAATCGGTTCCTCCCAACGGCCAAGAACGCCGTCGCCCGTCTTCGTTGCCACCTAAGGGTTGACCGGTGCGAGAGCGTGTCGGTTCCCACACCGCATCTTCTCGTACCCGGCCGGGGAACGGTAGCCGAGAGCGGCGTGCCGGCCGAGGTGCTCTACGACGACGCCAAGGTGGTCGTAGCCTCCGGCAGCATGGCCGTTCCTCATCCGCTCGTTGCCACCGCGCGACCGCACCGATCGCCCGCCCACAAGCCGGGCTCTTGCCAATGTCACGCGACAGGCGTATAGCAGTGGCCGTGGGGGACTCCTGAGAGACAGAGCACGTCGCACGGGAGGCTGTGATCCGCCGGCTGCACGTCGCGGCCACCATCATGCAGCGGGGAGCCGCCGGGAAGTCCGGCCCTTGGGGAGGACCGGATGTGAGCACCAGGTTCGCGAGCTCGCGTCACCGTGTTCCGGGGAGGAATCCTCCACGCCTCGGCAGTGCCGAAGGCGCCACGTTCGCCCTCTCGTCAGGCGGTTCTCGCGAGTCACTTCGCCCGCGTGATCGATCCCCTCCGCACCATCCTCCGATCCTGCCGTGAAGCCTAGGAAAGGAGCAGGTGTTGTCACTGAGCATTCGCCGAGCAGCCATCGTCGTCGCCCTGGTCGTCTTGATCGTGGCTGCGCTCGCGCCGGCCGCGATGGCCGCACCCAAGGCGTCACAGGTCTACCTGAACGGCAACATCTACACGGTCAACAAGAACTTCGCCCGCGCGCAGGCGTTCGCCGTGAAGGGCGGTCACTTTCTGGCCGTGGGCACGAACGCCAAGATCCGTCAGTACATAGGACCGCGCACCAAGGTGGTCAACCTCAAGGGCGCGACTGTGCTCCCAGGACTCTGGGACGCTCACCTTCACTTCAACTCCGTCGGCACGTCGCTTATGGAGATCAACGCCTTCAACCGCCCCAAGGCCGACATCATCGCCGATGTCGGTGCGGCGGTGGCCAATCTGGATCCCGGCGTGTGGGTGCGCGGCTGGGGCTGGAACCAGGTCTACTGGGATCCCCAGGTCTTCCCGACGGCCGCCGACCTCGATCCCGTCTCGCCGGACAACCCGGTGATCCTCAGCCGCGTCGACGGTCACGCCGCCTGGGTCAATAGCAGGGCGTTGGAGCTCAACGGCATCACCAAGGACACACCCGACGTCGAGGGCGGCGAGATCGTCCGCGATGGCGAGGGCAATCCCACGGGCGTCTTCATCGACAACGCGATGGGGCTGATCGCGGTGCCCGGATATTCGGAGGCGGAGCTCCGCCGGGCGAACGTGCTCGCCCAGAAGAAGCTCTTCGCGCTGGGTCTGACCAGCGTCTGCGACATGGGGTCAGGCATCATCGACATCGAGCGAATGAAGAGCCAGTACGCCGCCGGACAGCTCAAGATCCGGGTGACCCAGTATGTAAACCAGACCGAAGCCCCCTTCTACTACCTGGAACCGAAGGCGCAGCGTCTGCACCTCTACAAGGACCGCTATACCATCAACGGCATCAAGATCGTCGCCGACGGTGCCATGGGCTCGCGGGGGGCCTGGTTCATGGAGCCCTACAGCGACGCGGGCACCGGGGACGTGCCGGTCGGATGGGTCGGGTTCCCGACGTTCGGCACGTACGGCGACCCCCCCGTCTACACCCTTGGGTCCTTCATCGATCAACTGGTGCCGGTGCTCGAGGAGGCGCTGACGTACGGCTTCCAGCCGGCCATCCACTGCATCGGTGACGCGACGAACCGCGCCTACCTGGACGCCGTCGAAGCGATCGAGGCGAAGGCAGCCTTCGCCGACGCGGACAAGGCTCGCTTCCGTGACGAGCACACCCAGGCCGTTGCAGTCGAGGACATCTCGCGGTTCGCGGAGCTCGGGGTGCTGCCGTCGATGCAGGCCCAGCACGCCACGTCGGATATGAACATGGCGGAAACACGCATCGGATACCCGCGCGTCCTCGGCGCCTACGCGTGGCAGAGCTTCCTCAAGGCCGGCAGCGTGATCCCCGACGGCTCCGACGCTCCGGTCGAGGAGCCGAACCCGTTCTGGGGTCTGTATTCGGCCGTCACGCGCATGGACAAGACCGGCCAGTCGCCGGCCGGCGGCGGGACGCCCGGCGGAGAAGTCGGCTGGTACGCCGAGCAGTGCATGACACGCAAGCAGGCATTGAGGTCCTTCACGGCCTGGTCGGCATACGGCGCCTTCGCCGAGAAGCAGCGCGGATCGATCGAGAAGGGCAAGGAAGCGGACTTCATCGTGGTGAACCGCGACTACATGAAGTGCCCGACGGCGGATCTGTGGAAGATGTCCGCGAAGGCCACCGTGGTGAACGGCAAGACCGTCTACCGCGCAAAGGGCTTCAAGGTCTTCTGACCGTCGCACGAGACACGGCTCCGGCACGCCCGCCAGACCGATCGAGGGCCCAGGTCGACGGGCGTTGCCGGGGCCTATCCGGCGGGCATGTCCGCCGTCGCTTCCTCAGGCGTGTCGAATGTGGCGCTGACGCGGCGCACCCGTGGCGCGACGAAGGCGTAGGTCACCGCTGCCGCCAGCGTGGCCACCGCGACGACGACGGCCATGGACAGACCACTGACGCTGCCGCCCAGGCCGACCAGCACACTCCCCGACGCGCCCACCGCCAGGCGTGCGGTGCCGTAGTACGCGGAGGCCGTGCCGGCCGCCTCGGGGTGCAGCGAAAGCGCCAAAGCCGTCGAGTTGGGACCGATGGAGCCGACAGCGGCGACCAGCACCAGCAGCGGGATCGCCACCGCCACGAGCCCGAGGCCACTCGCCAGCGTGACCGCGAGCAGCGCGAGCCCGGCCACGAGGGCGACGAGGAGGCCGGCCGTCAACAGGCGCTGGGGCGCGAAGCGGGACAACAGACGATGGTTCACCTGGCTGGCGGCGAGCATCCCCACGGCGTTGACGCTGAACAGAGCGCCGAAGACGGCGGGAGACGCGCCGTACACCTCCTGGTAGACGAACGACGAGGCGGCGAGGTAGCCGAAGAAGGCGACCGAGGTCAGGGCGCTCGTGAGCGTGAGCCCCACGAAGGCGCCATCACGCGAGAGCGTCTTCATGAGGAGCACGCCGCTCCGCAGGCCGAACGGGACCCGACGGTCGGGAGGCAGACTCTCGCGGAGGCCGAAGGCGACCGCGGTGGCAAGGACGAGACCGAGCGCTCCCTGGACCACGAAGACCCCTTGCCAAGACACGACTCGGAGCAGCTGGGCGCCGGCGAGCGGAGCGAGGATCGGCATGAGGAGTGTAATGAGCGCCAAGCGCGAGAGCAGGCGTGCCGCGTCGGTGCCGTAGGCGTGGTCGGCGACAACGGCGTTGGCGATGGCGACCCCGGCCGCCCCGGAGAACCCCTGCGCGAGCCGGAGGGTTATCAGAGCGCCGGCCGACGACGCGAAGGGGCAGGCGAGCGAGGCGGCGGCGAAGACGAGAAGACCGGCGATGAGCGGGCGCCGCCGGCCGAGCGTGTCGCTCAGGTGCCCGCTGAGGAGCTGGCCAAAGGCCAGCCCTGCGAGAAACGCCGAGATCGTCAGAGCGATCGACTGCTGGCTTGCGCCGAGGTCGCGCGCCACGTCCGGCATCGCCGGGAGGTAGAGGTCGGTCGCCAAGGGACCGACGGCGGAGACGCCACCCAGCACCGCGATGAACGACAGGCGCGCGCGGCCGGTCGGCATGGGGGCACGGGGACGGAGGTGCATGAGCGGACCCTATCAGCCGCGGGCGGGGTCCACGGTGGCCGTCGGCCCTGTCGTCCTGATGCGGACGGAGCGGCGCCGCAGGGAAGTGCCCGACGTCTTCGGGCCCTTGCCGGGTCACACTGGGTGAGGGCAGGCATCGAGAGGGCGGCCCGGAGGCGACTCTCGTCGTCCGGGCCGCCGGGAAGCCAGGATGCTTCCTGCCGGCGGCTCGGTCGGGTCTGCCTGATCCAGAACGAAGTAGGCGACAGGCGATCCTGGGAGGCCTGATGAGTCGCGATCTCGCACGCGTCGAGGTGGCGGTCGACAGGCACCTCGTGGAACTCGAGGTCATCGTGGGGCTTGAGCTGGAGAGGCCTCAGCGGACGGCCGCCGCCGCCGTGTCGCCACTCCATCACGGCCTCCAGGGCTTGCCGTCAAGGTCCGCATCGGTCGTGACTGAACCCCGGCCGCCGGGGGGACGATGAGAAGAGCGAGGCCTGTGCGATGTGGCAACTGACCCGGAGGGAGCCATGGCTGTCACCACGAAGTGGAGCGAGCTCAGTGAGGGCAAGCGCAGGGCGATCACCGTCGCCGCTATCGTCGAGGCGGCGCTCCTGGGGGCGGCGCTCCTCGACATCAGGCGGCGCCCGGCAGAGCAGATCAGGGGCCCGAAGCAGCTCTGGACGCCCTTGGCGTTCGTGAGCTTCGCCGGTCCGATCGCCTACTTCGCCTTCGGGCGCCGGCGGGTCGCCGCGTAGCGCTGCGCGGCTGCGTGGAGGGCGTGGAGCGCGCCGTCAGACGGCGATCAGCCGGCGCGCCGCCTGCTGCAAGTCGTCGCGCCGCTCCCAGTCCTTCGGGCCGTCGAGTGACGTGCCGATGAGCTCGCCGCGGCACTCCATGCCGATCCACGTGAGGCCGTAGGCGACCGTCGAGAGGATCTGGTAGCCGTAGAACGGCGAGGCTTCTTGCTGGGTGGTGATCAGGTAGAAGCCCTTGCCCGGTGCAACTCGCGGCTCAGGTTCGCCCTGCCCGTCCGGAGCCGCGGGCGGGATGAGCGCGTAGAAGCGGTCGACCACCTCTTTGACCCAGGAGGAGAGGCCGTAGAAGTAGACCGGGCTGGCGAGCAGGAGCACATCGCACGCCTTGACGGCCGCGAAGACGGCGTGCATGTCGTCCTTCTGCACGCAGACCGAATCGGGCGTTCGCTTGCATCCGTCACAGGCGAGGCAGCCGGCGATCTTCATCTTGCGGGGGTAGAAGAACTCCGCCGTGGCGCCGCGCCCGACGGCTGCATCCACGGCGATGCGCATAAGCGAGGTGCTGTTGCCCTTCATGCGGGGGCTCCCGCCGATGGCGACGATCTTCATGAGCGGCCTCCTCAGCTGCCTCCTGACGCGGGTCACGTCATTAGACCACAGACCCGTGCTATCGTCGGGCTCGGGATATCGCGGTCGCAAGGGAGGCGGAAAGGGCCGTGTCGCGCTACGCCAGATGGGCCCGGCGAGAGCACGGTGAGAGCACGCGCATCGCGGTGCTGCTCCTCGTGGCACCCGTCTTCCTCGTCCTTCTCCCGTTCATCGTCGCCGGGGTCGGTCCGCGCGTCGACCGCCGGCTCGGGCTGCGGCCCGTCAGGCTTCGCCGGGCGCGTCTCGCCCTCGGTGGCCTGCTCACGGTCGTGGGCTTCTCACTCGGCTTCTGGTCGATCGTCGCGCAGCTCGACCGCGGCCGGGGGACGCCCTTGCCGGTGATGCCCACGCAGGAGCTGCTGACCGGCGGTCCGTTCCGCTACTGCCGCAACCCGATGACGCTGGGGACGATCCTCGCCTACCTGGGCATCGCCGTCGCTGCGGGGACGGTCGCCGGCGCGGGCTTCGTCGCCGGTCTGGCCGGGCTGCTCGTCGTCTACCTCAAGCGCCTCGAGGAGGGAGAGCTGGCCGAGCGGTTCGGCGAGGCCTACCTGGCGTACCGGCGGGACGTGCCCTTCATCATCCCGCGGCTCGGCGGGCGACGGTGACTGCGGCCGTGTCGGAACCTAGGGCTGCGCCCGCCCCCGGGGCTGAACCCGTGCCTGCGGCCGCGCCTCCGCGCCCCGACGATCTCGTCGCGCAGTATGGCCGGCTTGTCTCGTCTTTCTGCTGGCGGATGACGCGCGACGAGGACGCGGCGCGCGAGGCGGCGCAGGAGGTGTGGGTCGCCGTCCTCGAGGGGCTGCCGCGCTTCCGCGGCGAGTCGAGCCTCTCTACCTGGATCTACAGTATCGCGTGGCGCGTCATCGGCCGCTGCGGGCAGGCCCGGCGCACGTACACTACGCGGTTCTTGAGCGCCTTCTTCGAGAGCGAAGGAGAACCGGCGCCGCCGGCCGGCAACGACGTCGACCACGACCTGTGGGTGCGCTCGATGTGCGACCAGTGCCTCTGCGGCATGGCCCAGTGCCTGGAGCCCGAAGTGCGCCTGGCGTACCTGCTGCGCGACGTCGCAGAGGTGACCTACGACGACGTCGCGCAGGTCCTCGGGGTCGAGCCGGCAGCGGCGCGCCAGACGGTCTCGCGGGCGCGCCGCAAGCTCAGGCGCTTCATGAGCGGCCACTGTTCGCTGGCGAACCCGTCCGGCCCTTGCCGCTGCCGCATGCGCCGCCATGTGAAGGCCGTCGACCTGCCCGCCGAGTACGAGCGGCTGCGCCGGACCACCCATCGCGTCCGGGTGTTCAAGGAGTCTGAGCAGGTCCTGCCGCCGCGCGATTACTGGCTGGAGTCGTCACAAGCCGCATCGTAGCCGCACTCATGTCCATGAGGCCCTCGCCGGAAGGGCCGCACGACGAGACGAGGAGGTCTCATGGACAGCGCCCAACACATCCGTCTCCTGCAACTCACCTACGCGGCGCAACTCGCCGACGCTGCGACGCAGTACGGTCGGGCCGGCATCATCGACGAGGTGACGGCGCAGCGCCGCACCCAGCGCCTCGCGACCGGCGCGGCGCAGGCCGCCCAGATGGGGATCTCCGAGCCCCAGGCCGCCTTCACGAGCTCGGCGGCGCTCTTCGGCTGTGCCGACTGGACCGTGAGCCAGGCGTCGAACGGGGGCGACGGGCCCGCGGCCGGGTTCGTGGCCACCGCCGGCCGCTGCCTGCTCTGCGGCCTGGTGAAGAAGGCCGGCGGCCCGAGCCCGTGTCGGCTCTTCTGCCTCGACCCGATAGAAGGGCTGGTCCGCGGCCTTGCGCCGCACGCGGCGTTCGACGTGCGGGAGACCCTCTACGACGGCGAGCAGTGCCGCGTGCGCGTGGCGACCTCGTAGTCGGCGCACGTCTTCGTCGGCGCACGCCGTCGCCTGCCCGAAGATGAGAGGTCTCTCATGTCTCTCTCATCATGGGCTCATCTGAACGGGTATGAACAGGGTGAATCGCAAGCGAAGTCGAAGGAGCTCCGATGTCTGCCTCACGCCTCATGCCGAGACTCCTCACCATGGTTGCCGCGGCCGTCGCGGTCCTGACGCTCTCCACCGGTGTCGCCGCCGCCGACGTGGTGTTCAGGGGCGACCACACCGTCCGCTCGGGTGTCTCGATCGACGACAACGTGAAGATCTACGGCGGCACGCTGACGGTCTACGGTGAGGTCGACGGCAACATCGACCAGTACAGGGCCGGCTCCGTCGTCGTCCGCTCCAGCGGTTACGTCGGCGGCAACATCACCGAGAGGGAGGGCGGCCGCATCACGGTGTACGGCGACGTGGACGGCAACCTGCAGGAAGGCGGGACCGGCGCGGTCTTCGTCGGTCGTTCCGCCAACGTCGACGGCAACATCATCGAGAAGCTCGCGGGCAAGGTCGATGTGCGCGGTGACCTCGGCGGTAACATCGAGGAGCACGGCGCCGACGCGGTCATCGTGGGTCGGTACGCCACTGTCGACGGCAACGTCTATGAAGAACGCGCCGGCCGTGTCGAGATTCGCGGCCACGTGGACGGCGACGTCTCGGAGAAGGGCACGGGTAACCTAGTGATCTACCGCAGCGCGCGCATCTCCGGGGATGTCACAGAGTCGGGTGCCGGCAGGATCATCCGGTACTGACTCGGCAAGAGGCGGGACGGGGCGGCGCGGGCGCGACATGGTCGCGCTCGCGCCGCCCTTGTCGTCACGCCACTTGCCTGCTCAGGAAGTCGCGTACTTCCACGTCGGCGAGGAGGCCCGTCATGGGCTTGCCGTGCCCGCCGGCCACGACGCGCGGCCGCATTCCGGCGAGTGTGAGCGCCGACGCCTTCGCCTGGCGGCGGTCCCACGAGGTGTACCAGGGCGCGCCCGCGATACGTGGCTTCTGCAGCAGGAGGCCCCTCAGGGTGTTGAGGTCGACGGTGACGAGGGCGTCGCCGGTGATCGCCACGCGATCGTCGCGGCGCACGAAGGTGACGTGGCCGGGCGTGTGGCCCGGGGTCGAGACCGCGTCCCAGTCGGGAAGGCCGGGGACGCCGGCGCCGGGGTCAAAGGCGCGCGCGACGTCCTTGAGGCTGGAGCGCGCCAAGGTGGCCTCCATGCGTCGCGCGCCCGTCAGCCGTAGTGCAGGCAGGACGATCCAGCGGTCGATCGGGCCGGCGAAGTCGCAGATGGCCCGGGCGTCTCCCTGCGCGATCCCCAGCTCGTCGGGGTGCACCCAGACGGGCGCGTCCCAAGCGGCCGCCAGCTCGGGCACGGCGCCGCAGTGATCGGGATGGACGTGAGTGAGCAGGATCGCGGCGGGGCGCGCGCCGCTGCCGAAGATCGATTCGGCCGCGCGCCTGATCGCCTGCGCGTCCCTCGGCCAGCCCGCGTCGATCAGCGCCCAGGACGACCCTGAGCCGACGAGATACGCGTTGGCCGCGCGCAGTCCCTTGCCCAGGGCCAGCCAGTACACCCCGGGCGCTATCTCACGCAGTGTGTCCATCGTGGGCCTATGATGGGTGTACGACGGCGGGTCGGGGGTCCCCTGCCTCGTGGGAGAGGGACAGCAGGAACAGATGGCGAGAGACGACGATCGGGCGCGCGTGGTGGGCGCGGCCTACGACGAAGAGGCCGAGGCCGTCGGCTGGTTCGGCCCTGAGGTCGCGTTCGGCCTCGCGTTCACGTTCGTCCGTCCGGGCCAGTCGATCCTCGACCTCGGTATCGGCACCGGCCGGGCAGCTGTCCTCTTCCGCGCCGCGGGGCTGCGGGTGCTCGGCATGGATGTCGATCCGGAGATGCTCGATGCGTGTCGCGTCAAGGGGTTTGACGACCTTGCGCTGCACGATCTGACGGTCCGTCCGTACCCCTTCACGACCGCGAGCATCGACCACGCGATCTGTGTCGGGACGCTGAACTTCATCCGTGACGCCTCGCCCGTTTTCGAGGAGTGCGCGCGGATCCTTCGCAGCGGGGGCGTGTTCGTCTTCGCCGTTGGCGATCGCACCGAGAACGAGCCCGCGGAGACGGTGGTGGACGCCGAGCGCACCGGGACGGGTGAACCGGCGACGATGTACAGGCACAGCGCCCGGCAGGTCGGGGAGTGGGCGGCCGCGAACGGCTTCACGATGGTGCGCGGCCTGACGTTCACGGTGCCGCTGGACCGCCAGAGGACGACCAGCCAGCAGATCACGACGTATGTCGTGCGCAAGGGGGAGGGCACGTCAGATGGGTGAGAGCGAGCGCGAAGTGAGGGAACTGAGGACGCGAGTCGACAAGCTTGAGGCGCGGATGAGCTTCCTGCTGCGGCGGATGAACATCGCCGCCGAGGACATGCCGGCGTGGGAGGCGTCTCCCGCCGTCGTGGACCTGGTGCGCAAGGGCGATCGTAGCGGCGCCATGCGTGCCTACATGGATGAGACCGCCTGCAGCCTCAAGGACGCCAAGCGCTTCGTAGAGTCGCTCGGCGGGTGAGGTTTGGCATTCCTACGAAAATAGGCGTAGAATGAAGCGGTCTACGGAAGGTCTACGGAAGGGTCCGCCATGGACTGCGTCTCCCTCGCCCCACCCGCTCCATGAAGGTCCATCTCGTCGGCGGGTTCCGGTCCTCGAGCCTCGGGCGGAGCAGCGAAAGGCTCGCGACGTACGAGCGCGGGCGGGTGTGCGAAGCGCCGGGTTGCGACACGCTGCTCTCGAAGTACAACCCGGCGTGCTACTGCTCGTTGCACGCGGCGGCGGCGGCGGCGTCCCCCTCCCCTCGCCGAGGACCGTCGCCGATCCGCTGACGGTCCGGCCTCAGGACGATCGTTCTCTGGGGTGGCCCGGCGCCTCAGTGCTGCTCGGTGTCAGACGGGCCTGACGTTCGAGGCCTGCGGGCCCTTCTGGCCCTGCGTCACCTCGTACTCCACCGACTGACCCTCAGAGAGGGTGCTGGTGCCGGGGGCGAGCTCGTTGACGTGCACGAACACGTCCTTGCTACCGTCGGCCTGCTCGATGAAGCCGTACCCCTTCTGACCGTTGAACCACTTGACTGTGCCTTGAGCCACGATGACTCCTCCGATGAGTGAGCGGGTCCACGTGGCTACTTGGTGTGCCGACGTCACGCGCTCTTGTATATGGCGCTGCTCACGGCATCCAAGGCGAAGGGAATACGCGGAGGGGGACGCAAACAGATGCACGTAGTATGCCCCATCCGGCGCGAAAGCGCACCCCGCGCCTCGAGCGGCGTCGTTGCGGCCGTTGTCTCGGTCAAGGGGGCAGGTCGTCGAGCTCGTCGCTGAGAGGGCTCTCGAAGGGGGCGGCGGCGCCTCCGCGCCGCACACGTTTCCTGTCAGAGCGCGAACCCGGTCGCCCTGCGAGATCGCTTTGTCAGCCCTCGGCGAGGGCGCGGCGCAGCGCGTCGCGGCGCTTGACCAGAGCGTCGCGCTGCGCCTTGGTGCCCGTGTCATCGTCGACGAGGCCCAGATAGGCCGCCGCGTCGATCTCCTCGAGGGCCTCCTCGAGCCGTCCCTCGCGCTTCAGCACAAGACTCAGACGGTCGAAGTGGTGCTGCACGTCGCGACGCAGGGACCGGTCCGTCAGCAGGTCGTCGCTGGAGTCGAGGCGCTCGACGATCGCCTGCCGGTAGAGCGTCGCGGCGCGCGCGGGGTCCGCCTTCTCGCACGCGCGCGCCTTCGTCGCGAGGTCGAGGGGCTGCTCAGACGCCGGTGCCGTCGGCTCAGGTGCGGGCGCTTTGGGCTCGGGCATTGGGGCGGCCGGCCGGGGTGCCACAGGCTGGAGTACCGCTTCCGGCCGCACTGGGTCCGGGTCCGCCAGGGCGCCGCACACCGGGCAGAAGGTCGCCGTGTCACCTATGGAAAGTCCGCACTGCTTACATGTTCTCATAGGCCCTCCCGTGCCTACGGTGCCAGTATCGGCAGGCGGGGCCAAAACGAAAGCCACGCGCCGGTGCTTGTGTGCTTGTGACGATGCACTCCGGCGTTCCCAGCGCAGGCTACAGGCGGATGAGGACGCCCTCGCCGCACCTCACGCGCGCCCGCCGTCGCCGACGATGAACCCCGCGGCCGGACTCACGCGCGACCACTCCTGACGATGCGCCGCGCCTTGTCGCTCACGCGGAGGAAGTGCTGGACGTGCTGCCAGTTCCGGATGTGACTCGGCTCGCCGGCGTAGATGGTGCTGATCGGCACCTCCGCCATCGGGAGGCCGAGGGCGATGCAGCGGGCGATCATCTCGACCTCGAACTCGAAGCCCGATTCGTCGCTGTCGAGCGAGGCCGACATGAGGCGCCGTCCGATCAGCCGGTAGCCGCACTGGTTGTCGGCGACGTGGCGTCCGACGGCGGCCGAGAGCACCCAGGTGCCGAGCGTGTTCGAGAAGCGGCGCAGAGGAGGCATCCCGGAGAAGTCGCGGCAGCCGACGACGAGTTCCGGCTGGCCGGGCCGTGGCCGCCCCGGACCCTGAGTCGCGAGGGCGGCGAGGAAGCGCGGGATCTCGGCCGGGTCGTGCTGCCCGTCGGCGTCCAGGGTCACGACGGCGGCCGCGCCGCGCTCGAGGGCGTAGCGAAAGCCCGCGCGCAGCGCGGCCCCCTTGCCGGCGTTCGGCGCCTGACGCAGGACGGTGGCGCCGGCCGCCTTGGCCTGCGCCGCGGTGTCGTCGGTCGAGCCGTCGTCGACGACGACGACCGGCAGGTGTCGCCGCGCACGCTCCACCACCAGCCCGATGCGCGGGCCCTCCTGATAGCCGGGGATGAGGGCAAGGATCTCCTCCGCGACGGGATCGTCCTTCGGCATCGGCGCCGGGACGCTCAGTGGTCCAAGTCCATGCGCTCGTCCTTGAGGACGATCTCAAGGGCGGCGACCGTCACCGGTCGCCACCACGCCGCCACGCCCGTCATCCGGCCGCGTCGCACCGCTCACGGCTCCCAGCTGAAGCCGAGGTTCCAGCCGTTCGTGTCGCCGATCAGCGCGTCGAGCACGTCTACCGAGCTGTCCCACCTCGGTGTCTCCGGCGGGGTGAAGTCCCCCAGGTAGTGGCGCTGGACCTTCGAGACGCGCAGCCACATGTACTGGCCGCGCGCCGTCGCGTCGCCTGCCCACAGCCCGTGTTCGCCGAGGCAGAATCGGCCGTCGGTCGGGAGCGCGCCGCTCCAATCGGCCTCGGGCCGGCCGGTGTATGGGTCGGACGCCTCGAGGTGGCCGTCGACGTAGAGCCGCATGCCGAGAGACCCGTTCTGGGCGGCGATGTGGTACCACTGCCCGGTCTGCAACTGCGTCGTGCTCTGGATCTCGTGCCAGGTACCGTCGCCCGGTTCGTCGCCGCGCGACTGGTTGACCGCGAACGCGACGGTGTTGGCCGCCGTGTAGTCGAGGCGCATGATGGGCGCCAGCTCCCAGACCGGGCCGGGGTAGTTCCAGTACCAGAACGCGATCTCCGCGATGCGTCCCTTGTCGGTGGAGCTGGGCTTGAACCACAGCTCGTAGGTGGCGTTACCGTTCTCGACGCCCTTGCCGGGCCATGCAATGGAGTCGTCGGCACTGTCGGCCTCGGCGGGCGACACGGCGTCGGTGACGGCGATCGAGAAGTAGACGTCGGTGGTCCACTGGCCCTCGTAGACGACCACCTCCTCGATGCCGCGCACGTAGCCGTCCTTGGTCGCGACGACGGTGTAGAAGCTCATGCCGTTGGCGTCTTGGTCGGCCGTCACGTGCTCGAACTGCCAGAAGCCGTAGGAGCTTGTCGTCGTGGCGACCACGCGACCGTCGGGGTCGCGGTAGCCTTCATGCAGGGTCACCGTGGCTCCGTCCACTCCGCTGCCGTCGGGTCCGTCAAGGACGTACCCTGTCACGCCTTGCTCGCTCAAGTCGTTGAGGTCGATGTCCCGGCCGGCGACGAACGAGTCCGCGACGGTCACGGAGATGCGTCTGGTGAAGTAGCCGCTCCGCGAGGCGACCACCGTGTAGTCGCCGGGAGCGAGGTCGGTGAAGGCGTACTCGCCCGTGGAGGATGTCACGACGGTCGTCACGAGCGGCCCGGACGGGGCGTCCCAGCCCCGGTGCAGCTCGACGGTGACGTCGCCGATGGGGTCGCCGTCCTGAGCGACCATGCCGCCGACACCCGGCGCGCCCGTGAGCTCGACGTCCTGCCCGGTCGTGGCGGCCCCGCCGGTCACCGCGACGGTCCTGTCGTTGGCCGCGAAGACCGGCTCCTTCGACGCGACGACCGTGTAGCTCCCGGCACTCAGGTCGGCGAAGCCGTAGGCGCCGTCGTCGGCGGCCATTGTCGTGGCGACGAGCGCGCCGTCCGGGCTGTCGGCGCCCTGGCGCAGCTCGACCGTCGCGCCGTCGAGCGGCGTCGTGCCGCCCCCGGTGAGTACCCGGCCACTCACGAGGCCCTTCTTCTTGTAGCCCCCGCTTGCCGACGCGAGCGGGATCTCGAACAGGTTGAACGCCGTTTGTGTCTCGTAGTCGATCACCTCGACCTTGAATCCGAGCGTGAGGTCCAGGCCGGCGGCGAGCTCCCACCATGGGACCGCGTCGGTGTCGGCCGTCAAGCCGAGGTAGGCCTCCAGCCCGGCCGTGGGCCCGGCCAGGTAGTAGATCTTGAGCATCGCCTCGAGGCCGGCGAAGGCCCGCAGCTCCGCCTGTCCGTAGAGATGCGGCGGCGTGAACTCGCGCGTGTTGGTGAAGCCCTTGATGGTGGACCAGCCCTGGCCTCGCTTCCACTGGAGGCCGGCGGTCACCGTGGTGACCGTCTCGAACCCGGTGCGGACTCCCACGGTGACGTCGCCGCTGGCGCCGACGTAGAGCGTCACCTCGGGCGTGAACGTCACTGGAACCGGCCCGAACCAGACGACGAACGTCTTCATGCTGTACGTTGCCAGGTCGGTCTCGACTCTCTTCTCGAGCTCGGCCTCCAGCGACGCTTCGACCGAGGTCGTCTGTACGGTCTCGCTCACGAAGCGGACGCTCTTCATGCCGTACAAGGGGATGAAGCCCAGTGCGTACCCCGTGACCCCCCAGCTGCTGCCGAGGCTGAACGTCTGTTCGAACGTCAGCCGGCCCTCAAGCGTGACCAGGTCCTCGAGCGTGACGTCGTAGACGATTTCCCACGTGCCGCCCACCGAGGCGCCGTGGCGTCGCGCGAGAGCGCGGTCCTCGGGGCCGACGCGCTGCACCAGGCGGACCCCGGGCTTGCTCTCGAGCACCTCGACGATGTCGTCCTGCGAGCACGTCTCATCGATCGCCAGCTCGCCCTCCGAGACGGCTTCCTCAAGGGTGGCCTGGACGGTCGTCACGACGGTCTCCCCGCCGCCGACGGCGACCGACGTCACCTTGCGCAGGGCGCCGTACGGCAACGGCGCGCAAGGCTGGAAGGCGATGACGTCGTCGGTGGCGAGGCCGTCGACCTGCGGGACGCCCGAGGTGAACGTGTAGACCGTTCCCTCGGTATCCACCTGTTGCAGGGCCGCGAGCGCCTCGTCGCTGAGGACGACCGTCTTCTCGCGAAGGATGATGGGTGACCCGGGGCCGCAGGCGAGACGGGTCGAGCCCGCGGTGGCCGGCCCGCGCCACCAGGCGCCCGGCTCGAAGGCCGACCCTGTCGAGGCGCAGGCGACGGCGAAGCTGCCCTCGGCCGTCGGGGTGAGCAGGACGGCGTCGGCCATGCCGTTCGCGTCCAGGTCGCCGCAGGCGAGGCGGGCGGTGGTGGCGACGGCGCCGGCTTCCGAGACCCACCACGGCGCCGGCGCCGCGAAGGCGGACTTGTCAGAGAGGAAGGCGTCGAGCGCCATCCGCCCGTCGCCGTCGGCGCGCAGGCAGACCGCGTCGACGTCGCCGTCTGAGTCGAGGTCGCCGGCGGCCAGCTTGGCGGCCGGGTAGGCACCCTTCCAGAAGGTCTTCTTGACGAACGTGGAACCTTTGGTGGTAAAGGTCAGCAGGCGGGAGGGCGAGCCGCGGTAGAGGACGATCGCGTCGGCCTTGCCGTCGCCGGTCGCGTCGCCGATGGCGAGCTGGGCGCGTGACGCGTAGAGCCCGCCGCGGCCGCACTTCCAGCCGACCGACATCTTGAACGTGCTGCCCTTTGAGATGAATCGCCGCAGCTCGGCGCGGCCGCGGCCACGGTCGTACAGGACGACGACGTCGTCCTTGTTGTCCGCGTTGATGTCGCCGACGGCCAGCTTGGCGCGCGACCATGTGAACGCGCCCTTGGCCGATGTCCACGCGATCTTCTTCTTCGTGAACCCGGTGCCGTTGGACAGCATGACGTAGAGACGCGCCCGGCGATCACCCATGTTGTAGAGGACGATGCCGTCGGTCAAGCCGTCGCCGTTGACGTCGCCGGCGACGAAGCGCGCCCGCGAGAACACGAGGGTGACCTTCCGCGATTGCTCGCGATCGAGGGCACCGCCGACGCTGACGAAGGTGTGGATGGCGCACGTGCCGCTCCCCAGGTTCACGAGGCCCAGCGCGTCTCGGCTGCCGGCCACGTTCTCCGCGTTCTCGATTGCCACTGGAGTGTCGGCGGCGAGCGCCGGCGCGGTGAGGACGAGACACGCGAGCAAGAGCAGGAGCGCGGACGTCGTCGCGCGCAGGGCCGAACGGAACGAGTACGGACCGGTCATGACCATCTCCCCAAGTGGACCGCCGCCGCAAGGTGCGGCGCGCGTCTTTCGTGCCTCGAGAGTACTACTCGCCTAGGGTGGCGTCCACGAATCTGTGTTGCCGGCCGGAAGACGGCGCTGTCGCGCGCCTCCTGGCGGCGTGGCCCGGGCGGACTGCAGGTCGGCGAGGTCAGGCCGGCGGGCTTCCGGAGGCCGAGGCGCTCCCGGAGGGTGACGGACTCGCGGAGGGCGAGGGAGACGCGGCCGGCGGCAGCCAGTCTGCCTCGATGAAGCGGTAGACCCGCTTGCACAGGCGCCGCGCGCCGCTGAGGGAGAAGTGCACCCCGTCCGGCCCGCGCCACCGCGCCACATAGCGGCCGTCGCCGTTGGCGAAGAGCGCCCAGATGTCCACGAACCTGACGCCCGGTCGCTCCTCGGCCTGGGCGGCGGCGACCCTGGTGATGACGCGCATGCGCGGGTTGCGCCAGGTATCGCGCATGATCGGCATGCCGATCCAGTACACGCGGCGGGCGCCGCCGTCGAGCATCGTGTCCATGAGCCGGGTGACGCGGCGCCCATACGCGGTCTTCCACGCCGACGTGCCGTAGTGGATCCAGCCACCGGCGGTCCACAGCGACTGGGTGTCGTTCGTGCCCACCATGAAGACGACAGCGTCCGGCTTGGCCGCGCGCATGACCGAAGCGACCTTCCTGCGCCAGTCGAAGTAGTCGTAGCGGCAGATCCCGGACGACTCCTTGTAGAAGCTTCGCATCCTGAACGCACCGGACTCGTCGAGCAGCGGGGAGAGACCCCAGACCACCTCGCCGGCGAGCGAGTCGCCGCCGATCCAGACGCGCACCGGTCGTGCGGCCGTCGCGACCCACACGGGAGGCGGGCTCGGCGCCGCGGACCGGGGCGAGCCCGCGACGGCCGACGACTCGGCGTCGCCGTCGGCGTGCGTCACGAGGATGGCGGCGGTCGCGGCGGGCGCCGCGACCGCCGCCACGAGCAGCGCCAGGCGCCGGAGGCCCCGGCGTCGACGGCGCCGGCGCCGCAGGTCGCGGTCCGCCCGCGACACGCGATCGGTGGGGACCGGGTCGCTCATGGTGCGGTGTTCGTCCCGCGCGTCGGCATACCCTTTCCCTTGCGCCGGTCACTCACAGACGGCATCTGCCTCCAGAGGGAGTGGCGCGTGGCGCGAGGCCCCTGTCTCCCTCATAATGGCCCAACGTGCGACGGCCGCCCCGGTGGCCTCGGCGCGAAACGAAGACCCGCCGGCAGGAAGGAAGCGCCTGATGCCCGAGTACTCACTGAGCCCGAGCGGCGAGAAGGTCCCGCTCCCCGGGGACGACGACTACGCGCCCGAATTCGCGCGCCTTGAGCGCCTTGCGGCGGAGGCGCGCGAGCAAGGCAAGGAGGTCGTCGTCGTCATGGGGCTGGGGTTCGTCGGCGCGGTCATGGCGGCCATCGTGGCGGACACCACCGACGCGGACGGCAACCCGACCAAGTTCGTCATCGGCTGCCAGCGCCCGAGCACGCGCAGCTACTGGAAGATCCCGTCGCTCAACCGCGGCCTCTCTCCCGTCAAGGCCGAGGACCCGGAGGTCGACCCCATGATCGCGCGCTGCGTCCTCGAGAGGAAGACGCTCACCGCGACGTTCAACAGCGACTGCCTCAAGCTCGCCGACTGCGTCGTCGTCGACGTGCAGTGCGACTACGTCAAGCAGGAGCTCGGCAACATGCGCAGCGGTGAGACCGACATGGCCGCCCTCGAGGCCACGCTGCGCACGATCGGAGAGAGGATCCCGGAGGGCTGCCTCGTTCTCATCGAGACGACGGTGGCGCCGGGCACGACGGAGTTCGTCGCCTGGCCGATCCTCAAGAAGGCGTTCGCCGCGCGCGGTCTCACGGGGACGCCGCTGCTCGCCCACAGCTTCGAGCGCGTGATGCCCGGCCGTGAGTACGTGGCCAGCATCCGCGACTTTTGGCGGGTCTGCAGCGGCTGCACCGCCGAGGCGCGCGCGCGTGTCGAGACCTTTCTGCGCGACGTGATCAACACCGACGAATTCGAGCTCACGGTCATGGACCGGCCCATCGAGTCCGAGACGACCAAGATCGTCGAGAACTCCTACCGCGCCACGATCCTCGCCTTCCTCAACGAGTGGAGCGTGTTCGCCGAGCGAAACGGCGTCGACCTGCACAAGGTCGTCGCCGCCATCAAGAAGCGTCCGACCCACAACAACATGATCTTCCCCGGGCCGGGCATCGGCGGGTACTGCCTGCCCAAGGACGGCGGGCTGGGGTACTGGGCCTACGACCACATCCTGGGCTTCGAGGACGGGGACCACGTGTTCAAGCTCAGCACGACGGCGATCGACATCAACGACACGCGTGCCCTGCAGGTGGCCACGCTGACGCGCGATGCGCTGCGCAACATGGGGCGTTCGGTCGCGGGCGCCGACGTGCTGCTCTGCGGCGCGAGCTACCGCCAGGACGTCGGCGACACGCGCTACAGCGGGTCGGAGATCGTCGTGCGCAAGCTCACGGAGATGGGCGCCGAGATGCGCGCCCACGACCCGTACGTCGACCACTGGTACGAGTTCGAGAAGCAGGAAACGTACCCCGCGCCGGGGCATTCGTGGGCGCGCTTCTTCCGCAACCAGGACCACCTCGTCGGCCTGCGCATCCAGGACGACCTCGCCGTCGCGTTGGAGGGCGTCGAGGCGGTCATCCTCGCGGTGCCGCACGCGCCGTATCTGGAGCTTTCGCCGGACGACGTCGTCGGCTGGGCGGGCGGGCCGCTCGCCGTGATCGACTGCTTCGGCATCCTGAGCGACGACAAGATCCGGCGCTACCTGCAGCTCGGCTGCGAGGTCAAGGGCCTCGGCCGCGGCCACATCAAGCGGCTGAAGGAAGAGCTTAAGCCTGAGGCGGAGTAGCCGGCCGGAGGCGCGCAGCCCGTGCGCCTTCGCCTTCCGCACCATGTCGAGGAAGCGAGGGTGCAGCAGCGGCTCGCCGACGCCCATGAACGCGACGGTGCCGGGGCCGGCGGACGCTCCGCCGGCACCGTCGCGGCGCTCCGCGGCGAGCCCGTCGACGATGGCCTCGAACGTCTCCCATTCCATGAAGCCCTCGGGCTCGTCCCAGGAGTGCCGCACGCAGGTCGTGCAGGCGAGGTTGCAGGCGTTCGTGGGCTCGACGTAGACCTTGCGGAGGACGTCGGGTGGCTCGGCCGCCCGAACGCCGTGCGGTAGGGAAGACGGGTCCATATGGTTTCGGGGGAGCGCCGGCCGTGTGCCGGGTGGCGCTCCGTCAGCGCCTTCTGCGGGAGGCCCGCAGGTCGGCGAGCGAGGGAAAGCTGAGCGCCCCCGCCTCACACAGGGTGGCGCAGTGTGAACAACCGGCGACGCAGGCCGCTCGCCGAACCACGCTCACGTGACCATCCACGAGGGCGTACACGCCGTTCTGGCAGAAGTCGAGGCACGTCGTGCAGCCGGCCATACAGGCATCGTCGTCGATGGTCGGGCCTCACTCAAACGAGGCGGGATCTGCGGCGGCGGGTCTCATGCTCCAGGGTCTCCTCTCCGCATCGGTCGCGCCGGTCATCCACCACTGCGGTCCGCTTCAGATGGGCGCTGCTGCAGCTCGACCTGGCCAGCCGCCGGCCGCGCCGCTGGTCAGGCTTTCAGAAGCGCGCGGAAGGCCTCCAGGGCCGCACGCACGGCATCGCGGTCGACCGTGTAGAAGCTCCACTTGCCGCGTGTCTCGGTCTTCATCAGACCCGCATCCTTGAGGACCCCCAGGTGGTAGGAGACCTTGGACTGGGCGAGGCCGAACTGCTCCTGGAACTCGCACACACAGATGCCGTCTGGCTCCTCCGCGCCCGGGACGCCGCGCGACGCCGCGTCGGGCAGTCCGCAGCAGCTTCTGCCGTGAGCCATGACCTCGAGCATCTCGAGTCTGTTCGGGTCAGACAGGGCCTTCGCGACGCGCGCTACGTGGTCACGACTCTCGACGTTCATGTTCATGGCGGGAATGTTACCACAGGAAATCTTGATATGGGATTGACACGGCGGCCGGCGACCACGTACAGTCCGACCGAAAGCTATTGATGTGACAACCGGAGAGGACGCGATGAGCACCACGCCTCAGGACGAGCTGAAAGAACACATCCGCGAACGCTATGCGGAGCGCGCCCGCGCGGCGAGCCAGGCGCAACCCTGCGGATGCGGCTGCACCTGCGGGCCGAGCGCCGTAGTCGAACCGAAGGACGAGATGGCGCGAGGCCTCTATGACGTGGATGAAACGAGCCAACTGCCGGCCGAAGCCGTGTTGGCAAGCCTGGGCTGCGGCAACCCGACTGCTCTGGCCGACCTGCGCCCCGGCGAGGTGGTGCTCGATCTGGGCAGCGGCGGCGGCATCGACGTGCTCCTGTCGGCGCGTCGCGTCGGGCCGACCGGGAAGGCCTACGGTCTCGACATGACCGACGAGATGCTCGCCCTGGCGCGTGAGAACCAGCGCAAGGCGGGGGTCGAGAACGCCGAGTTCCTCAAGGGCGAGATCGAGGCCATCCCGCTCCCCGACGCCTCGGTCGACGTCATCATCAGCAACTGCGTCATCAACCTGTCGCTCGACAAGAGCAAGGCGCTCGCCGAGGCGTACCGTGTTCTGAGGCCGGGCGGCCGCTTGGCCGTGAGCGACGTCCTCTTCCAGGGCGACACGAGTGTCATCCCGACAAGCCTGCTCTCCGACGTCGAGACGTGGTCGGGGTGTGTCGCCGGCGCGCTCGAGGAGCAGGACTTCCTGGCGCGTCTCCGTGCAGCGGGCTTCACTGACGCCGGCGTGCAGGTGACCAACGTCTACGACGGATCGGCCGAGAACAACATGTGCGGGGCGCCGCCTCTCCCCGACGGCGTGCGTCTCGTCAGCGGCTTCGTGCGCGCCTTGAAGCCTGCGGCCGCCCAGGGCTGCTGCTGCTCCTCCTCCTGCTGCTGAAGGCTCGCGCCGTAGCGGCGGGCATGGAGGACGCGAAGCGGTCTGATCGAGGGCCGCCCCAGCGTGATCGGCGTGTCCGCGGCCGAGTCGTTCGTCTACCGCTGGTTGCGGCTGTCTGAGTGTTCGCCGTCGGCTTCACTCCGGAGCGCGTTCGCGATGCGCATGGCCGCGTACGGATGGAGCGGGATGCCGAACGCGCTCGGCCCGAAGAGCGCAGTGAACAGCGCGTCCACGGGAACGCCTGCGAAGTCCGGCATGGGGAACCCAGTCAGGCCGTCGAAGCCGTCGCGGTCGTACGCCGCCCGCCGTTGCAGGTCGCTCAACACGCCGTACGCCTCGGCCCCCTCTTTGAACCTCGCCTCGCACGCCGGGTCGCCGGGTCTCACGTCGGGATGGCAGCCATGGCCAGTCTGCGGAAGGCCCGCTTGATCTCGAGCTGGTCGGCATCACGCCCGACGCCGAGGATGTCGTAGTAGTCGCGCTTCGCGCGCGAGGGCCCGTGGTCATGCACGGCGCTCACTTCGAGGCGCCCTGGCGACGACCGGCAGCACCGCAGCGCGATCGTGCGCCGCTGCGATCCCCCGGCGCTCGGCTCCTCCGGTGCGATGACGGCGTGCGACGGGCATCGGGTCGTGACTAGAGCGCGAGGTTGAAGAGGTAGCCGACGAACATGATGCCGGCGCCGACCACGCCCAGGAACGTCGCGATGAGCGGCCACTTGAGCACGCGCTTGAGGATGATCGTCTCGGGCAGCGACAGTGCGATGACGGCCATCATGAAGGCCAGCACCGTGCCGAGAGCGGCGCCCTTCTCGAGCAGGGCCTCGACGATGGGGATGATCCCCGCCGCGTTCGAGTACATGGGGATGCCGAAGAGGACGGCCAGGGGAACGCTCCACCAGGCGCCTTCACCCATGATGCCGGCCATGAAGTTCTCGGGCACGTAGCCGTGGATCGCCGCGCCCACGGCGATACCGATGGCGACGTACAGCCAGACCCTGCCGACGATGTCCTTGACCGCCTGCCACGCGTAGCCGACGCGCGCCGTCCAGTCGAGGCTCTCGCCGGTCGCAGTCTCGCCCATGCGCACTTCGAGGACCCACTCCTGGATGTGGCGCTCCATCTTGAGCCGCCCGATCACCCAGCCCGCCACCATCGCGATGAGCAAGCCGGTCACGAGGTAGAGGGCAGCGACCTTCCAGCCGAACAGCCCGTACAGGAGGACGAGCGCGATCTCGTTGACCATGGGCGCGGCGATGAGGAAGGACAGCGTGACGCCCAGAGGGATGCCGGCCTCGACGAAGCCGATGAAGAGGGGGACGGCGGAACAGCTGCAGAAAGGGGTCACGATGCCCAGGCTCGCCGCCATCACGTTCCCGGTCGCCTCGCGGCGCCCGCGCAACAGGGCTCGCGTGCGCTCCGGGCTGAAGTACGAGCGGACGACCCCGATGCCGAAGACCACGATGGTGAGGAGCAGCAGGACCTTCACGGTGTCGTAGATGAAGAACTCGAGCGCCGCGCCGAGTCTGCCGTCGCCGAGGCGCAGCACGTCCTGCGCGAGCCACGTGGCGACCGGCAGCCAGTAGTGGTACGCGACCGCCCACAGGGCCACGCCGCCGATGACGCGTACCGCGAGGGGCAGGCGTGCGATCTGGCGCCCTACGGCGCGCGCCGGTGCGCCGGCGAGGGTGTGCCAGGCTGCGCGGCTGCGAGGGGCGGCGGCGGTGCCGCCGGCGTCGCCGGCCTGACCGGCGGCCGCGTCGTCTCCCGCCGACGGTCCGCCCTGCACTACGTCCACGCGCGCGCCTCCTGCCATAAACACAGATTCATATCAAGGTATCTTGACCATAAACGAAAGTCAATATAATGTCGAGGCGCGCGGAGAGATGCGGTCCGTTGTCGGAAGGGGTGTTCGATGGTCGAGGGCGTGACGAGGCGGCTGTCCTTCCTGGACCGCTACCTCACACTCTGGATCTTCCTCGCGATGTTCTTCGGCGTCGGCCTGGGGTGGGCGTTCGACGCGCTGCCGGCGTTCATCGACAAGTGGTCGGTCGGCACCACCAACGTCCCCATCGCCATAGGGCTCATCGTGATGATGTACCCGCCGCTCGCCAAGGTCCGCTACGAGGAGCTCGGGGACGTGTTCCGGGACTACAGGATCCTCGGGCTCTCGCTCGTGCAGAACTGGCTCATCGGCCCGTTCGTCATGTTCTTCCTGGCCATCGTCTTCCTGCAGGACTACCCGGAGTACATGGTCGGCCTCATCATGATGGGCCTGGCGCGCTGCATCGCCATGGTGATCGTGTGGAACCAGCTGGCGAAGGGCGACACCGAGTACGCGGCCGGTCTGGTCGCCTTCAACAGCGTCTTCCAGGTGCTCTTCTACAGCGTCTTCGCCTGGGTCTTCGTCACCAAGCTGCCGCCGCTCTTCGGGCTGGAGGGCGCGACCGTGGACATCACCATCGGACAGATCGCGAAGAGCGTGTTCGTCTACCTCGGCATCCCCTTCATCGCCGGGATGGTCACGCGCTTCGTCGGGCTCAAGATCAAGGGGCGGCAGTGGTACGAGCAGAGGTTCATCCCTCGCATCAGCCCGCTGACGCTGATCGCCCTGCTGTTCACGATCTTCGTCATGTTCAGCCTGAAGGGCGACCTCATCGTGCAGTTGCCGCTCGACGTGGTACGCATCGCCATCCCGCTTGCCCTGTACTTCGCCATCATGTTCTTCGTGAGCTTCTTCCTCGGGCGCAAGATCGGCGCGGACTACTCGAAGACCGCCACGCTGAGCTTCACCGCGGCCAGCAACAACTTCGAGCTCGCCATCGCGGTGAGCATCGCCGTGTTCGGCATTGATTCGGGCGAGGCGTTCGCCAGCGTCATCGGTCCGCTCGTCGAGGTGCCGGTGCTCATCAGCCTCGTGAGCGTGGCGCTCTTCTTCGGGCGCAAGTACTGGGGGATGACTGACGCGCCGGTGCCCGCGGCCGTCTCAGCTGGGGCGGCCGGGGTCGCGTGCGACTCCCCGGCCCCGCGCCCGCCCGCCGAGAAGGGGGACTGACATGAGATCGAGGGGGACCGACAGGGTGTCCCGAAGGGCCGACGTGGCGCCGCAGACCGCGCGGGACGGTGCGCACGACATCGAGGACTTCGTCCCCTTCTTCAAGGCCTTCTGCAACTCGACGCGGGCGCAGATCGTCGAGTTCCTGCTGAGTGGTGAACGCTGTGTCTGCGAGATGACGGGACCGCTCGATGTGAGCCAGCCCCTCGTCTCACACCACCTGGCCCTGTTGCGTGAGGCCGGGCTCGTGAAGATGCGCGAGGAGGGCGCGCGGACCTACTACTCCATCGACTGGGGGCGGTTCGACGCCGACTTGGACGGGTTCCTGGCCCACCTCGCGCGCCTCCGCGGCACCTCCGCCGCCGACGAGCGGCCCGTTCCGCAACGTCAACGATCGAAGACTACGAGGAGCGAATGATGAAGCTCGAAGTGCTTGGCTCGGGGTGCGGCAACTGCCAGAAGCTGATGGCCGTCACGGCGGAGGTCGTGCGTGACCTCGGCATCGAGGACGCCGAGCTCGTGAAGGTCGAGGACTTCCCGACCATCATGTCCTACGGCGTCATGTCGACGCCTGCGCTCGCGATCGACGGTGAGGTCGTGCTCAGCGGCAGGGTGCCCTCGAAGGCCGACGTGACCTCACTCATCACGTCTGCGCTGGCAAAGCGGGGATGACCAGCATCCAGGCGTCGGGCGGCGCTGCGGTCGTGAAGCACGGACCGGGGAGGGGACGGCGTCGCGCGGGACCCGTGCATCTGCTCGCACTGCTTGTCGCGCTGCTCATCGTGGTGGCGGCGAGTGGATGCGGGGTCGAGGGGGGCGAAGACGGCGAGTCGGCCGCGGTGACGCCTGCCGCGCATCCGCCGTCCGCCGCACTGGTCACGTTCGTCGAGTTGGGCTCCGGCAAGTGCATCCCCTGTAAGGAGATGCGCCCCGTGATGGAGGCGATCCAGGTCACGTTCGGCGATCAGATCGAGGTCGTCTTCTACGACGTGTGGGAGGACGAGGCGCCGGCCAAGGCGTACGGCATCAAGTACATCCCCACGCAGGTGTTCCTCGATGAGGATGGTGCGGAGTTCCACCGCCACACCGGCTTCTATCCACAGGAGGAGATCGAGGCCATGCTGGTCGAGCACGGCCTCGAGAAGGTCGCGACGCCGTAACGACGGGCCGTGCTTGAGCAGATCCTCACCTGGCTCAGCAACGGGCTCGAGCAGTCACTTGGCTGGGCCCTCCTCGCCGCTCTCGCCTGGGGCGCCGTTAGCATCGTCTTCAGCCCGTGCCACCTGGCGAGCGTGCCGCTCGTCGTGGGCTTCATCTCGACGCAGGAGAAGGCCTCGCCGGCGCGCGCCTTCAGGCTCTCGCTGGTGTTCTCGCTGGGCGTGCTCGCGTCCATCGCCCTGATCGGCGTCGTCACCGCTGCGCTGGGCCGGCTCGTCGGCGACCTCGGCAGCATCGGGAACGTCGCCGTGGCCGTCGTCTTCTTCGTCTTCGGCCTCTACCTCCTCGACCTCTTGCCGCTCGACTGGAAGCTGTTCCCGTCGACGACGCAGCGCCGCGGCATGCCGGCCGCTCTCGCGTTGGGCCTCGTGTTCGGCGTCGGGCTGGGTCCGTGCTCGTTCGCCTTTCTGGCGCCGCTCCTCATGATCGTCTTCGGGCAGGCGCAGACGGACTACCTGCTGTCCGCGGGCCTGCTCGGGGCCTTCGCTCTCGGCCACTGCAGCGTCATCGTCTTCGTGGGCACTGCCGCCAACAAGGCGCAGTCGCTCGTGTCGTGGGGCAGTCGGTCGGGAGTGACGCGCTGGGTGCGGCGAGTCTGCGGGGTGCTGATCGTGCTCGCAGGAATCTACCTCTTGCTCGCGTGAGGCGCACGCAGACGAGTCGAGCGCGCGCGTCACAGGGCGTTCAGTCCCCGCCACTTCTGCGTCACTCGGCCCGGGCCGGCGTGGCGCGCAGGTCCTGCACGCCACTGGCCTCGAGCAAGGACAAGCCGCGCGTCTCGGGCGCCCAGAGCGCCGAGACGACGGCCCCATAGGCGCACACCGCCGCCAGGATCACGAGCGTCCAAGCGGCGCCGATCGAGCTCAACAGCGAGGGCAGCACGAACGCACTGGCCACCGAGCCGATGCGGGCGGTGGCGGCTGCGAACCCGACCGCCGAGCTGCGCACCTCGGTCGGGAACATCTCGGCCGGGTAGACGAACTCGAGGTTCGAGGCGCCGTTGATGACGAGCATGAAGATGACGAAGGCGACGAGCGTCGCCCAGCTCGGCACGAGCTGGTAGGACGCCATGACGAGCATGAACACGGTCATCAGGACGAAGGACCACACGACCAGGACCCGGCGCGGCAGCTTCCAGCACAGGTAGATCCCCAGGGCGCCGCCGATCACGGTGGCGGCGTTGATCACGACGTCGGCCGTCAGCCCCTCGGCGATGCCCAAGGCAGTGAAGATCATCGGCATGAAGAGCAGGATGGCGTAGGCACACGTGATCTGGCAGGTCCAGAAGATCGCAGCGAACGCCGTGCGCGTCCGGTACCGGGGTCCGAAGATGACCGCGTAGCGAACGTGAGCCTCCTTCTCGAGCGCGAGGTCCTCGACGCCATACTCGGGGCCGTAGTGGCGCCCGACGACGGTGCGCGCCTCGTCGAGCCTGCCCTTGGTGGCCAGCCAGCGCGGCGACTCCGGCGCGCGCAGGCGGGCGACGAGCACGAGCGCGGCGACGACCGCGGTGCTCGCCAGGATCGTGCGCCAGGCGACGCCGCTCGCGTCGAGCGCGTAGCTCGTGAAGTAGGCGATCACGTAGCCCACGAGCCAAAACGTCTGCAGGCTGGAGAGGGAGGCGCCGCGCTGCTTGCGGGGCGAGAACTCCGCCAGCATCGCGGCGCCGATCGCGTATTCGGACCCGATGGCCACGCCAAGGGCGACGCGCAACGCGAACAGCGTGACCGGGTCGCGGGCCCACTGCTGAGCGACGCCGGCGACGATGAAGAGCACGAGCTCCCAGATGAAGAGCGGGCGCCGGCCGAAACGGTCGGAGGCCCAGCCGACGACGAGGCTCCCGAGGAAGATGCCGATGAGGGCGCCGGCGCTGACGAGCCCGGTCCACCAGTCCGAGAGGCCCAAGTCGTCCGCCGCCGGCCCGAGCGCGATGGCCATGGTGCCGAAGACGTAGCCGTCGAGCACCATGCCGCCCGCACAGTAGAGCAGGTTCCACAGGAGGAACCTGCTCCAGGGTGCGTTGTCGATGCTAAGTGCGGCGGCCAGGGCGGTGTCGGTTCGTCGAGGCGGCGGCCATCAACGGCCGCCGCTTCGACGCTACACCGTCCCGGCGTGCCGCGTCGAACCGCTTGCAGCGGCAGCTGCGCCGGACTAGCGTGAGGCCGGACGGCGGCGGTGTGGAGGTCACACGATGACGATGAACGGCATGTCGCTGATCGGGGACGTCTCCTGCCTGCCCGCGTCCGTCGACGGCGTGGTGTGCGACGCTCGGCAGGCCACGATACCCCTGTACGACGACGGCCTGCTTCGCGGCGACGGGGCCTTCGAGTTCGTACGCTGCTACGCGGGCCGGCCCTTCACTCTGGTCGAGCACCTCGACCGCATGGCGAGGACGTGCGCCACCATCCGCCTTCCGTTCCCCCGCGCGCTGCTCGAGACGGACATCGCGGCGCTGCTCGCGAGCGCCGGCCCGGTCTTCACGGACATGCGCATCGTCCTCACGCGCGGCGGGCGGCGTATCGTGATCCTGGAGCCCTTCCTCGACTGGCCTTCGGCACGTCTCGCTCTGGTCGTCGACACGCCGCGGCGCCTGCTGCTCGGCGCCAAGTCCCTCTCGTACGCGGGCAACATGCTGGCCAAGCGCCTCGCCGAGGAGCGAGGGTTCGGGGAGGCGCTGCTCACGACACCCGAGGGCAACGTGATGGAGGTCCAGCAGGCGGCGTTCTTCTGGGTCACTCCACAGGCCGACCTGTGCACGCCGCCGCTCGCCGACGGCATCCTCGACTCGATCACCCGCAGGATCGTGATGAAACGTCTCGACGTGTCCGAGCGCACGTGCAGGACTGAGGACGCGCTCGGGGCGAGCGAGGCGTTCCTGGCGGGAACGGCGCGTGAGGTGCAGGCGGTCGCGGTCATCGAGGAGCGCGTGTTCCGCGACCCGCCCGGCCCCATCACGCGACAGGCCGTCGCCGCGTATCGAAGCGAGGTCGAGGAGCAGCTGGGGCCGAGCGCCGCCGCGCTCTGGTGAGACGAGGGCGGGGCGGCGCCGCATCGCGGCGCCGCCCCGCCCTCGTCGATCTTACGGCCGGCGGCGACTCATGCGCGCGGGCGTCCATGCAGACAGCATGCTGTCAGTCGCCTCGTGCTCTCAGTCGCCCAGTGCCGCCACACGCAGCTGCAAGCCCAGGGCGAGGTTCATCGAGCGCTTGCCCTGGATGCCGGAGTAGCGGGTCAGGTAGGCGAGCGCCTTCTTGGGGCTGCGCTCGTAGAGGGCGAGCGCATGACGCTCCACCGTCCGCTGCTTCTTGAACAGCTGACGCTCGAAGATGCGCCAGCGGTGCTGCACCACGCCGTGGGCTTCGGCGTAGTCCTCATCCACCATGTGGACGAGGTCGCGGAAGGCCCAGTAGGCGGAACCCGGCGTCGGCTGCTCCGTGCCGATGGTGAACGCCTTGGGCACCTTCGTGACGCCCATGTACCACGGGATGTAGACGCTGCTGCACGGCGTCTTGAGGCTCATCCACATCACGCCGCCGATGGGCGCCGGCATCCAGTCGCGGAGCTGTGCGACGACGCTGACCTCGGTGGTCGTGCGGCAGCACGTGCGCACGTCGGTCGCGTGGGGCGACGTCGCGTACCCGTCGCTGTGGTCGTACTCGGTGCCCTCGTAGTGCCAGCGCAGGATGCGCATGAGGTCGCGCTTCTCGATTCGCGGGCCGCTCATGTCGAGCGCCCATTGCACCATCTCGTGACGCAGCGTGTTGTACGGGTTCGCGAGGCTCGCCGCCGAACCGTAGACGGAGGCGAACTCGAACGGGCCCGCGGCGGGGTCGTACCAGCCCATGGCCACTGCGTAGTCGACGAGATCCGCCGAGGACATGAAGTTCTCGTGGTCGTCGAAGTCGATCTCGCCGATGCGGAAGCAGTTGGCGCGCATGCTCGACTCGTCGTCCGCGACGCGCACGGCGGCCCACCGACCGCCGCGGGCGATCTCGATCCACCAGCCCTCGTCTGGGTCGGCGATGCCGAACATGGTGCCCGGGTCGGCGCTGAGCTGGTGCGTCTCAGACAGGTAGCCCATGATCTGGACCGCCTCGCGCGCCGAGGTCGCCGCCTGCAGGGCGAGCTGATTGAACTCCGTCCAGATGACGCCGCCGGGGAAGACCTCCCAGGGGTCGTCCGGGTACCAGCGGCTGTAGGCCATGTTGTTGAAGATGGCGACCTGGTGCTCGTTGATGCCGGCCGTCACGTCGCCCGGGATGTAGTCCTTGCTGAAGACCTGCGACGTGAGGTAGGCGTTGGTCGTCGCGGGCTCGGCGACCGTGCCCCCCGAGTAGAGGGCATAGTCCCCGCCCTCGCGCGCCGGATAGACCGCGTAGTGTTGGCACGAGTCGTCGCCGAGCTCCTCGTTGTGCGCGATGAGGACCGAGCCGTCCTTGGTCAGGTCCTTGCCGACGATGATCGTGGTGCAGGCGGCCGAGGCCACGCCGGTCCCGATGATCAGGAGCGCGAGCCCCGCCAGACAGACGAACCCGACGAGCCGTTTCATACCCGACCTCCTCGTGTGACGGATAGGTTCGGAGGCCCGGCCCCATGCCGGGGGCAGTCGCCGGCGACGGCTCGCACCCCGGGGGCCGGGCGCTCGTTCGCAGTTTAGTGGCTGGAGCCCGACGGATGGCAGCATGCTCGTCGTTGCCGTTGCCACGCGGGGCAACGGGATGCGCGGCGGTGCCGGTGACCTTCGTCGCCTGGGTCTGCACAACGGCGTTTCCCTCGATGTCCGCGATCATCGCGAAGGAGCCGGCGCCCTCCAGATCGGGGTTCGCGTCGAGAAGGACGGCCGTCCCCGTCGCGCCGGCGTCGCACCCTCATCGGCGATGAGGGCAACGCCGACCTCGTCCGCCTCCCAGTCGGCGGGAACGCTCTCCATCTCCATGGCGTTCACGTTGCCCACCCGGGGCGCCGGAAACCCGCTCGAAGCGCTGAGGACGTCGGAGGGGCGGGATCAGTCGGCTACGACCGATGGGTCCGGCGTCGCGATCAGGCTCCAGATCGCGCCGTCCCAGTGCGCCAACGGCGCGGCGGCGGACGCAGGGTCGTCGGTCGAGAAGCTGGTGAAGCCGGGGTTGAACCAGACGTCGGTCGGGCTCAGCGCGACGACGTCAGCCATAGCCGAGGAGAGAGAGCTGCTTCCGCGCTCCGTCTCCAACTCGACCTCGGTCATGGGGAAGATGCGCCACGTCGCGCCGTCCCAGTGCGCCATCTCGGCGTCACCGCTTCCGTTCCGCCCGTCGCCGGCGAGCCAGAGGTCGGTGTCGCTGGTGACCGACAGGCTTCTGTAGGTGGGGTGGTCGTCGTTCTTGCGCACCCCATCCGGGCTGGGGATGCGCGTCCAGCCGGCGCCGTCCCAGTGGGCGATCACCTGGGCGGACCGGGTGCCGCCGAGCTGCTCCCCACCCAGCACCCACGCGTCGTCCGTGCCGAGCACCTTGACGTCCCAGAGGCTGAGGTCGTCCGCGCCGAGGCCGGCTGTGCCGACCGCTTCCCAGCCCTCGCCGATCCAGCGGACGACGATCGGCCCTTGCCGAAGGACCTCCATCGGCAGCCCGCCTCCCGACTGCTCGCGCTCGCCGAGTTTCACTTCGTAGCTCCCGACGGCCCAGACTTCGCCACCCCTCGCCGACACGGCGACGAGCTCGGAGCTGCGGCCGGGGTACTCGGGGACCCGAGGGTCGGCCCACGTCGAGCCGTCCCAGTGCATCGCCACGGGGAGATAGCCGACGGTGTGCTCGCCCGGTCCGTCGCCCGGGGACTTGTACAGGTCACCCTGGCGATGGCCGACGGCCCAGACGTCGTCGCTCGTCGTGGCCGTCATCTCGGTGGGCCAGCCGACGTCGCCGTCGAGGAAGGGGACCGACGTCGTGGTCGTGGTCGCTCCGTCCCAGTGCGTGAACCCGCCGTCCACGGCGAACCAGACGTCGGCGGGCGACACCGGGGCGAAGATGCGGCCGGCCACGTTCTCAGACAGGGGCAGGGTGTGCCAGGCGCCGCCTTCGAGGTAAGCGACCCAGCCCGTGGAATCGATGTCGTTCACGCCGGTGCGGCCCGTGAGCCAGACGCGGCCCGACGGGTCAGCGGTGATGCCCGTGAGCACGGGGACGTCGGGGATGTTGGCCGGGCCGCCGATGGCGTGCCGTGAGCCTGGGGCCGCGGGCGACGTGATGGGGAACGGCTCCCAAACGGACTGGCCGCTACCGCCCGACGCGACGCCGGCCTCGCTCGGGCGATCGGCGATCCAGCGGCTCCAGCCGCCAATTGCGCCGAGGACGGCGATGCCGATGGCCAGCGTTGCCGCCGCGATCGTCAGGAGGCGCCGGCGCCGCCGGGCCCGTACGAGCGGGCGTTCGTCGATGGCCTCGATCTGTCGGCCCAAGTTCTCGAGGAATCCGATGTCTGAAGCGATGGTCATGTCCTCACCTCTTGCTTTCGGCCGTCGCGCCTCTTGGGTAGCAAGGCCAGACCGAGATGCACTCGCGCGAACTCGGCCGAGCGCCCGCCATCAAGCCGGCGCCTCGGTGCCGAGCTCGCGCGCGAGTCGTCGCAGGGCGCGACTCACGCGCGCTCGCGCCGTCTCCTCCGAGCAGCCGAGCTCGCGCGCGACTTGGGCGTACGACTCGCCTTCGAGCACGCGGAGCCGCACGGCGTCGCGCTGGTCGGGGTTGAGCGCGGCAAGCGCGCCGGCGACGGCGCGCCCGATCTCCGCGAAGTCGATCAGCGCCTCGACCCGTTCGACCTCGTCGTCGTCGAGCACGAGGCGCTCCAGCCCGAGCCGCTCCCGCGCCGTGCGCTCGACCGTCCGCCTGCGGATGAAGCGGTCGAGCTTGCGGCGCGCGATCGTGTAGAGCCAGGCGGCGGCCGAGCCGTCGCCGTGGTCTCTGTAGCGGGCTCTGCCCGCGAAGGCGTCGGCGACCGTCTCGGCCGTCAGGTCGGCCGCGGTTTGCGCATCGAGCGTGCGACGGGCGAAGTAGGCGAGCAGGCCGTGAGCGTGCCGGTGGTAGAAGGCGACGAACGCGGCGCGATCGACGACCGATGCCAGCAGCAGATCCTCGTCACGTCGTTCGCTCGTGTCGTGCCCTCCGGACAAGTCCGCGCCTCCACCCTGCGCCGTCGCTTGGTCCTCTGACCCATTCATACATCGAGGAACGATCTCGTGACAGGAGAGGCGTCAGAGAACGCGGGAACCGGTGCGCGAGCCGCACGAAGGGCGCGCTCGCAGACGGTCACACGGCGTCGATGGTCAGCTGGCTGGCGCCGCCCGAGAAGCGGAGCTCGTAGCGATCGTCGTGGGCCTCGTACCCGGAGGACTCGAGGATGTTGCGGCCACCGAGGTCGATGACGGACTGACCGTCGAAGACAAGATGACTGGCGCCGCCGCTCATGGCGGCGCGCAGCGGCACGCCACGAGGCCGGTGGACGACCACCTTGCTGGCGCCGCCGGACAGCCTGACCGGGACCACACCGACGGGCGCCGGCAGCCACACCTCGATGTCGCTGGCGCCGCCGCCCACCTCGAGGCCCGACAGGCGCAGGCCTCGCAGGTCCGCCGTGAACTGGTACATGCCACCCTTGAGCACGATCGTCCACGGGATCGACGTGTTGAGCTGCACCTCGGACGACTGCTGCCTCCAGTCGAAGGGGAGGAAGGCGCGGCGGCGCTGCATGACGATGGCGCCGCCGTGGACGGAGACCTCGGGCGGCGGACCCTCGAAGTGGGCGTGGTAGAGCTCGCCCGGAGCGGCGCCGCCGCTCACGACGACCTTGGACGCGCCCCTCGTGAACTCCAGCCGCCCTTCGGAGGTGTCGCCCAGCGGCGCCGATGCTTCGGGCACGCCGGGCGAGCCGGGCACGGCGGGAGCGTCGTCGCCGGACGCGGGCGCCGAGAGGTGAGCTGCTTGACGTTCGTACACGGCGCGGGTGGCGCCCAGGTAGTCGCGGATGAGCCCCAACTCGGAGACGCTGCGGTCTTGCAGCAGCGCGTTACCGCTGACCTCGACTTCGCCGTACAGGCGGGCGCCGAGCTCGCGCGTGGCCTGGGTCGAGACGACGACGACGCGCCGGCGGTCCTGCGGGTCGGCGACGCGGTTCGCGTAGCCGGCGCGCTCGATGCGGTCGAGTGCCGTGGTGATCGCGCCGGGGGAGAGGCCGCTCTCGTCGGCCAGCTCGCCGGCGGTGAGCCTGCCGCTGCGGTAGACGATGCCGATGCAGCGCAGGTCGGTGCGGTTCAGGCCGAACTGCCGGGCCACCGCTTCGTCCAGCCGGTCCGCGGCCTCGCGAAAGGCAGCGAGCTCGCGGTTCACCTCGTCGATAAGGCGCGATTTGCCTGCGGCCGTCGCGCCCCGAGCCTCTGGAGTCTCGCCGGCGCCGCTCCCGTCTCCGTGCGACGCTTCCACCGGTGGCTTCGTCGCCCGCTCGTCGTCCGCCATGACGGTTCTCCTCCTGCCCGGACGAGCCCGATCGGCTCAGCCCTTACGCCGACGACATTGTACCACAGGACAATAGTTTGACAATCGAAAGGTAATACGTCTAAACTGCATCGAATCTCGGATTGGGTCTTTCGGGCGGCGCGGCAGGCCCCCGTCACCGACACGCTCGTGGATGCTCAGGACTGCGCGTAGCGGGAACCCTGTAGCGGGAACCCTGAGGAGTACGCGCACGCGGCGCGGGCGCAGAGGTCCGCGATCAGGCGGCGAGGTCACCCTCCGGGGGCCGTGCGCACGCGTGTGCCGGCGGCAAAGCAGGAAGGAACGACGATGGACAACGCGATCGAAGCAAACGAACTCGTGAAGACCTACCGCGGTGACGTGCGCGCGCTGCAGGGCGTCAGCCTGCGCGTGGAACCGGGTACGGTGTTCGGTCTGCTTGGGCCCAACGGCGCCGGCAAGTCGACGGCAGTGAAGATCCTGACGACTCTCTCGACGGCGGACTCGGGCGAGGCGCGAGTCGCAGGGCTCGATGTGGCGCGTCAGCCCGCGAGGGTGCGACGCGTGATCGGCGCCGTGGGTCAGAAGTCGGGGGTGTTCCAGGCGGCGACGGGGTCGGAGAACCTCGTGCTGCAGGGGCGGCTCTATGGGGTTGCCCCGCTCTGACAGAC
>DDYF01000029.1 GCA_002347645.1 Thermoleophilia bacterium UBA2241 | reverse complement strand
GGCGGGCGGGCCCCGCCCCGCCGCCGCTGGTGAGCGCGTCGCCGTTTTCGGGTACTGACCGCTCACCGCGCGCGCCCGCCGCCGTCAGGCGCAGGCGCGTGCCTCATGCATCCGATCGCGGAGGTGACCCGAATGACGCTCCCGACGTCCGAGGTCCGCGTCGCCGAACGGGTGGTCCCGGGCCTGGTGGTCCGCGGCCCGGTCGGCAGCGGCGAGGCCATGACCGTGCACAGCCCGTGGGACGGCGCCGAGATCGCGACCCTGCCGACGACCACGCCCGACGAGGCCGACGCCGTGCTCGATCGCGCGCGGACCGCGTTCGGCTTCTACCGCCGGACCCCGGCCTGGAAGCGCGCCCAGATCCTCGAGCGCGCCTCGCACCTGATCGAGGAGAACGCCGAGCAGCTCGCGCGCATCATCGCTGCCGAGGGCGGCAAGCCGCTCAAGGACGCGCGCGTCGAGGCCAAGCGCGGCGCCTCGACCTTCCGCTGGGCGAGCGAGGAGGCCAAGCGCACGGGCGGTGAGATCATCGAGATGGACGCCGACTCGGGCGGCGAGCATCGCTTCGGCTGGACCTTCCGCGAGCCGCGCGGCGTCGTCCTCGCCATCAGCCCGTTCAACTTCCCGCTCAACCTGGTCGCCCACAAGGTCGCTCCGGCGCTTGCGGCCGGCAACGTCGTCGTCCTGAAGCCCGCCTCGACGACGCCCGTCACCGCCCTGCGGCTGGCCGAACTGCTGCGCGAGGCCGGGTTGCCCGACGACTGCCTGCAGGTCGTCGTCGGACCGGGCGGCACCCTGGGCAACAAGCTCGTCATGGACGAGCGCGTCAATATGGTGAGCTTCACCGGCAGCCCACCTGTCGGGCGGCAGATCGCCTCCGACGCCGGCATGAAGATGGTCACCCTCGAGCTGGGCAACAACTCGGCGACCATCGTCGACGAGGACGCCAACCTCGAGCTCGCTGTGCAGCGCATCGTCGCCGGAGGCTTCGCCAACTCCGGTCAGGTCTGCATCAGCGTGCAGCGCGTCGTCGTCCACGAGAAGGTCTACGACGAGTTCATGGCCACGTTGGTCCCGGCTGTCGAGGCACTCACGGTGGGGGACCCGCTCGACGAGACGACCGACGTGTCCTCCCTGATCAGCCCGGCCGAGGTGGAGCGCGTCAAGGGCTGGATCCAGGAGGCGGTGGACCAGGGCGCCAAGCTCGCCACGGGTGGCGTGACCGAGCATGGACACCTGCGCCCGACCGTCCTCACCGACGTGACGCGCGACATGAAGGTCTGCGCGCGCGAGGTGTTCGGCCCGGTCCTCAGCATCCTCAAGGCGCGTGACCTGTGCGAGGCCATCGACATCTCGAACGACAGCGAGATGGGCCTACAGGCCGGCGTGTTTACCAGCGACCTCAACAAGGCGCTCTACGCGGCGCGACGGCTCGAGGTCGGCGGCGTGATGATCAACGAGGTGCCGACTTTCCGCGTCGACCACATGCCGTACGGCGGCATCAAGGGGTCGGGCATCGGGCGCGAGGGCGTGCGCTTCGCGATCCGCGAGATGACCGAGATGAAGATGGTCGCCATCCGCGAGATGGACTGGCAGACGGGCGGGGCGCCGAGCGACGCCTGCAGCCGCGAGCCGCTGGGACCCTGAGCGGGGCGGAGAACGCGGACCGGCGTCGAACAGGGTTGCGAAGTCGCTTCGGCGGCGCGAAGCTATGAGCTGTCGGCGGTCAACGCGTGCGGACAAAGCGCGCCGCGACCGGAGGCCGCGACGAAAGGAGGTAGACGACACGTGACTGACTTAGGTGGTGCGGCGCGCTAGGCGTCCCGCACGCGGTGCGCCTGCGCGCCGCACCCAAGAAGAGCACACCGGGCGGCGGGCCTTCGGGCCCGCCGCCCCTTTTCGCGTCGGGCCGCGTCTGCCGGGCAGGCACCTTTGGCCAAGACCGCCCGCGCCGTTCATCGGCACGGGACTTGTCATCACGCTAAGGACTTCCTTAGAATCAGGTCCTCGAAGCTCGGGCGTGTGAGGCGGTCGTTCGCGGCGCCCACTCGCCGTCGTCACCGGCAGATGGAGGAAGCATGAGGAAGAAGACACCAAGACGGACCTGGGCGCGCTGGGCGCTCGTCGCGCTGGCTCTGGTCGTCGCAGCGACCCTGTTCGCCGGCGTGACCCGCGCCTGGGGCGATGAGGACGGGCTCAAGGCGGCCGTGGACCCGACGGTCGTGCGCCTGGCGACCACGACGAGCGTGAACGACACGGGCCTGCTGAAGGACCTGGTCGAGCCTACCTACGAGGCCCGCTTCCCGGGCATCGACCTCCAATGGGTGTCGGTCGGCTCCGGCGCGGCGCTCGCTTTGGGCCGTGACGGCAACGCCGACGTGGTGGTCGCGCACGCGCCGGCCGCCGAGAAGGAGCTGCTCGCCCAGGGTCACTTCACCATGCGCCTGCCCTTCTCGTACAACTACTTCACCGTCGTCGGCCGGCGGAACGCCAAGAAGGTCGACCCGGCGCGCGTGAAGACGGCGACCTCCGCTGCCCAGGCGTTCAAGCGCATCGCTGCCTGGGGCAAGACCCTGCCCGAAGGTCGCGTGGCGTTCGTCTCGCGGGGCGACAACTCCGGCACCAACATGAAGGAGATGGAGCTCTGGAAGAAGGCCGGCGTGACGATCGACCCGGCCAACGCGCCGAAGTGGTACGCGGCCACGGGCTCCGGCATGCTGAACACGCTCATGTACGCCGCCGAGAAGAAGGCCTACACGCTGACCGACGTGGCGACGTGGCTCAAGAACAAGAAGAGCGCCAACCTCTCGCCGCCGCTCTACCGCCTGCTCACGACGCGCAAAGACCTCAAGAACCAGTACTCGGTCCTGCTCGTGAACCAGACCGACCATCCGGACGTCAACACGACGGGCGCCGAGTTCCTCGCCGAGTGGCTCGTGAGCCGGAACGGCCAGAGAGCGATCGCCAACTACAAGATGCTGGGCGTCACGATGTTCTACCCGAACTCGTACGCCGTCTCGAGCTCGGTGCTGCCGGACGCGCCGGCGCCCTCACCGGCACCCTAAACACCTTCCCGGCCATGACGGCCCTCCGCCGGAGGGCTGAGCCGCACGGGGGCGGCGGAGGTCCCGAACTCCGCCGCCCCCGCTGCATATACTTGTTCGGACGCCGCACGACCCTGGGAGCCTGAACTGGACTACATCATCCGAGGCATCGCCGAGGCGTTCCGGCTGCTCTTCAGCGGCGACCCGACCACCTTCGAGATCGCCCTGCGCTCGCTCCGGGTCGCCGCCTCGGCGCTCGCCATCTCCTTGCTCCTCGGCGTCCCGCTGGGCATGGCGGTGGCGATCAACCGGTTCCCGGCCCGCCGGCTCGTGGTCGCCGCCGTGAACACGGGCATGGGCGTGCCGCCGGTCGTCGTCGGCCTCGTCGTCGCGCTCTTCCTGTGGCGCAGCGGCCCCTTGGGGTCGCTCGGCCTGATGTACACGAACACCGGCATGGTCGTCGCCCAGGTGTTCATCGCCACGCCGATCATCGCGGGGCTCTCGCTGGCGGCCCTGCAGCAACTCGACCCCGGCTTTCGCCTGCAGATCCTCTCGCTGGGCGCCGGCCGCTTCAGGCTGTTCCTGCTCCTTCTGCGCGAGATCAAGGTGCCGCTGCTGGCGGCGGTCATGGCCGCCTTCGGTGGCATCATCTCGGAGGTCGGGGCGGTCAACATGGTGGGCGGTAACATCAGGGGCGAGACCCAGGTCCTGACCACGGGGATCATGGAGTACGTGGGCATGGGCGAGTTCTCGAACGCGATCGCGCTCGGCGTCGTCCTGATCATCCTGAGCTTCTCGACGAACTACGCCATGACGATCATCCAGCAGCGGGGCAGGCGCGACTGATGGGCGCGGAAGGCGAGCCGACGGACGGGCCCATCATCGCGGCGACGGACCTCGTCGTGCGCAAGGGCGACCGCGTCGTCGTCGACGTGGCCCGGTTCGCGCTTGCGCGCGGGGAGGTCCACGTCCTGCTTGGTCCCAACGGCGCCGGCAAGACGACCCTGCTGCGCGCGCTCAACGGCCTGGAGCGCGCCTCGGGGGCGATCGAGTTCGACGGCCGGCCGGTGCGCTCGAACCGCGACCGGCGGCGGCTTCGCCGCCGGACGGCGGCGGTCTTCCAGCAGGCCTACCTGCTCGCGACGACGGTGCGCGGCAACGTCGAGAGCGGGCTGCGCGTGCACGGCGTCCACGGCGACGAGCTGCGCGTGCGCACGGACAGGGCGCTGGAGCTGCTTGGCATCGCGCACCTCGCCGAGCGTCGCCGTTCTGGCCTGTCGGGAGGCGAGGCGCAACGCGTGAGCGTGGCGCGGGCGCTGGCCACCGACCCGGCCGTGCTCTTTCTCGACGAGCCCATGGCGTCGCTCGACCCGCCGACGCGCCGCGCCCTCGCCGCCGACCTGCAGCGCATCTTCTCCCAGCTCTCCACGGCCGTGCTGTGGGTGACGCACGACACGACCGAGGCGAGGAACATGGCGGACCGCGTCACGTTCCTCGAGCAGGGAAGAGTGGTGCAGGACGGGACGTACGCCGAGGTCCTGACCCACCCGGCGACGCCCGCCGTCGCGGAGTACGTCAACGACGGCCGCGAGCCGTCACCGTGAAGATGAGGAGAGTGAGACTGTCGCCATGAGCGAGTGGAGCGCACGCGAGCGGACGGCCGTGGCGCTGGTCGCCGTCGTCCTGGGCATCGTCGTCCTGGGCGCCCTGGCGGGCTGCAGCGCCCTGGACGAACCGGCGGAGCCGACGGCACGGCCGGACGACGCCGTCATGTCCGCCGGCCCCGGTGAGGGGCTTGACACGATCAGCTGGGGCGAAGCCGTGGACAGCATCGGTCAGCGTCTGCGCGTCGAGGGCGTCGTCGCCGGTGTGAAGCGGCGCGACGGGTACACCGAGGTCAGCATCGGGCTGCCGCCTTCAGATCCGGAGCGTGTCGCCGTCATCGTCCCGGACAAGCTTGCCACGCGCTTCGAGGCGCCGCTGCGCGACTTGTTCGACGGGATGCTCGTGCGCGCGACGGGGACGATCGTCGAGAGCGACGGCGTCGTCTCGGTGCGCATCGCGCGGCCGCGGGATCTCAGGCTGGTGCAGTAGCGCGCGGCGCCGGCCCGTCGGGGGTCTCGTCGACGAGCGCGTGCAGCCGCCTGAGCGCGCGGCGCCGGTCGATCGCGGCGCTCACGAACGGAGCCCCGATGGCGAGCGCCGCCGCCACCCACAGAAGGTCCGACCACGTCAAGTCGCGGCCGCCCCCGCTCCCGCCGCCCGAGGAGGCCGCCGCCGCGCCGCCGCTCCCCCCGGCCGACTCGCCGGCAGCGCTCCCGCCGTCGCCCGCGAGCACGTCCGCCAGGCGCAGCGGGAAGCCGGTGACGGTGTCGTCGGCGACCACCGCCGGCACGGCCGGGGATGCGGCGACCGTCGCATCGGTGTCGACGGAGCCCACGCCGGTGGGGATGGCGGAGCCGCCGCCGGCGGTGCCGGAGCCGCTCCCGGTGCCGCCGCCGGTCCCCGAGCCGCTGCCCGTGCCGCCGGCGCCGGCGCCCGAGCCACCCATGTAGGCGACCCCGCTCGGCGAGCCCTTGCTGGGACCGTCCTTCTCCGGGCCGCCGGTCCCGCCGCCCGCGCCGTCGTCCCCGTCGCCGTCGTCGGGTGGCTCGACGTACTCGCCGTAGTCCAGGGCGAAGTCGTAGACCGTGATCGTCCCGGACGCGCCCGCGTTGGGCAGGGTGAAGGCGAGCTTGTACCTGAGCAGGCCGCCGCCGGGGTACTCGCCGTCGTTGCGCCTGCCGACCTGGAAGAGCCACTCCCCCGTGGCGAGGTTCTGATGGCCTTGGGCCTGGCCGCTGAAGGTGCCCTTCGCCTTGGAGGTGAAGCGCACGACGGGGCTCACCACCGAAGGGGTGCCGTAGTCCATGTGGATGCGGAAGGTCAGGAAGCTGACCTTGTCGGCGGGCGCCCCGTCGAGGACGAACGCTCCGGAGATCGCGGTCGAGGTCGCCGCGGTCGTGATGCCGCCGGGCAACCCGTCGAGGTGGAGCACGAGGGCGGCATCGCCATCCCCGGGGTCGATGGTCATGCCGGGTCCGAGGTTCTGCAAGGGGAGCGAGAACGGCGCGCCGGCGACGCCCTCGACGTACGTGCCCGTGGCGGCCGAGGCCGGGGCGACCGCGAACAGGAGGGCGCAGCCGACAAAGAGGGCGATGTACGCTGTGCGACGGATCGTGGCCACCCCGTGGGCACCTCCTCCCACCTGCTGCGGCGTATGCGCGGGCGTCGCCCTAAGGCGTTCTTTAGCATACCCGCCGAGGCGGAGATGCGCGACACTGCCGTTTAGCGACCCCCGCACGGGGTACGTGTGAGCCGGTACATGGAGTCGTCGCTGCCCGGCGACGACGAGCCTGAGGAGGCCGACATGGCGCTGAGCGCACGCAACCAGATTCCCGGCACCGTCAAGAGCGTGGTCCTCGCTACCGTGATGGCCGAGGTCGTCATCGACATCGGCGGTCACGACGTGGTGGCCGCGATCACGCGCCACGCCGCCGAGAACCTCGGGCTCAAGGCGGGCGACGAGGTCAGGGCGGTCATCAAGGCGACCGAGGTGCTCGTCGACAAGTAGACGCCGCCGCGGCAGAGCGACGGGCGGCGCCGCGACGGGCGCCGCCGCCCCCGGTTTCGCCGCGCACGCCGTCCTGGACTACACTTCGGGCATGAGCGAGACGCCCGTGCGCGCAGGCCGTGTCGATTACCTGCGCCTGTCCATCACCGACCGCTGCAACCTGCGGTGCACGTACTGCATGCCGCCCGAGGGTGTGCCGCCGCGGACGCACGACGACATCCTCTCGTACGAGGAGCTGGTCGCGTTCGCGCGGGTCGCCGCGCAGTGCGGTATCAGCAAGGTGCGCATCACCGGCGGGGAGCCGCTCGTCCGCCACGGGTGCGCCGGCTTCGTCGGGATGCTGGCGCAGACTGAGGGCGTCGCCGACATCTCGCTGACGACGAACGGTCTGCTGCTCCCCCGCTACGCCGACGACTTGCGTCGTAACGGGCTGCGGCGCGTGAACGTCAGCATCGACAGCCTCGAGCCCGGGCGGTATGCCGCGGTCAGCCGGGGCGGCAGGCTCCGCGACGCGCTCGCCGGGCTGGACGCGGCGTTCGCGGTCGGCTTCGATCCGGTCAAGCTCAACGTCCTGTTGCTCGAGGGTGTCGAGGACGAGCTGGACGCCTTCGTCGCGCTGACACGTGAGCGCGCCGTTCACGTGCGCTTCATCGAGTTCATGCCTCTCGACCGGCGGCTCGTCGTCGACGGCCGCATGGTGCCGGCCCCCCATGTCCTGGAGTCGCTGCGCGCGCGGCACGTGCTCGAGCCGGTCGACGGGCCGTACGGCCACGGACCGGCGCGCTATTGGGCGGTGCCCGGTGCGCCGGGCACCATCGGCTTCATCGCCGGCGTGTCCGAGCACTTCTGCGAGAGCTGCAACCGGCTGCGCCTGACCGCCGACGGACGCCTGCGGACCTGCCTCTTCTCGGGCGAGGAGACGCCGGTGCGCCACCTGATCGCGCGGCCCGACGAGCTGCGCAGGGCGCTCGAGGCGGCGGTCTCCGCCAAGACCTACGACCGCTGCAGCGAGCGCCTTGCCAACCACCGCGCGATGTCACAGATCGGAGGCTGAGCGCCATGACGCGGAACGGAAGCCGGCCATGAGCGACCTGACGCACATCGACGAGCGCGGGCGCGCGCGCATGGTCGACGTCGGCGGCAAGGACGAGACGGAGCGCCGGGCGCGTGCCGAAGCGCTCGTGCGGATGGCTCCCGAGACGCTGGCGCTCATCCAGGACGAGTCGGTGCCCAAGGGCGACGTCGTGGCCGCGGCGCGCCTCGCCGGCATCATGGCGGCCAAGCGCACCCACGAGCTGATCCCGCTCTGCCACCCGCTGAACCTGAGCACCGTCGAGGTCGAGGTCCACGCCGCGCCCGAGCTGCCGGGCCTGCGCGTCGTGACCGAGGCGCGGCTGCGCGGGCGTACCGGCGTGGAGATGGAGGCGCTCGTCGCCGCGTCGGTGGCTGCGCTGACGGTCTACGACATGTGCAAGGCGGTCGATCGAGGCATGGAGATCGTCGCGGTGCGACTGCTGCAGAAGAGCGGCGGGCGCAGCGGCGAGTGGCGGCGCGAGGGCGAGGCGGGCGGAGACACGGCGGCGGACGAGACCAAGGGGACCGCGTGAGTCACGGCAAGCCGGACGGGCGCGTCGTGAGCGTCAACGTCGCCGAAGACAAGGGCGTGCAGAAGACGCCGCAGAGGTCGGTGACCCTGATCGCCGAGCACGGGGTCGAGGGCGACGCGCACGCGGGCCCGTGGCACCGGCAGGTGAGCCTCCTGGCCGACGAGAGCGTCGCGACGATGCGCGCACAGGGGTTGGAGGTCGGTCCGGGCGCCTTCGGCGAGAACGTCACGACGGAGGGCATCGTCGTCCATCAGCTCCCGGTGGGGACGCAGCTGCGGATGGGTGAAGCACTCCTCGAGGTGACGCAGATCGGCAAGGTGTGTCACGACCGCTGCGTGATCTACCAGCAGGCCGGCGACTGCGTCATGCCGCGCGAGGGGATCTTCGTGCGCGTGTTGGAAGGCGGCGATGTGCGGCCCGGCGACGCGATCACGCTCGAGAAGCGCTCGCTGATCCGCGGCGCCGTCCTCACCGTCTCGGACAAGGGCTCGCGCGGCGAGCGCGAGGACGAGAGCGGCGCCGCGCTCGCCGGGTTGCTCGAGGAGATGGGGGCGGCGGTCGTGGCGCGCGCCGTCGTGCCCGACGAGCGCGACCAGATCACCACCGCCCTCGTCAGGCTGGCCGACGAGACTGGAGCCAACCTCGTCTTGACGACCGGCGGGACGGGCTTCACCACGCGCGACGTTACACCCGAGGCGACGCTCGACGTGATCGACCGGCCGGCGCCGGGCTTCGCCGAAGCCATGCGCGCCGGCTCGCTCGCCAAGACCCCCCATGCGATGCTCTCGCGCGCGGTCAGCGGGCTGCGCGGGCGGACGCTCATCATCAACATGCCCGGCAGTCCGCGAGCCTGCCAAGAGCAGTTCGCCATGGTCGCGCCGGCCTTGCCGCATGCGATCGAGAAGCTGCTCGACCTGGGCGGGGATTGCGCGACGCCCGCGCCACCGGCCGGAGACGGGACGGCTGAGAGCCTGGACGCGGAGGCACCCGCCACACCCGCGTCGTGAACCCTCGGCCGCCCGAGCGTGAGGAGCGGCTCGGGGAAGAGGCCGAGGCGCGCCGGCGCCTCGGTGAACGGCCGGAGCCGGAGCCCTTGCCTTCGACGCGGCGCACGATCGGCGCCGTCGTCGTCACCTTCAACGACGCCGATCACATCGCGCCGACGATCCGGGGCTTGGCGGGCAGGATCGCTCAGGTCGTCGTCGCGGACCTCGGCTCGAAGGACCGCACACGCCAGACCGTGGCGGAGCGCTTCCCCGCGGTAGAGCTGTTCGAGCTGCCGCTCGAGGCCGGGTTCGGGGCGGCGGTCAACGAGGGCGCCCGGCGGCTCGGCCAAGAGTTGCTTCTGGTGCTGCACGGCGACGCGCGCCTCCGCCCCGGGGGGCTCGAACGGCTCTACGAGACGATCAGCGACACGCAGCGTCGTGTGGGCTGCTGCGGCCCCCGTCTCGTCGCCCCGGACGGGACGGTCGAGCTGTCGGCGGGGTTCGCGCCGACGCGCCTTCGGCGCTGGCGTGCGGCTTGGACACAGCTCGTGCCGCGGCCGAAGCTGCTGGGGCCGCGGCGCAGGCCGAAGCGCGTCGCCCGTCTCGCTCCCGCCGTGCGCACCGACGTCGACTGGGTCTCGGGCGCCGCCATGCTCGTCCGGCGCGAGGCGTTCGACGAGGCGGGCGGCATGGACGAGCGCTACTTCCTTCTCTACGGCGACGCCGACTTCTGCCTGCGGCTGCGGCAGGCGGGCTGGACCGTGACCTACGAGCCGCGGGCGCGCGCCATCCACCTCGACCGCGTCGCCGAGAACGTCCGCTCGCGGCGCGCCGCCCGTCGGCGCCTGGAACGCCGCTACGGGCTGGCCGGACGCCTTTTTCGACGTTCGTAGTCAGGGCGCGCACCCGTGGCGCGACGCCGAGGTCGGGGACGGCCCGTCGTGCGATGCCGAGGCAGAGGACGGTCCGTGGCGCGCAGGAAACTCAGTAGCCGAAACGCTGGTGGCGCCGGTACGAGAGGTAGGTGGCGATCGCTGCATCGGCTTCTTCGACCGCGCGGCGGTGTCCTGCCGCGAGGCGGTCGCCGACGCTCTGCCGGGTGACGCCCAGGCGCGCGGCGACCTCTCTCTGGTGCCCCAGCTCGCGGTACGCGGCGATGGCCTCCCACTGCTTCGCCGTCCGTGCCCGGATGAGCGGGTCGACCAGACGGCAGAGGGCGCCGAGCAGCACGTCGCCGGCGTCGCCGGTACCGACGTAGCGCGTCAGGCCGCCGTCACGCGCCGCGAGCTGCAGGGCTTCACGCGCCAGCGAGTAGGCGTCGCCGTCCTTGCTGCTCGGGTCGCGCAGGTGCTCGACCGTCCCCACGCCGATGCCCACGCGGAGCAGGCGAGGGGCGAGTGATTCGCGCAGGACGCTCACGCAGAGCGGCGTCTGCGCGGGATCGCCGAGCACACCGTCGAGGCGGCCGTCTCCGGTGACGGCAAACGGCTCCCCGAGCGCCGGGGCGAAGAGCCGGTTGGCCCGCTCGAGGGCGCCCTCGAGCACGCGCCTGACCTCCGCGGCGTCGGCCTCCGGCCCGAGCAGGTGACCGAAGATGACGGCGATGACGTTGGCGTCGCGGCGGCGTTCGAGCGGCATGGGCCTAGCTACGCCGCGCAGGCTGGCTTTCCTGCCCAGCCGGCGGTCTCACGTCACCCTTGTCACCGTCCAGATAGTGAAAATGGCGCCTCTGTGCTTCGTGGGCTACACTTGTCCTTCGCGCGAACGCTACGTCCGGGGGTATCCGGGTGAACAAGAAGGCACGTACGCGTCTCCTCATCGCCACCGGGGTCATCGTCGTCGCTTTCGTGGTGGGTGTCGTCTACGTCGTGAGCCAGCAGGGCGCGTACTACCGGCAGGTCGCGGAGCTCGTCGCCGGCGACTACGACGGCAAGAACGTCCAGGTCGGCGGTCGCGTCCTCGACGGGACGATCGCGCGCGACGACGACGGCGTGCGCTTCACGATCCAGGACCTCCACGGCGCATCCGACACCGTCGACGTCGCCTACAGTGGGCAGATGCCCGCCACGTTCGAGGCCGGCGTCGACGTGGTCGTGGTGGGCGAATACGTGGCGGCGACGGGCCTGATCGCCGCGGACGAACTGCAGACGAAGTGCCCGTCAAAGTACGAAGGCAAGGGGACGACGCCGACGGCTCCGGCAGCGGCGGAATGAGGGCGCCGGCATGATCGTCGTCGGGCGGCTGGCCCTCGCCCTCACCCTCGTCTTCTCCCTCGGAAGCGTCCTCTTCCTGGCGCTCGGCGTGCGGTGGGAGCGCAAGGACCTCCTGCGCCACGGCTACTACGCCGCCGCCGCCCTCTTCGCCGCCGCCGCGGTGGCCGGCGGGGTGCTCCTCGCGGCGTTCGTCGGGCAGGACTACGGCTTCGCCTACGTGACCGAGCACTCGGACGCGAGTCTCTCGATGTTCTACCGCGTCTCGGGGTTCTGGGCGGGTCAGGAAGGGTCGTTCCTCCTCTGGCTCCTGCTCCTGGCCGCCGTCACGTGCGCGATCGCCCTTCGCGACCTGGGTCGCGTGGAGCGCCTGACCGGGGCGGCGGTCATGGTGCTGTGCGCCGTGTCCGCCGTCTTCGCCGCGATCACGCTGTTCGACGAAGGCTCCAACCCGTTCGTCGCGGCGGCGGCGGACGCGACACCCTTCGGCATGAACCCGCTCCTCCTGCACCCGGGAATGGTGCTGCACCCGCCGGCGCTGTTCGTCGGCTACGTGGGCCTCACCATCCCCTTCGCGTTCGCCGTCGCCGCCCTGCTGACGGGCCGTGCCGACAGGCTCTGGGTGACGCGCTCGCAGAAATGGACGGTCTTCGGATGGCTGTTCCTCTCGCTGGGTATCGGTCTCGGCGCGTGGTGGGCCTACGTGGTGCTGTCGTTCGGCGGCTTCTGGGCCTGGGACCCGGTGGAGAACACCTCGCTCGTGCCATGGTTGACGGCGACCGCCCTGCTGCACGCGATGACCCTGTATCGCACGCGCGGCGTCTTCAAGCGCTGGGCGCTCGGCGCCGCGGCCCTGACCTTCTTCTTCGTGATCCTGGCCACGTGGACGACCCGGACCGGTCTGATCAGCTCGGTGCACGCCTTCGGCACGAACGAGGTCCTGGTCGTCATCCTGTCGGCGCTGCTCGTGGGCAGCGGCCTCGTGAGCGTCGGTCTGCTGGCGTGGCGCTGGCGGCGGTTCGCCGGCGGGTCGTCCGTCGAATCGGTCGCCTCGCGCGAGTTCGCGTACTACCTCACCGCGCTGCTGCTGACCTTGTTCGCGGCGGCGATCGCCTTCTCCACCGTGCTCGTGCCGCTGCTGCTCGACCGGACGGTCGGGCCCGAGACCTACGACGTCTTCGCCCGGCCGCTGGGCGTGCTCTTCCTCGGGCTGATCGTCGTCTGCCCCCTGCTCTCGTGGCGCAAGACCGAGGGCGCGCACCTCCGCCGCGTTCTCGTGCTGCCGGTCGTGACGGCGGCCCTCTCGGTGCCGCTGTGGCTGCTGCTGGGGTTCCAGTCGAAGGTGTGGGGCCTCGTCGGGCTCGTGGTCTGCGGGTTCGCGTTCGGCGCCGTGCTGCAGTTCGTGGTGAACGCGGCGCGGCGGGCGGCCGGCCCGGGCAAGCCCTGGACGGCCGGCATGGGCCGCGCCCTCACGGGCAGCCGCACGCGCAGCGCCGGCTACCTGGCGCACCTCGGCATGGTACTCGTCGTCGCCGGCCTGCTGGGCTCGACGGTCTACGCGACCGAGAGCACGGCGCTGGTGTCCACCAAGGCCGGCGCCGGCGACTCGGCCCTGGTGACCGACGACGGCAGTTATCTTCTCGAGTTCGCCGGCCTGCGTTCCGAACCCGGGGCGCAGTCGTCGCGACGGACGTACGCGGCGTTCGACGTTCTCGAGGGCGGCAGCACGAAGATCGGCGCCGTCGAGCCGCACACCGACGTGTACGAGATGAGCGGCGCCGCCGTGCGGGCCGTGATCCTGGGGCGCCTGTTCGAGGACGTCTTCGTGGTCGCCGACGAACCGTTCGACGAGACGTCCGAGACCATCGCGCTGCGCGTGGTCGTCTTCCCGCTGATCCGCTGGCTGTGGATCGGCTCGATCCTGCTCTGCGCCGGCGCCGTCGTCTCGCTGTGGCCGCGGTCGCGCCCGCAGGCGGCGCCGGCCGGAGAAGCGGCCGGCGACGACGCCCCGCCCGCACGCGGCGTGAGCGAGGTCACGGCCTGAGGCCGGCGCGATGGACGGCTCCGCATCCGAGACGAACCCGGGCGCCGGCGGCGTGCCGCCGGCCGGCGCCGCCCTCGAGATCGAGGTCGACGGCCTGCGCAAGACGTTTGGCCGGCGAGATGTGCTGCGCGGCGTGTCCTTCACGCTCGAGCGCGGCGGCTTTCTCGTGATGTTCGGGCCCAACGGGGCCGGCAAGACGACGACGCTGCGCGTGCTCGCCACGCTGCTCGCACCGAGCAAGGGCAGCGTCCGCGTGGCCGGTCACGACGTCCGTGAAGACCCCATGCCGGTGCGCCGGGCCGTGGGTCTCATCTCGCACAGCCCGATGCTGTACCTCGACCTCACGGCGCAGGAGAACCTGCGCTTCTACGCCGATATGTACCGTCTCGACGACCGCGAGGAGCGCATCACGGAGCTGCTCGACCGCGTCGAGCTTGCGCACCGCCGCTACGACGTCGTGCGCACGTTCAGCAAGGGTATGCGGCAGCGGCTCGCGATCGCGCGCGCGATCCTGCACCGCCCGCGCGTGTTGCTGCTCGACGAGCCGCACTCCGGCCTGGACCCGCGGGCCGTCGACATCCTCGACGGGCTGCTCGGCGAGATCCGCGAGGAGCACACCTTCGTCATGGTCACACACCACATCGAGAAGGGCCTGGAGCTGGCGACGCGGCTGATGATCCTCGACGGCGGCAAGATCGTCTGGGAACACGGCGCCGGGGTCGCGCGCGACGCCTTCGACGCTGTGTACCGCGAGCACGTGCAGGAAGGGTCGGTGCTCTGATGGGGCGGCAGTTCTTGGCGATCCTGCGCAAAGACCTCATCCGCGAGCTGCGCACGCGCGAGATGCTCGTCAGCATGTTCCTCTTCGTCATGCTCGCCCTGGTGATCTTCCACTACGCCTTCGGCGTGGACGACGAGGCGGACCTCACCTCCCTCACCGGCGGCATGCTCTGGGTGACGTTCGTCTTTGCCGTCCTGCTCGGCCTGAACCGCTCGTTCGCCCAGGAGAAGGACGAGCAGTGCCTCGACGGGCTGCTGCTCTGCCCCGTCGACCGCGTGACGATCTTTCTCGCCAAGGCGGCGGGCAACCTCGTCTTCCTGCTCATCATCCAGGCGGTCTCGGTGCCCGTGTTCACCCTGTTCTTCGTCGAGCGCAGCTACCTGCCGGACCTCGGGCTCTTCATCCTGGTGCTGCTTCTCGCCGACCTGGGTATCTGCACGCTTGGTACACTGCTCGCCACCATCTCGATGAACACGCGGGCGCGCGACCTGCTGCTGCCGATCGTGTTCCTGCCGCTCATCGTCCCGGTGCTGATCGCCGCGACCTCGGCGACGACGGCGATCTTCGCCGAGGGCGCCGACTTGGGGGCGCTCCTCGGGAGGCTCGGCTTTCTGGCCGCCTTCGACGCCGTGTTCCTGGTGGCGGCGTACGGTACGTACGACTTCGCGATAGGGGAGTGATGAAGAAGCTCGTCAGCGCGCCGGCGCTGTTCGCGTACGCCGGCGCCCTCCTCGTGGCCGGTCTGCTGCTCGGCTTCTACTACGCGCCCACCGACGCCTCGAGCATGGGCTACAGCCAGAAGATCTTCTACTACCACGCGCCCATCGCCGAGACCGCGCTCGTCGCCTTCGGCATCGCGTTCGTCGCCGCGATCCTGTACCTGCGCGACCCGCAGCCCAAGTGGGACCGCCTGGGCTACGCAAGCGTGCGGCTGGGCCTGCTCTTCAGCCTGCTCGTGATGGCGACGGGCATGATCTGGGGCAAGGCCGCCTGGGACGCATGGTGGGCCTGGGAACCGCGTCTCACGACCTTTCTCATCGTCTGCTTTCTCTACGCCGCGTACTTCGTGCTGCGCCAGGTGGTCGAAGAGGAGTCACGGCGGGCGACCTTCGCCGCGGTGTTCGCCATCGTCGCCTTCATCGACGTGCCGATCACCTTCTTCGCCATCCGCTTCATGCCCGAGGGGCTGCACCCGGCCGTCATCACGGCGACCGACACGGGCATGGAGGGCAGCATGTTCCTGAGCTTCGTGATCAGCATGGCCGGCATGACCCTGCTGCTGGTGGCGTTGCTGCGCGCCGACGTGGCCGCGGAACGCCTCAGGGACGAGATCGCCGACCTCAAGACGCGCATCGGAGGATGATGCAGTGAGCATCGAAGAGGGCGCCAAGTTCGTGGTCGCGGCCTACGCGATCATCCTCGCCGTGGTCATCGTCTACTACGCCGTCTCGGCGCGGCGCGTCGCCGCCCTGCAGCGGGACGTCGACCTGCTCAAGCGCGAGGTCGAGAAGCGGGAGGCGGCCGGCTCCGGCGACTGAGCCGGAGCCGGCCGCCGTGCGGGCCGCCCGTCGCCGAGGGCGACGGGCGGCCCCGACGCAACGGAGGAACGGGCCGTGGAACACGTCTCAGCCATCGTGCTCTGGGTGGCCTTCCTGCTCTACTGCGGGGCGTTCGCCATGGTCCTCGTCGCCGTGTTCGCGCGACACGAGGGATTCAACAGGCTCGGCCTCTGGCTCGTTGCCGCGGCGTGGGCGCTCCAGACCCTCGCCGTGGCGCTGCGCGCGGCCGACGCCGGTCGCGCCCCCGTCGTGGGCGCCTACGAGTCGCTCACCGCCGTCGCCTGGTCGGTCGCGCTCGTCTACCTCGTGCTCGAGCTGTTCACGCGCGTGAAGGCCATCGGCCTCTACGTTCTGCCCGTGGTGATCGGCCTGCTCGTCGCGGCGCTGGTCGGGTACGAGGCGCCCCGGGAGCTTGAGCCGGCGCTGCGCAGCGACATCGTGGTGCTGCACGTGATCGTCATGCTGACCGCGGTCGGCGCCCTGTACGTCGCCGGCGGGGCGGCGCTGCTCTACGTCGTCGAAGAGCGGCAGCTCAAGCGTCGCCACCTCGGCGGCGTCCTGGGGCGCCTGCCGTCGCTGGCGACCCTCGACCGGCTGATCTTCCACGCCACCCTGCTCGGCCTGCCCTTCCTCACCATGGGTATGGCGGCGGGGGTGATCCGCGCCGAGACGTTCGACGTCGAACGCTGGTGGTTCGACCCGATGGTCCTGCTGTCGATCGCGGCGTGGGCGGTCTACGCCGGCCTGCTGTGGGGTCGCCTGCGCGCCGACTGGGGCGGCCGGCGGGTGGCGTGGCTCGCCGTCGTCGGGCTCGTCCTCATGCTGGTCATCCGCTTTGCCGCCGTCCCGTACCTGAGCGGCTTTCACACCTACGGGAGCTGAGTGGTGCTCGTCGTCGTCACCGGCATCTCGCACAAGACCGCGCCGCTCGAGCTGCGCGAGAAGCTGGCGCTGGACGCCGAAGCGGCGCTGCGCGTGGAGCGCGAGCTGGCCACACGCGCGGGGGCGTGCGAGGCGGTCGCGCTCTCGACCTGCAATCGCACCGAGCTGTACGCCTACGCGAAGGACTCGCTGGCCGCCAGCCAGGCTGCCGTCGCCTGCCTGGCCGAGCAGGCCGGCGTGCCGGTCGCCGAGCTGGGACCATCCGTGTACAGCTACTCCGGGGACGCCGCGATCGCGCACCTTTTCCGCGTTACCGCGAGTCTCGACTCGATGGTCGTCGGCGAGGCGCAGATCGTCGCCCAGATGAAGGCCGCGTACCAAGGGGCGTGCGAGGGCGGCTGCACCAGCGTCGTCTTCAACCGTCTGTTCCGCCGCGCGCTCGAGGTGGGCAAGCGCGTGCGCACCGAGACGTCGATCGGCGAGCGACCGGTGAGCGTGAGCTCGGCCGCCGTCGAGCTCGCCCTGCAGGTGTTCGGCAAGTTCCGCGACCACGTCGTCCTCATCCTTGGGGCGGGCGAGACGAGCGAGCTGACGGCGACCTACCTGAAGGCGCACGGCATCGAGCGGATCCTGGTGGCGAACCGGACGTACGCCGCCGCCGAGGAGCTGGCGCGACGGGTCGGCGGCCGGGCGGTGCCCTTCGAGGACCTCGAAGGGCAGCTGGGCGCCGCCGACATCGTCGTCGCCTCCACGGCGGCGCCCCACGTCGTCGTCACCCGCGAGCACGTCGAGCGCGCCATGAAGCACCGGCGCCACCGGCCCCTGTTCCTCATCGACATCGCCGTGCCGCGCGACCTCGATCCCGCGATCGCCCGCGTCGACAACGCCTTCCTCTACGACATCGACGACCTGCAGCACGTGGTCGACGAGAACCGCCACGAACGCGAGAAGGAGGCGGCCAAGGCGGAGCGCATCGTCGCCGAGGAGCTCGATGAGGTGAGGACCTGGCTGCGCAGCCTCGAGGTGGTGCCGACCATCGCCGGATTGCGCGACTCGGTCGAGAAGATCCGCCGCGCCGAGCTGGAACGGCTGGGCAACCGCCTAGGCGACCTGAGCGCCGAGCAGCGTGCGCAGGTCGAGCTGCTGACGGCGTCGATCGTGAACAAGATCCTCCACGCGCCGACGGTGCGCATGAAGGAAGCCGCGGGCAGGGAGGAGTGCTACCTCTACGTCGACGCCGTGCGCACGCTCTTCGGGCTGAACGGGAGCGGATGCGCCGGCGGCGAGGGCGAGCGCGACGACGGTGGACGCGGCGAGGGCGAGCGCGACGAAGGTGCACGCGCCGCGGACGACTGCCGTGACGGCGCGAGCGGCGACGCATGAGCGACGTGCTGCGCATCGGCTCGCGCGGCAGTGCGCTCGCGCTGGCACAGAGCGAGTGGGTGCGCGACCGGCTGCGCGAGCTGCATCCCGGTCTCGTGGTCGAGATCGAGGTCATCCACACGAAGGGCGACAAGATCCTCGACGCCCCGCTGGCCAGGATCGGCGACAAGGGCCTGTTCACCAAGGAGATCGAGGCGGCGATCGTCGACCGGCGCGTCGACATGGCCGTGCACTCGGCCAAGGACATGCCGACCGAGACGCCGGAGGGCCTGGCGATCGTCGCCTTCACGGCGCGCGAGGACGTGCGCGACGTGTTCGTGGCGCGGGGTGGCGTGCGCGACGCGGAGGGCGGCGTCGTGCCGGGTGCGGCCGCCGGCACGGCGGCGTCGTCAAGCGCCGCCGCAGGGCGGCCGCGGTCGCTCGCCGACCTGACCCCCGGCGCGCTGGTCGGCACGTCGAGCCTGCGCCGCCGGGCGCAGCTGCTGGCGGCGCGCCCCGACCTCACGCTCGTCGACATCCGCGGTAACGTGGAGACGCGGATGCGCAAGGTCGAGGACGAGGGGCTGGCGGGGACGGTCCTGGCGGCCGCGGGGCTGGCCCGTCTCGGGCGGGCCGGCGCGGCCGCCTTCGCCTTCACGTTCGACGAGATGCTCCCCGCCGTCGGGCAGGGCGCGCTGGCGATCGAGGCGCGCGCCGGCGACGTCGCGGTGGCCGCGCTCGTCGAGGCCCTCGCGGACGCGCCGACGACCGCGGCCGTGCGCGCCGAGCGCGCCTTGATGCGAGCGTTGGAGGGCGGCTGCCAGGTACCGATCGCCGCCTTGGGCGAGGTCAGCGCCACCGCCGGCCTTCGCCTGCGCGCCTTCGTCGGCTCGCTGGACGGCGCCGACGTGGTGCGGCTCGACCGCCACGGCGATGCGGCCGCGCCGGAGGACCTCGGCCGCGCCCTCGCCGCCGATCTGCTTGCCGCCGGCGCCGACCGCATCCTGCGTACGCTGCGGGAGGGTGACGGCGATGGGTGAGCGACCGCTCACGGGGAAGCGCATCGTCGTGACGCGCCCGGCGGAGCAGGCCGAGGCGCTGGCCGGACCGCTGGAGAACCTGGGCGCCGAGGTCCTTCTGGTGCCGACGATCCGCATCGTCCCCGTCCCGCTCAACGACGAGATCCGCGCGACGCTCGCCCGCCTGGAGTCGTACCAGCTCGTCGTCTTCACCAGCGTCAACGGCGTGGCGGAGTTCTTCGGCAGGATGCGCGAGTGCGGCGTTTCGCTTGCGGCCCTCGCCGGCGCGACGGTCGCCGCGATCGGACCGCGCACGGCGGCGGCTCTCGCGGCGCAGGGCGTCGAGGTGGGGATCGTGCCCGAGGACTACGTGGCCGAGGGCCTCCTTGCGGCGCTGGGCGCCGCGGGAGGGCCGTCCGAGGTGAGGGTCCTTCTCGCGCGTGCGCGCGAGGCACGCGAGGTGCTGCCCGACACGCTGCGCGAGTGGGGCGCGACGGTGGACGTCCTTCCGGTCTACGAGACCGTGCCGGTGGAACGCTTGGGTCTGCCGGTGCCCGAGATCGCCGCCGCCGACTACCTCACCTTCACCGCGGCGAGTACCGTGCGGCGCTTCGCGGAGCTCGCCGCCGGACCGCCCGGCGAGCCGCTCGCCGAGCGGCTCGCCGGCGCCCGCATCGCCTCGATCGGCCCCGCGACCTCCGCGGCCGCCTGCGCGCTCGGCCTGACCGTCGCCGTCGAGGCCTCCGACCACGACATGCACGGCCTGGTCTCGGCGATCCTCGCCGACGTTGCGTCGCGGCCGTCGTCGGCGTAGGTTGCCGCCAAGGACGACCCGACGGAGGAACGAGGTATGACGTCTCCCGGCGCCCCGCGCCTCATCTGCTTCTTCAGTGACTACGGCGACCGTGACGACTTCGCCGGCACCTGCCGCGCCGTCATCAAGCGCATCGCTCCCGAGGTGCAGGTCATCGACGTGACGCACGGGTTGCTGGAGCGTGACGTGCTCGGCGGCGCGCTCGTCCTGCGCAACACGATGCCGTACATGCCGGATCGCGCGGTGCACCTGGCCGTGGTCGACCCCGGGGTCGGCGGGCCGCGGCGGCCGGTCGCCCTGCGCAGCGCTGGCGACCGGCTCTTCGTCGGCCCCGACAACGGTCTGCTCACGCTGGCCGCCGACGCCGACGGCGGCGTCAGCGACGCCCACCTGCTCACCAACGAAGAGATCTGGCTCTCGCCGCTCTCGGCGACCTTCCACGGGCGCGACATCTTCGCGCCCGTGGCCGCTCGCCTCGCCGCCGGCCTGCCCCTGGACGTGGTCGGGGTCGGCGTCGACCCTGCCGGCCTGGCGCGGCTCGACGTCCCGGCGCCGGAGGTCGTCGCCGGCGGCATCACCGCCACCGCCGTGCTGGTCGACCGCTTCGGCAACGTCGCCCTCAACCTCACCGCCGCCGAGCTCGAGGCGGCCGATCTCGGCCACCGCCTCGAGCTGGACTGCGGCGGCGAGCGTTACTTCACCCGCGTGGTGCGGACCTTTTCCAGCGTCCGCCCGAGCGACATCCTCGTCCTGATCGACAGCTACGGTCAGGTCGCGCTCGCCGTCAACTCGGGCTCGGCGGCCGAGGTGCTCGGCGTGGCGGCCGGCGACCGCGTGGCGCTGCGGAAGCTGCCGACGTGATACTGCGGCGCCGGGCGTGTTGCGCCTCGCGCCGCGATTCGGTATAGTCCCCGTTCGCGCGCCCTTCGGGGCGCGGCTTTCGGTATCGACAGAGTGAGCGTATGAAGACCTACGTCGCCAAGCCCTCCACCATCGAGAAGAAATGGTACGTGGTCGACGCCAAGGGCAAGACCCTCGGACGCCTCGCCACGGTCGTCGCCGACACCCTTCGCGGCAAGCGCAAGCCCATCTACACGCCCAACATCGACACCGGCGACTTCGTCATCGTCATCAACGCCGAGCAAGTCGTCGTGACGGGCAACAAGCCCGAGCAGAAGATGTACTACCACCACTCGGGCTATCCGGGCGGGCTCAAGGAGGAGTCGTACGCCAAGCTTCTCGCGCGCCGACCCGAAGAGATCATCCGTCGTGCCGTGCGCGGCATGCTGCCGCACAACAAGCTCGGCCGCGCCCAGTTGCGCAAGCTCAAGGTCTACGCCGGCGCCGAGCACCCGCACGAGGCCCAGGCGCCCGAGACTCTCGAGATCAAGGAGTAAGGCTTGGCTGCTGCAGTCATGTACCGCGCCACCGGCAAGCGCAAGACCAGCGTCGCGCGCGTCATCCTCAGCCCGGGCGTCGGCCGCGCCGTCGTCAACGGGCGCGAGATCGACGCGTACTTCGGCCGCAAGGTGCTCGAGACGGTCGCCCTGATGCCCTTTGAGACCACGCACACGGCGGGCAAGTTCGACGTCAAGGTCAACGTGTACGGCGGGGGCATCGCCGGCCAGGCCGGTGCCGTGCGCCACGGTATCGCCCGTGCCCTCTGCGAGGCCGACGAGAGCCTGCGCACGCCGCTGAAGCGCGCCGGGTTCCTCACCCGCGACGACCGCAAGGTCGAGCGCAAGAAGGCCGGTTTCCACAAGGCGCGCAAGAAGCCGCAGTTCAGCAAGCGCTAAGCGTTCACCGCTCCACCAGCGAATCCACCACCAGCGAATCCAACGGGCCGCGCCGAGCGCGGCCCGTTGACGTTGCTCGTCACCCGTTGAACCCGGCGCCGCCTTCCCGGACACTGCCCTCACCGACCGACCGACCGACCGACCGACCGACCCTCGGACCGCCTGCCCGACTGGAGGCGCGCCTACGTCGCAACTGCTCACCGAGATGCGCACCGCCTTGCGCGCCCGCCACTACAGCCGCCGCACCGAACAGGCCTACTGCCTGTGGGTGCGGCGCTTCATCCGCTTCCACGGCCGGCGGCATCCGGCGCAGATGGGCGAGCCCGAGGTCAACGCCTTTCTCACGTCTCTCGCGACCGACGAGCACGTCAGCGCGTCGACCCAGACGCAGGCGCTCTCGGCGCTCCTCTTCCTGTACCGCAACGTCATCCACCGCGACATCGGCGCGCTCCACGGTCTGGTCAGGGCGCGCAAGGACAGGCGGCTGCCCGTTGTGCTGACGAGGGACGAGGTGCAGCGAGTCCTCGACCAGCTCGACGGGGACCTCTGGCTGGTCGCCTCGCTCCTCTACGGCTCCGGCCTGCGCCTCATGGAGTGCCTGCGCCTCCGCATCCAGGACGTCGACTTCTCCCGCGGCGAGGTCACCGTCCGCGACGGCAAGGGCGGCAAGGACCGGGTGACGATGCTGCCCGACGCATCGGCCGCCCCGCTGCGGAGGCACCTCGCGCGCGTGAAGGAGCTCCATGCGCGCGACCTCGCCGCCGGATGGGGCCGCGTCCGCCTGCCCGACGCCGTCGATCGCAAGTACCCGCACGCGGCCACCGACTGGCGCTGGCAGTGGGTCTTCCCGCAGCGGCGTCGTTGGCGCGACCCCGTGACGGGCGAGCAGGGCCGTCATCACGTCCACGAGACCGTCGTCCAGCGGGCCGTCGGTGAGGCCGTGCGTCGCGCCGGCCTGACGAAGCGCGCGAGCTGCCACACGCTGCGACACTCGTTCGCCACCCACCTGCTCGAAGCCGGATACGACATCCGCACGATCCAGGAACTGCTCGGCCACAAGGACGTGCGCACGACGATGATCTACACGCACGTCCTCAACCGCGGGGGACGGGGAGTACGCAGCCCCATCGACGCTCTCGCGCCGCGTCATACCGAGACCGCACAATCCCCCTCCTGAGCCCAAACCGTGACGTCTTACGCAGACCGCAGTACACTCAGACGAGTGTTACGCACTCTGCATAATCCTTGTTGGGCGGAACGTGGCGAAAGGGGAGAATGAGTCGCTTCGCGTCACTGCTTCTTACAGCGATGGCCTTGTCTTCGCTCATGGGCTGCTCGGAGGGCGCCGTCGAGCTTGGGACCTCGTCTTCGCCCAGTCCTGCCGGCCCGGCCGCCAGTGCCTCGGCGTGGCCGATGCTTGGGCACGACGCTCAGCGCACGGGCCGCAGCGGCCTCGCCGGTCCTTCGTCCGGCAACCCCCTGTGGAGTGTGCCCATCAGTCAGCACATGTGCTCATCGCCTGCCCTTGGCTCCGACGGGACGATCTACGTGGGGGGTGGCAGCAGCCTGTGGGCCGTCTCGCCCGACGGATCGGTCACATGGCGGGCGCCCGTCAAGGGCGAGATCTGGTCCTCACCTGCCGTGGCCCCAGATGGCACCATCTATGCCGGCACGATGCATGGCGACAGTGGCCGCGGCGGCGCCCTTCACGCCTTCGCACCTGACGGCAAGGAGAAGTGGCAGTACGCGCCCGGCTTCTGGGTGCAGTCCTCACCCGCCGTGGCCTCCGACGGCACCATCTACTTCTGCCGCAGCGACGGCGGCCTCTGCGCCCTCAGTCCCGAAGGCATGGTCGAGTGGACCTACGCGCCGGACGAGAAGTCGCGCGAGGGAATCTGGCTCTCCTCACCGGCGATTGCCCCAGACGGGACCATCATCTACGGCTCGAACAGCACAGAGGGCGGCCCTGGGCTGCTGCGCGCCCTGACGCCGAACGGCCAGCTGCTGTGGACTCTCGCGGCCGGATCAGGCATGAACCACGCTCCAGCGATCGCCTCCGACGGCACCGTCTACGTCTGCACCAATGACGACGGCCACCTGCGAGCCGTAAGCCCCGCCGGCAAGGAGCTCTGGACCTTTGCCGCCCACAGCGCCGTTCAGAGTTCGCCCGCGATCGGCCCCGACGGCACGCTGTACTTCTCCTGCGACGACGGTGACCTCTTCGCGGTCTCGTCTGAGGGGCGCGAGCTGTGGAAGACAGGTATAGGGGGCAGCCAGACGCAGCCGGCTATCGGCGCCGACGGCACCATCTACGTGCTCGGCGACAAGGTCTATGCAGTTAGTTCCGCGGGGGACGTCCTGTGGTCGACCGCTCCCGACGATTACTCGGAAACCTCGCCTGCCATTGGAACCGGTGGCACACTCTATGTGGCGGGCAGTTCTACCTCTACCTTGAGGGCAATCGGTGAACGGTAGCGTGGCGTGTCCGCCCAACAAGATGGCATGAAAAGGACGC
>DDYF01000015.1 GCA_002347645.1 Thermoleophilia bacterium UBA2241 | reverse complement strand
CGCATTAGTGACTCAGGACACTAGCCCATCTTTGCCAGGCCCGTACAGGCCTCCGGCGTTCACCTCGACCCGCGTGGCAGTACGGCCTCCGGCGTTCGCTTCGACCCGCCTGGCCCGCCCGGCGGAAACGGGATGTCGCGGGCCAAGGGCGGCGCGGGCGCTTTGCGCCCGCGCCGCCCTTGGCCTACAATCCCTTGGCCCCGAGCCGACGTAGCTCAGCTGGCAGAGCACATCACTCGTAATGATGGGGTCCGGGGTTCGATTCCCCGCGTCGGCTCCATAAACTCCCTGCAAAACGCGGGTTCGCCTCCTCCCCACCCTTGCCAGTGATGCGCCATTGTCAAAATCCTGTCAAATCGTCGGCTGGGCGTGGGCCGCGAGCATGTGCGCGCCGATTCTCTCGGCGTCCTTCTCGCGCATTTCCTCGATGTAGTGCACGTACACGTTCGCCGTTATCTGGATGTTCGCGTGCCCGAGGTTCTTGGACACCCTCTCCAGCGGCACCCCCGCCGCGATGGCGATGGTCGCGTAGGTGTGCCTCAAGCCGTGGATGGAGAGGTGCGACAACAGGAAGGGCTTGCCGCCGTTGTTCTCAGCGGCCTTCTTCGCCTCGGCGTTCGCCGCGTCGATTGCGCGGACGAACAGGCGACTGACCCAGCGGGGATCGAGCGGGCGTCCGTCCTCGTAGGTGAAGACGTAGCCCGTGTCGTGCCATGCACTCCCCGCCTTCAGGCGTTCCTCCTTCTGGCGCGTCTCCCACTGACGAAGAACGGTGAGAACCCACTTGTCGGGCTCCACCACGCGGTTGCTGCCCCCCGTCTTCGGTGGACCCTCGTGAACCTCACCCTTGACCGGGACGCGGGCGCGCTCGATCTTGACCGTGCCCTCGTCGAAGTCCACATCCGACCACTTGAGACCGAGGGCTTCACTTCGCCGTATGCCGGTGTTCACGACCGTGAGCCACAAGGTGTAGAGACGGTCGCCACGGCAGGCGTTGAGGAAGGCGGTCAGTTCTTCGCGGTTCCACGCCGCGATGCGCTGTCGCTCGCGTCTCCCGCGTGATCGCTTGCGTCGCCCCATCGCGTCGGCGGGGTTGTGGGGCAGAAGCCCGTATCCGACCGCATCGGCAAGGGCGGCGTGAACGACCGCTTTCGTCTTGTTGACCGTCGCGGGCTTGAGGCTCCCGCCGTCCATACGCCCTTCGCGAGCGAGGTAGGCCCTGTGTTCCGCGAGCCGTTGCCCGGTCAGGTCCTTGAGCTTGAGCCCGCCGAGCCTCGGGACCACGTGGCGCTCGATCAGCATCTCGTAGCTTGCCAGCGTTGCCGGGGCGAGGCCGTCGTCGGGGTCCTCTTCGGCCTTGGGCAGCGACTTGACCCATTCGCGGAGGTACTCGGCGACGGTGAGCTTGCCCGGATTGACGTAGGTCCCCTGCGTGACCCGGACCTTCGCGGCGTCGTGAGCCGCTATGGCGTCCTTCGGGTCATCGAACGTGCCGAGGTAGTCGGTTCGCGGCTCCCACTTCTCGTACAACTGACCGCCGCACTTCTTGCACGCCTTCAGCGGACGGCGTTCTATCCAGTAGGCAGCGTTGCAGTCTCGGCAGCGTTGCCGGGGGCGTTTCCCGAGGTTGACGGAGGCTTGGTACCTCTCGCCTACCTTCTTCACCCCGTTCTTCATCTTCCCCATGCGGTCGTCCCTCCTGTGGTCGCTTACGGTGCCTGTGTCTCTTGTCGACCTCCCTTCCCTCGCGTCTTCCGAGCGGAGGCGCGGGTCACGCGCGCGGCGATCTCGTTGAACAGCTCGCGTGACCCACCCTCTCCCGCCGCTTGACAGGCCGACCTGAACTCGTCGGGAGAGTCGAAGTGATAGTCGGAGTAGCGCGTCGTGAAGGCGTCGAGAAGCGATGCCCAATCCGGCGCGGGTCCGGCATCGGCGAGAAGCCGGTTCAGCCGACGACGTAGCGTCTGGCGCTTGCGATACTTGCGTTGTTCGAGAACCTGCGTGCACTCGGGCCTACAAGACTCGGCGTCAGGCGATGACCTGAGGGCGACCTTCTCCCCGCCCGGCAGTTGACCCTTGGGCACGATGTTGTACCAGCCGTTGCACGCGGGGCAGCGACGGTATTTCGCCCGTGCCGCGATGTCGTTGAAGAGTTGCAGGCTGAGAACCTCGAAGAGACGCGGCTGGTGGGGCAGGGCGTCCTCGAAACGCGGCACGGGATCGGAGGGGAGCCGCTCCATGTCGACGCTTTGCAGCATCGGCTGAAACGAACTGAGCGACCAGTTCAGGACCACACGAGCGATGTCGGCGGCGCGGGACTCCGTGGCGGGCGCGGGAACGTACCGACTCTCCCATGAGCCCTGCACATCGCGAAGGCTCCCGTGACCTTCGGTGTAGAGGTGAACCCGCACCACGTCACGCACAAGGCGGGCGCGCTCGCGGAACTCGTCGAGCCAGTAGGGCGAGGTGCCGGGGTGCGCGCGTATCTGTTGGGCTAGGCGTTCGGCCAGTTCCTTGTTCCCCTGCCATGGCAGGTCGGACGGTCGACCCTCATCGCCGACATAGACCTCCCACGCCCGCTGCAACTCGGTCCACTCAGGACCGGTCCTCCAAAGGGCGTGGCCGGGGTTGCCGAACTGCTCGACAAACCGTCCAACCGCCTCGGGCGATTCAAGGTCAAGGTCCTGCAACTGCTTGACATGCACGCCCGGAGGTAGCTCGACCTCGCGCGTCCGCTCGTGATCCATGCTCACGAACAGCATCTCCTCCGTGACTTCGACAGGACCCGTCCAGACGCGCGGAAGGCGAACGGGGTACTCGGGCCAAGGCGTGAGGTGCATTCGTTATGTTCCCTTCTCACTCATCGCCCCCATACTAGTCGCATGGACTCGTACACGCAAGCGGCGAATGACAAAGGGGACGGGCATTGACCACGAGACTTCAGGTAGCGCGCGAGGCGTTGGGGTTGTCGCGCCGGGCGCTGAGCCGAGACGCCAAACTGAGTCCGGGTCGCGTCGGACAGCTTGAGGCCGGGGTCGTCCGGCTCCGACCCTTCTCTGTCGAGTTGAAGAGGCTCGCCATGGCGCTCGGACTCCCGCTCGAACAGGCTCCTACCCTTCTCGACGAAGTGAACGGCGATGACTCTCCCGCGTGACAACCGTATGACAGGGGTCGAGAAACACCCGCAAGCCGACCACTTCGGAGGTGCGGACAACAGTAGCGGTGATGGGGCGAGCGCGCGCCCGACGATGCGCAAGGCCGCCTGCGCAAGCCTCGCCGAGCTTCACGACATCCTCGCGCGCTCGACGTGCACGGTGCCCGAGGCGGGGTTCGCGCTCGGCCTGTCGCGCCCCGCGAGCTACAGGGCGGCGAAGGACGGTTCCCTACCGACCATCCGCGTGTCGGGGCGACTGATAGTGCCTACATCCGCGCTGGCGCGGATGCTCGGCGTGGAGTTGCCCGAATGACCGCCGACGAACTCGCCGCCCGCTTCCCGCACGCGAAGAAGATGGGCGACGGATACATGGTGCACTGCCCCGTCCACGATGATCGAGACGCCAGCCTTTCCGTCAAGGACGGAGACGATGGGCGCGTGCTCCTGCACTGCTTCGCGGGATGCCCGTACGAGGCCGTCGTCGCCGCTCTCGGGCTTGAGCCGCGCGATCTCGCCCCCGACCGAGGGGGGGAGGGGGGGTTCTATACCCCCTCGAAAACGCGTGCCATCGTGCCATCGCAGTCGAAAAGCGCTGCAAACAGGCCGAAAAACGATGGCACAGCGGATTGCCAACGCGATGCCATCGTGCCATCGCTCGGCTGTACCCTCGCCGACTACGCCGAAGCCAAAGGGCTGCCTCCCGACTTCCTGACCGCGCTCGGGCTCAGCGACATGACATACCAGAAGGCTCCCGCCCTGCGCGTGCCCTACATGGACCGCAACGGCGACACCGGAGCGGTGCGCTTCCGGCTGAGACTCGCGAGGGATGGCAGCGGGCAGGGATTCGCGTGGAAGAGCGGGACGAAGGTCATGCCGTACGGCGTGTGGCGTCTGGAGGAAGCCCGCCGCGCGGGGTCCCTCACCATCGTTGAAGGCGAGTCCGACGCGCAGACGTTGTGGTTCCACGGGCTCCCTGCCCTCGGGGTGCCCGGCGCGAACACGTGGCGGCCCGAGTGGTCCGAGTTGCTCGACGATATCGACCGCGTGTACGTCGTGGTCGAGCCCGACAGCGGCGGCGAGTCCGTCCTGAGGTGGCTGTCCGCTTCCCCTCTCCGTGAGCGCGCGCACGTCGTCTACATGCCGACGGAGACGAAGGACCCGAGCGACCTGTACCTGAGCGACCGCGAGGGCTTCCGGGCAAACTGGCGGCGGCTGCTTGAGTCGGCGGTGCCGTGGATCGACGAGGCGCGTCACGCCGCCGAGACGGCGGCACGTGAGGCGTGGAACGTGTGTCAGGACCTCGCCATGCAGCCGCGCATCCTAGACCGCCTGCCCGATGCACTCGCGGCGCGCGCCGTCGTGGGCGAGGCGAAGGCTGCCCAGCTTGTATACCTCGCCCTCGTGACCCGCTTCGACGACCGGCCCGTGTCGGTCGCGGTGAAGGGTCCAAGCTCCGGGGGCAAGTCGTGGCTCACCCAAGCCGTCGTCGACCTCTTCCCGCCGAGCGCGGTGTTCGTGCTCACCGGCATGAGCGAACATGTGCTCGCCTATCTCGACGAACCGATGTCGCACCGCTTCCTCGTGCTCTTCGAGGCAGCGGGCCTGTACGGCGATCTCGCGACCTACCTCGTGCGCTCGCTCGTGAGCGAAGGGTGTATCCGCTACGCGACCGTCGAGAAGACGAAGGACGGCTTGCGCCCCCGCACCATCCACCTTGAGGGTCCGACCGGACTGCTTCTCACGACGACGCGCGCGGGACTGGACGCCGAGCTTGAGACGCGCCTGCTGTCCGTGGGGGTCACAGACACCCCGGAGCAGACACGCGCGGTGTTGCAGGCCATCGCCAAGGGCAAGCGGCAGGACGCCTCGGACGTTACACAGTGGCACGCGCTCCAGACATGGCTTGAGGGTGCCGAGCATCGCGTCGCTATCCCCTACGGCGACCGCCTCGCCGCCCTCGTCCGTCCCGTCGCGGTCAGGCTGCGACGGGACTTCTGCGCCGTGCTCACCCTCGTCCGGGCTCACGCCCGCCTGCACCAAGCCCGTCGTGAACGCGACGACGAGGGGCGCATCATCGCGACGGTCGACGACTACGCCGCCGTCCGCGACCTCGTGTCCGACCTCGTGGCCGAAGGCGTGGGAGCCACGGTGTCCACGACGACACGGGAGGCCGTCGAGGCCGTCGCTCGCCTGCACGGCGCGGAGCCCGTCACGTACAAGCGACTGGCGCGCGATCTCGGTATCGACCCGTCGGCGGCGCGACGGCGTGCCCTCGTCGCGATGGCAGGCGGCTTCCTCAAGAACGACGAGACGCGCCGTGGACAGACCGCGAAGCTGAGCATCGGCGAGCCCATGCCCGACGAGGTGGAGGTACTGCCCCGGCCTGAAGCCCTGAGCGATGGCACGATGGCAAAACCGATGGCAAGCCGACGCACGCCAGAAACGGCCACACTTGCAGGTGTTTCCGGGTGCGATGGCACGATGGCACGTGAAACGGAGGGGATAGACAACCCCCCCTCCCCCCTCCCCGGTAGTGAGCACCACCACGACGACGACGACGACCCGCCCGATGGTGGAGTCGGACCGCTGTCAGGCGACGACCCCCCTCCCGATCACGCCCGCCCCGCGCAGGCCGGCGGCGACGATGCGCTTGGCTCCTTCCCGCCCGTCGCCGCCGACCCGCGCACCTTGACCGAAGAAGTCGCGAAGAAGATCGCACGGGGAGACTGGTTCTCCGTGACCGCCGCGAAGGTGCGAGATCACATGCCTTCGTTGAGCGAGGACGAGGCCAGTCGAGCCCTTGTCGAGCTTGAGGGCGTGGGATACCTGACGCCGAACGACCCCGACCCTACCCGGCAACGTAGTTGGCGAGTTGGCTTCGACCCGGACGACCTGCCGACCGTCGTCGCGGCCATTAGAACGCGCTCTAACGGGCGCGCGGAGGTCGAGGCGACCAAGGACACCCCCACGGCCTCCCCGTCCTCTGGCGCGTCACAGTGGGCCGTAGGCGGCGAGGGAGAGGAACTCGGGTGAGCGACGTGCGCGATCTCCTCATCCGCGCCGCGTCCTACGGGATGCGCCTCTCTGTCGACGACGGACACCTTCGGGTCGACCCGCTGTCGGACGAACCCGTGACCGCGCCCCTTGCCTTCCGCGCCGAGCTACTCGAACACGTCGACGACCTGTGCGACTACTTCGGCTGGCGCGACGAGGCGACGAACATCGTGTGCGCGGCGACAGCCCGTCTCGCGGACGCCTACCGTATCGGCTGCCCGATGGACTCGCCCGAATGGAAGGCCCACGAGCGTGCCGTCACGGACGCCTACTGGAGCGGCGACCTCGCCGCCCTCCGCGCCGCCGTCGACGAGTACGCGTCCTTCGCCCTACGGTGCTTCGCCGCCTTCGTCGCCGAGCACGGGGACCGGAAATGAGCACGAGTGTTTGACAGACGTTTGACAGGCTCCGATTTCAGGCTCGAAACGGAGCGCGGACATCACACACGATGATGGGTACTCGCCCCCACGGAGGTTGCGCAGCATGACAGAGAAGACGAACGACCCCGGCACGATGAACGACCTCATACGCCGCGCCGCCCGCAAGGGCAGGTGGCAGGTGACGGCAGCGACGCGGGTCGAGCACGCGGCCATGAACGACCTCATCCGTCGCGCCCGTAGCCGCACCCTGCACCCCATCCGCAGGAAGGAGACACCTGATGCGCAGTCCTGAACCCGAAATCGTCACCCTCGCGAAGATGGTCGACGACAACGCCGCACGGATAGCAGAGGGCGAGAAGGCGTTGGCCGACGTGAACGCCGAGATTGGCTCTGCCCTGCTGGACGCTGAGCGCGGAGGCGATGACGAAGCGGTCAAGGGCGCGCTGAAGCGACTCGCGGCTGCCGAGCGGCGGCGCGATGACAAACTCGGCAAACAGGAGCGGCTGAGGCTGAAGGCGGTTGAGCTTGAGAGGCAGCTTGCGGCTGAACGCGACAAAGAGGCGGCACGCGAGCGGCGCGAGATGCTCGCCGACTACATGCGGCGTCACGACGCCATGCAGGAGGCGAACCGGGCGATGCTCGCCGCCGTCATGAGCATCGGTGAGCTTGCACGCGAGGCGAACGAGCACTCGCGAGTGACGGCCAAGCAAGCCCTCGCCCTCGGGTTGCCCGACGAACGTCGGGGTCGCCATTTCGGGGCGCAGTACGGCGCGCTCAAGAACGTCCTCAACGGCTTGCTCACCGGGCACACGCGCATGGTCCGCGAGGCGCGGGCCGACATCGAGCGCGACTGGAGGACGACCCCCAACGGACGGCGGGCGCTGGAGCTTCAGGCAGCGCTCGACCGCCCCGACGATGGTGAGTGACGGATGCCCCGCGTCTGCACCGTTTGTGTCCACCCCGACCGCGAGGCAATCGACGCCGCCCTCGTGGGGGGTATCGCGGTCCCCGCGCTATCCCGCGAATACGGGCTCAGCGAGGATGCCCTGACACGGCACAGAAGCAGGCACCTCCCCGCCGCGATGCTCAAGGCGCGCGCCGCCAATGAAGCGACGCTGGCCGCCGACCTGCTGGCGAAGGTCGCCGCGCTCGAAGCCGACGCGAAGCGGCTCGGGGCACAGGCAGAGAAGGCGGGCGACCTGAGGACGGCGCTCGGCGCGGTGCGCGAACTGGTACGCATCGTGGAGTTGCTCGCCAAGCTGAGGGGCGAACTCGATGAGCGGCCACAGGTGAACATCCTCGTGTCGGCGCAGTGGCAGAACATCCGGCGCACCCTGCTCGTCGCCCTCGAACCCTACCCGCAGGCGCGCGCCGCCGTGAGCGAAAGCCTGCTCGAACTGGAGTTGGCGACGTGAACCTCGCCGCCGATCTCGCCCTTGCCGTCGACCCCGTGCGGCTCGCCCGCCGCGTGGGGCTCGACCCCGACCCGTGGCAGTCCGCTCTGCTGCGGTCGGATGCTCGGCAGACCATCCTCAACTGCTCGCGCCAGTCGGGGAAGAGCACCACGACCGCCGTCGTCGCCGTGCATGAGTCGGAGTACCGCGCCCCCGCCCTCGTGCTTCTACTGTCGCCGTCCCTGCGGCAATCGCAGGAGTTGTTTCGCAAGGTGAAGGAGGTACGCGCCGCGCTCGCTTTCGACGTTTGCCCCGTGACCGAGGAATCAGCCTTGCGTCTGGAGATGGTCAACGGCTCGCGCATCGTCTGCCTGCCCGGCAAAGAGGCCACGATTCGCGGCTACAGCGGCGTGAGCTTGCTCGTAGTAGACGAAGCCTCGCGGGTGCCCGACGAGTTGTATCAGGCCGTGCGACCGATGCTCGCCGTGAGCGGCGGGCGGCTCGTTCTTCTGTCGACCCCCTTCGGACGACGGGGCTTCTTCTTCCACGAGTGGACCGAGGGCGGCGAGGCGTGGCGGCGGGTCAAGGTGACGGCGCACGATTGCCCGCGCATCCCGTGCGCATGGCTCGACGCCGAGCGCGAGGCCATCGGCGAGTGGTGGTACCGGCAGGAGTACGAGTGCGAGTTCGTCGAGACGCTCGACCAAGTGTTCGGCTACGAGCTTGTGATGAGTGCGGTGAACTCCGAGATACCCCCACTGTTCGGAGGCTGGCGGGCTGCGCAGCCGCAGGACGTGTGACGAAGGAGACGAGTGATGCGCGACCTAGACCCCCGCGACCCCGCCCTGTTCGTGCCCGGCCCGCCCGTGCGGCGCTACTTCATCGGCCTTGACCTCGGGCAGTCGCGCGACTACACGGCGGTATCGGTGCTCGGCGGCACCTTCGCCGAGCGTGGACCCAAGCCGATCTATCAGGTCGGGCACCTTGAGCGCTTCCCGCTCGGCACGCCGTACCCCGACATCGTGCGCGGCATGGTCGACCTGACCAAGCGCCGCGAACTCGGCGGCGACTGGCAACTCGTGGTCGACGCGACGGGCGTCGGGCGTCCCGTGGTCGACCTCTTGCGCGAGGCGCTCGACCGCCGACGCGTGCACCCCCTGACCATCGTCGGGGGCGGCGAGGCGACGGCGGGGGCGTTCGGGTTGCGGGTGCCCAAGCGTGATCTCGTGCTGACGCTCAAGGTGCTGTTGGAGACGAAGCGACTGGAGTTCATCGGCGGCTGGCCCGAGGCGCGGACGCTGATTCAGGAGGCGTTGACGTTTCAGGTGAAGATCACCGACGCCGCCCACGACACCTACGGCGCGTGGCGCGAGGGGACACACGACGACCTCGTGCTGAGCGTGGCGCTCGCGGCGTGGTATGCCGAGCGACGGGGGGTCAGACCGCGCGCGACCTCGCGTTCCGCGTGACAATCGTTTGACAGAGGCCGAATCCAGCCTCGGATTCGCGTCCCAACATCATCACGCGTGACGGGGCGCGCCTTGAATCGACTACTCGGACAACCGCTGCCGGTAGGCCAGAAGGTCGCTATCCGATAGCTCATCCGGGGGCACGAGCTGATAGTGCTTCTCGGACACGATGCGAACCCCGTCGCCCCCATGCTCGAACTCGAACAGGACGATGACCCCATCGCGCATGAACTGCGTGCCCACGGGACGACAGACGAGGGACGGGAACTTGCTCGCGCACAACGCGACATCCTGCTCAATCTGAACGACGCTCAGGCGGTCCGTGCCGCCCTTGGCCTGAATCGGAATGACGTAGTGAACCCCGCGCTTGTCGACCCCGACATACAACTCGTCGGTTTCCACCTGACCAACGCCCGGAACAGTGGTGCGCAGGTGATTCTGGAGGGAGTAGCACGTGACGCAGGCGAAGATGTCAACGAGGCGGTTGTAACGGAGCTTGGCGAGGAGGGCCTGTTCGTCACTCAAGGCGTACAGGGAGATGACTCCGGGTGTCGAGTCGGGAATCTTGGTAACGGCCATGTTCTCGTTCGGTTCGAGGGTCACGGCGCGCGTAAGCTCAAAGCGATACAGTCCGCGACCGGCAGGCCGGATAATCCACGCCTCCCCCTCGTCTGCGAGAGAGCCGATGCTTTCGGGCAGAGCCGCCCTGTACCTGAACGTGTACACGATGTCGCCGAGGTTCTTCGGTAGTCTGACGTCGAGTTCGGCGGCGACCGTCTCAATGTCCTCTCTGGCGAACTCCACGACCCTTGCGCCAGGCGTGTAGTGCGTGGCGAAGATGCGCTCGATAATCGCCGTGTAGCGGTTCACACCTTCCGACGGCATGCTCCCCCCACTCAGCCGGGCCAACGAAGCAACACGACTTCCTCGCGAAGTTGCTCTCTCGTGGCCGTTGCCATACGGGTCCTGAACAGATCGATACCGACGACCTCGTAACCAAGCGATTCAGCGATGCCAGCGAGAAGCTGTCCCGTCCGTATCATCACGCGAAGGTACGACGCTTGGTCCCCGACGACGTAGGCGAGCAGCGCGCCCGGTCGCAAGATCGACCGAAGGTCGGACAGGTGTCGCGCCATGCCCCCGAAGTACAGCTTCGTGACGCGCGCGTACAGCCTCTCGAAACCGGATGTCTTTCCCATCTCGATTCGCCGCTTCTCTATCTCGTCGGCAATCCGCTGTATCTCCGCGTTGTCCGCGACGAGTTCATCGTCGCTGTCGCGCTTGTAGACGTTGCGCGTGTTCGACCGCACGAGTCCTTGCTTCAAGTCGCGAAGAGCCTGCCGGTCGGTCACGAAGCCAAGCAGCACGGACTCAAGCCTTGTCGTTCTCGTGTAGTCCTTCTCGTTCGGGTAGGGCGGCGAGGTGATCACGGCGTCAATCGAGCACGGCTCCAGTAGGTCGGAGAGGCTGCGCGAATCGGCGAAGTGGACTGCCGATTCCGTCTCGCCAGACTCGCTCACCTCGTCGACATCATCAGCTACCTGCCGAACGTGGGCGAGCCAAGGCGCAACGACAGCGGCATCCGGTTTGGGCTTTCCGATTCCCACCTCAGGTCCGAAATGCAGGTTCCCGATGGATGACACGAGGGCTTTCGCCAAGGCGAGCCGCTCGTGAGCGTCAAGGCGTTCGTCCCGCTGTTCGTTCAGCACTGCGAGAAGCACGAGCGTCTTGTGCAACGGGAGCGGGCTGATTGAGTCCTTGAGCAACAGGCGCATAGATTCGGGCGGCAAGGTCAGGAGGATTCGACCACTACCGTCCGTGAACGGTTCCTCGTCGGGCGAGTCTGCGACACCCACCGCCTTCAGCCTCTTGAGAGTGGTCCGCGCAACCCTCTCGGCGTGCGTCACGAGTGCGTTCGGGTCAATGCCCCAGTCGACCTTCGTCGCGCTCGCGAAGTAGGCCATCGGGTTCGCCTCTATGCCGACGCTCGCAATCCCGAGCTTCTTACACTCGACGAGGGTCGTCCCCGTGCCGCAGAAGGGGTCGAGAACCCGACCGCCCGGCAGGATGCCGAAGGATGACAGGTAGTCGTCCACGAGGTGAGGGGGGAAGGAAAGGACGAAGCGATACCAGTCGTGAACGCACCTGTCCTCAGGCCGAATCTTGTTGTTCTCGACAACGCTCCTAGTGCTAATGCTCAGGTTCAATCCCTCCGTCGAGCGCACTGTAGACGAACGCGCGGACAGACAACTTAGGGCTCCCTCAGAGGCGTCGGACGGACCATGCAACAGGGGGCACGTCGACATCGTACAAGACCACAGCCGGAGTTGCCCGCCTCGACGAGCGTCAATGTGCTTGGGGCAGACCGGAGCGGGGGCGGGCTCCCTGCCATAGTCGCTATGTTCGTCGCAGTCTGTACCCACGGTGCCCGACCCCGAGAGGAGCGAGGGACGACGCAGAGGGCGGCTGCCGAACCGCGATGAACGCGTCGCAGTCGCCCTCTGCCCTATCGAACGATACGGACTGCCCGAGGTGGTGCCAACGCCGCTAGGTACTCGCGGCGTTGACGTTCCCCTCGGACGGCGGTTCACATTTCGCCTTCGGCATCACCCCTGACGGGCCGCGCCTGTCAAACTCCTGTCAAACACCTGCCCCGAAACGGGGCGAGACAGCGCGCGACCCGAGATAATGCGCACCCGGCAAGATGCCTGCAAAGAGAGCCCTTTTCGGTCCATTCCCGAGACACCGCGAAACCCGTGATAATGGCTCTAGGCTCCCTCGTAATGATGGGGTCCGGGGTTCGATTCCCCGCGTCGGCTCCACAAAAGCCCTGCAGATTCCCTGCAGATTCCTGCAGATTCCGGTGTGCGGCCCACGCCCCATCCTCGTCAGTGCTGAGCGCGTCCAGGCAGCGGCCCGTGTCCCCCCGCGTCCCCAGCCCGCCAGCGCCAGCTGCGCCGCCGTGCCGCAGCTTCCAGTGGACTACCCGGCCGCGGCGACCAGGGCGATGCCTTCGATGAAGTCGAGCGTGGTGGCGAACTCCCAGCCCTGCCCGCCGTCCTTGGAGATCAGGAGCATGCGGTGGTGGTAGCGATGGGCCGCGCGTTGGCTCTTGGGCCAGTCGTGAGGGTTGAAGTAGCTCAGCATGAGGTAGAGACGCCCGGCGCGGTCCACGGTGAGCTTCTGGAAGTACTGCGCATAGCCCGCCCGGTTGCGGCAGAAGACGAGCCGTCTCGGCGCGCTCCACGTGCCGTCCGTGCTTCGCACCTGGCAGCAGAGCGCGTCGTAGGAGCGTCCGCCGAAGGCGCGGTCGACCCCGGCGCGCCGCTGGCGGTAGACGATGACGAGGCGGCCGTCGGGGAGGCAGGCGAGGGAGAGGTAGGTCTGACAGGTCCTGCCCGGCGGCTCCATCTCGCCGCGCACGAAGCCGCCGTGGAGGACCTGCGTCGGCGCGCTCCAGGCCGATGCATCGAGCGGGTTTGCGCTCTGCAGATGGTAGAAGGCCGACTGGTGGGCACCGGTGAGCACGTGCAGGTAGCCGTCCCCGTCGCGGACGATCCCCGGGGTGACGTGGTGGTCGTTCCGTGGGCGTGCGTAGGCGAGCAGCCGCCGCTGCGTGATCGTGGCGCTCGCGTGATCGAAGGCGGCGACGCAGGTGGGCGTGCCCGCATCGTCAGAGCTCGAGACCCGGGCATAGACAAGGAAGGAGGTGCCCGGGACGCTGGCCGCGAACGACGCTCCCCCGGCCGCAGCGCACAGGCCGACGAAGCGCCGCGTGACCAGCGCCGGCGCAGGGAGCACGAGGCGGTCGCCTTCATAGAAGGGCTTGAGGACGTAGAGCTCGTTGCGGCAGGCGAACGAGCCCGGCCAGTCGGCGACCGGCCGCCAGACGGCGAGCAGCGGCGGGTCGGGACTCGTGTTGTACCCGGCGTACTGCTCGAGGGCGGCCGTGCCACGGTCGCGCCCGTCGAAGTAGACGCGCTTGCCACCGAAGGGCAGCGTGACGAGACGCCACGTCGTGCAGCCGTCAAGCGAGTAGAGCAGCACGTTGCGCCGCGTGCCGTTCTTGAGGCGGATGTCGAGCAGCGTGTAGGCGCGACCGAGATCGTCGAACTCGATCCGCTCGCTGACGAAGCCGCCGGCGTGCACCGTCGCCGCGAAGCTCGGATAGGCGGCGCGCACGGCGCCCAGCAGCGACGACCGTACCCAGGCATCGTCGATCAGTCGCGCCGAGTAGGCCGTGATGTGCTGGGAGACCGTCCTGCTGCGTATGGTCGGATGGTTCGCGACGTCGAACGAGGGGATGTTGAGCTCGTAATCGGGCCGGTAGCCGAACTGCTCAGCCGTGCTGAGACGGGTGTCGACGCGCACGGGCAGGTCGAGCGCCAGCGCCGGGCCGGTGCACAGGAAGAGACAACCGAGGGCGACGAGCAGTGACGCGACTGAGAAGCGGAGGCCTCGCCGGACGCGCCGCTGCGCCCACCCGCGGACGGCCGAGTGCGGCTCGACCACGGTACCTCGCAGACGTTTCGTGCGACCCTCCCCTTCCCCGTGCGGCGCTCGGGTCGCCGCACTATGCCTCTTGACCACGGGCAGCGTCAAGCGCACGCGAGGCGCAAGACCCGCTCGCCACGGCACGTAGCCGCGGCTGCTTTCCTTAAGCGACGTCGCCGGCCGGCCCGCCGCTACGGCTCAGATTCAGTTCGACGAGTCGAGTCAGGACGTCTTCACGCTCCAGCGGATACGGCCAGCCGTAAGCCGCGTGTACCGCGCGGTCGAGCCGCTCGTGCACCTGCTCAAGCCACGTCGGGCGCCGGTTGTAGAGCTCCGTCAGAGTGCGACGCGCCAAATCGGCCGCCGATGCCCCAGCCGGATTGAGCCAGCCGGCGCGAAGATCGCAGAGCGACCGGGCCGCCGCTTCCACTTCGGCCACGGCGGCCGGACTCGGTTTCTCCGGGAAGGGGAACGTCTCGAAGGTCGTCGTGGGCGTGTAGCGGGGTCGCGTCTCAAGCTGTGTCCCCAGGCCGAGCGCCCAGAGCTCGTGCGGCCTCGCGTGCAGCACGCCGAAGAAGTAGTCGTCGTCACGAGCAAACACGATGACCTGGCTGTCTGGCAGCGTCTCAGACGGCAGCCACACGAACAGCCGGTGCTTCGTCACGCGCGGCGTCCCTACGTACCGTGCGAGGCCGGTCAGAGCCCTTCGCATCTCGGGCCTCGGCTCGACGTGAAGCCACCAGCGCTCGGCATACGCCGCGCGTCGGTTCTGCGCCCTCACAGGCTCGACGTGCTCCTTCACGTACTCGAACGGAGCCTCGTAGAGCGCCGCCTCGTTGACCGTCATCGAAGTCCCGAAGTCCACTATCCACATGCCGCGTGGGCGCCGAGTCACGTCCAGACCATTGACCCACGGCCGCACCACGTCGCGGTTGTCCCGGCCGTCCGGGTTTGGCGCAGCCAGCATGGCCACCGCCACGTCGCCGGGCACATCGAACGCGCCGCCCTTCGTGTCACCCATGAAGGCCACGCCGCGATGCTCCGCAAGGCGCCGCACGCGCGTTAGGTCGATGCCCGCCGTGAGATTCGGGTTGATCGTCGCCACCGGTTGCCCGTTCAGGTGCCTCTCGTCCTCGGTCCCATCGTCAAAGCCGACGAAGGAGACGTGCACCGCGGCGCCTTCCACCACCCAGGGTTCGTCGGACCAAGCGAGGAAGATGTCGCCGGAGTCCTTCACACGCTCGAGCACGCGGCGACTCGCGCCGCCTCGGATGCCTTGCGTTGCCAGAAGTCCCACGCGCTCAGCCTTGCCGGCCTGCACCATCGCCCGCGCCTTCTCGTGCCAGTAGCACACCAGGTCGGATTCGCGCGCCACTCGCCCCGCGTAGACCTGGAAGAGCGCGTCCACGTACGCATCGCCCAGGTTGGCCCGCAAGAGCTTGCCGCCGAGAAACGGCGGATTGCCGATGATGACCGTCGCCGGCGGCCAGTCGGGTTCCGCGGCCTCGGCTGGGTCGCTCAGGTCCAGTACGGCATCGCCCTGCCTGATCGTCTCCAGTGGCTTCAGGATGGGGTCTCGCGCGTACGCGAAGCCGTTGGACAGCATCCACTGAATCTCACCAATCCAGATGACCACGCGCGCGAGCTCTGCCGCGTACGGGTTGAGCTCGAGGCCGAGCACGGCATGCGGTCCGACTTCGGGGAACTGCATGGGCTCCTTGAAGGTCAGCGAAGCCCAGAGAATCGCCTCGCGCTCCAAGTCCTTGAGAGCTTGCAGGGCCAGGTAGAGGAAGTTCCCGGACCCGCACGCCGGGTCCAGCACACGGACAGCGCGAAGGCGCGCGAGGAACGCGGCAAAGACCGCACGCGGGTTCCTTTCGGCCGGGGTCCGCGCCGTCACCGCGCGGCCCTCCTCGAGCAACTCAAGAACGCGCGTCTGCGTCGCCTCCAGGTCACGCCGTAGCGGCGCCAGGAGCACCGGCTCGATAAGCCGCATGATCGAGTCGCGGTCGGTGTAGTGGGCGCCCAGCTGCGCCCGCTTTGCGGGGTCCAGGCCGCGCTCGAAGAGCGTCCCGAAGATGGCCGGCTCTACCTGCGACCAGTCGAGTCGGGACACGCGATCGACGATCTCAATCTCGTCGCGCGTCATCGGCAGCACATCGCCGGCGTCGAAGAGCCCGCCGTTGAACCACTCGATGTGCTCGACGCCAAACAAGCCGCCGCCGCTCGACATCTTCGCGAAGAGCTCGGCGAGTCCGTCGGAGAACACCGACGGCTGCTGTCGTGCGCCGGCCGCCAGTCGCCGCAGCAGGCCGGCCGGCAGCACACCGGCGTCCTCAGCGAACATGCAGAAGAGCAGCTTGTCGAGGAAGTGCGCGACCTCGTGCGGGTCATGGCCGCGGCCTCGCAGACGTTCGGCGAGTGACGCGAACTGCGTCGCCGCCTCAGCCGTAAGCTCGTCGCGTGTCTTCCCCGGTCTCAACTCCTCAGGATGCTCCATGACCGCGCGGAGCAGGCGCAATGGCTCCGACGGCTCTGCGAGCAGACGTTCCAGGTCGAACGCGTGGACATTCGCCGGCGTGTTCGTGAAGTTGGTATGCACCTCGAAGCGATCGAGATCGCAGACCACCAGCAGGGGCGGATTCTCGAGCGCCTCGCGATACTGCAGGAGTTGCTGGTAGGCGGCGGCGAGGTCCTTGTGCTTGCCCTTGTACTCCCAAGCGAAGTGCCCACGCTTCCAGACGTCGGCGAAGCCGTCGCCGCCGGTCGACTTACCAGCCCCCTTCTCGAAGGCGTACTCGTCGCCGGTCGGGTCGGCCTCGTTCGGCGTCGGGACACCGAGCATCCGGCAGAGGTCGATGAAGTGCTCCTGGGCCGCCGCACGCTCCGTGCGCGTGTTCCCCACCCACTTCTGTACGAACTCGCCAGGCGTCAGCGTCGCGCCCATCGCGCCCCCGACTCTCGCCGCCTCGCACTGAGCCCCACAGCTTCCCCCCTCGTCAGCTTCCGGCAAGATACTACTCCGCTCAGACGTACGGACCTGCACGCTCCGCCATGCCGCGCCGGCACAGCGCGAGGGTGCCGCCCCACGAGCCGGAGCCAGCCGGACGGCTCCCGAGACCGCGCCGTGCGTCAGTCCCGAAGAGCGCGAGCAGACTCGCCCCCGTCAGGCGGTACGCGCCGTCCTGCTCACGCCATGCGACCACCCGGCTGCGAGACAACGGGCGGCGAAGGGTGGACACTCCCGGCGCCCGGCCTGTGCACGAACACGGCCGCGCGCTGGTACGCCGGCACGTCGCGGGCCGCCAGGGGCAGGCGGTCGGCGATCGTCGGGACGCGCACGAAGAGCGCCGACCGTGCGACGACGACGGCCGCGGTCGGGTTCACGTACACGATCGCGACCTCCCTCGGGTTCCTCGTCAGGCTCTCCCCCAACCTCGCCACCACGCGCTCGAGCACCGCTTGGGGGAAGGGGTTGTACAGGTAGACCACGAGAGGGTCGTCGGGGAACTCGAAGGCCTCGGCGTCCTCGACGCGGAGCTCGATGCGCGAGGCGTCGATCGGTTCCGGCCCGTAGCGCGCGATGTTGCGGCGTGCCGCTTCGATGCAGGCGGGCGACAGGTCGACGCCGACGAGCCGCCGGAACCCGTAGGACGCGGCGACCATGAGCGGCTTGCCCTTGCCGCAGCCCATGTCGACGAAGGTGAAGCGCGAGTGGTCCACAGCAAGGCTGTCGAGCGCCAACCTGATGGCGGTCTCGCTGCTCGTCTCGTAGCGCGAGACCACGTGCCCACCGTCACTGACACTCGGGCCCCGCTCGCCGCCCAGCAGGATGGCGGCAGTGTCGGTGCCGTGCGCCTCGTCGAAGCCGTCCCCCGAGAGCTGCGCGAGCTTGCGCCGGCGCAGACGCGACCGCGTGAACGGGGCAAGCGCGTACGCCGGGAGCCGGTCGAGCGTGTCCGCAAGACCGAAGTCGCGGACCGACGCGACGAGCAGCTTGAGCAAGCTCACCGCGCCGGCCCGCGGCGGGCCCTGCCTATCGCCGCGGCCGGCGTCCCCAGCCGTCGCCGGCGCCTTGTAGCAGGCCGTCGATGGACTGCTCCACGTCGATGAGAAAGGAGCGCACCGCGAACTCGACCTCGAAGTCGCCCAAGCGGGCGAGGCGATCGCCTTCACCGGAGTGGGGCATGATCACCACCTCGCTGCGCCATTCCTGCGGGGGCTCGCAGTCGGAGGGAAGTGGCGGCCACGCGACGGCACGAAGGACGAAGGAGCGGAAGGACCGCCCGCGCGCCTCGCCATCACAGGGCGTGACCTCGACGACGCGCGCCTTGAGGCGGACGCCGCGGTAGCACAGGTGGTCGAGAGGCTCGAGGCGGCTGAACCTGCGGGCGAGCTCGCCGATGCCCAGATGGGCGGCGTCGGCCGTGCGCCACGCGCCATGCTCGCGCCGGCCCAGGATGCGGCCGCCGCTCCGCTCGGCTTGCGTGCCCGCCCGCCAGGGGGCGCTCACTCGCCCTCCTCGGCTGCCGCGCCCGCCTCCGTCGCGGCGGCGCTGGCCAGCTCTTCAAGGCCCCGCGCGGTCGGAAACCACAGGCCCTCGGGCAGCGCTGCGGGATCCGTCAACCGCGTCCTCTGCCCGGTGCGCGGCGCGACGCGCTCGCCGCAGTCGCGATGCCACAGATAGCGCGCCCCATCGACGCCGACGGTCCGGGCCTCGAAGCCCTGAGCGAGGACCTCCGCGAGCGTGTAGACACCGTCGCGACTCACGTAGCAGCCTCCTCTTCCCTCCGCAGCCGAAAACCGTCCTGTGACACACCTGTATCCTTCGTCGGCGCGCGGGGCGACCGGCATGATAGGACATGCGCCTAGGGAAAGAGAGGGGACGGCGGGGGCAAGGCGGGCGTGCAAGGAAGGGGTACCGCTTTCGCCCACACACACAACCAGGGGCCGAGTCGCGCCCCCGCCGTTCGAATAACTATACACGGAGTACTGGTCCTGTCCAGTCCGCCGGTCGGGGCCATCGACCTGGCCGTTCGGCTGGCCGCAGCCCTGGTGATCGCCCTCGCCACGCGCTTGCCGCCCGGGGCGATTCGGGCGAGAATCGAGAGCGGCCCCGTCCCAGACCCCGAAGGAGACCTCTCATGGCGCACGCAGACGACTTCGAGAGAGCGCTGCAGGTCGGCCGTCCCCCCAACATCACCTCGTTGTTCCCGAACTCCAGGGCACTGCTCGTGAGCGGCAAGGCCGTCGACCGCGCCATGCGCGCGAAGGGCGGGGCCATCGCCATGGCCGCGAACGGGCGCAACTCCTTCGTCGTCCGGGGGGCGCTGCGAGCCGCCCAGCGGGCCAACGCCGCCCTCATCATCGAGATCGCCAAGTCCGAGGGCGGCCAGAAGGCCTACTGCGCCGTCAACTTCTGGAACATGGCGTGCATCGTCGACGCGATGTGCAACGAGATGGGCATCACCGTCCCCGTCGCGATCCACGCCGACCACTACGGCATCAAGAACGACAAGGACCTCGCGCAGGCCATGGGCGAGGTCCCCACCATGTTCGAGGCCGGTATCACGTCGATCGCCATCGACGCGTCCCACCTGCCCGACGACCAGAACCTCCTCGCCAGCATCGCCGTGAACCCGTGCATCCCCGCCTGGGCCGGGCTCGAGACCGAGGTGGGCGAGATCAAGGGCAAGGAAGGGCTCTCCACGGTGGACGAGGCGCTGTTCCTGGTCCGCGGGCTCAACGCCCACGAGATCCTTCCCGACTGGATCGCGCTCAACAACGGCACCACGCACGGCATCGAGGCCTCCGACGCCGGAATCCAGGTCGAGCTCACCGCCGAGATCCACTCGGCGCTCTCGCCGTACGAGGTCAGCGGTGCGCAGCACGGCACCTCGGGCAACAACTCCGACCGCCTCCGCGAGATCGCGGCCCGCACACGCACCACGAAGGCGAACGTGGCGACCGCCCTGCAGATGATCTCCTGGGGCCTCGAGGTCAACGACTACGGCAACGCGCAGCTCGACGCGGACGGTAGGTTCATCAAGCGCTCGAACGAGGGCATGACCGACGAGCTCTGGGCCGAGGTCGTCGCGTATGCCGACGAGAAGGGCTGGAAGAAGGGCGACTACAAGAACCTCAACCTGCCCTTCGAGAACAAGCTGCTGGCGCAGCCTGCCGAGATCCGCGCGCGGATGTCCCGCGCCGTCGAGGAGTTCGCGTACGGCATGATGACCGAGGTCTTCAACGCGACCGACTCGGCGCCGCTCGCCGTCGAGGCGATCCTCGCAGCCGGGTCACACGATCTCGGGCCGAAGGCGAGGCGGATCGAAGACCCGGCGGACTGGACCGAGGCGAAGATCCTCGCGAGGGCCAAGACGCTCAACGCCGACAAGGGCGCCGCGGGCGACTTCGACGACTGAGCGCGACGCTCGGGCTCAGCCCGCGGCGCTCTCCACCTGCACGGTGCCGACGAAGACGTCGACGAGCCGCGGGTCGAACTGCGTCCCCGCGCCGTCGCGCAGCTGCTTGACGGCCTCGGCCGGCGAGAGCGCCCGGCGGTAGGGACGGTCCACGACCATCGCCTGGTACGCGTCGCAGATCGCGATGGCCCGCGCGAGGAGCGGGATCTCCTCGCCCTTGAGGCCGTCGGGGTACCCCGAGCCGTCCCAGCGCTCGTGGTGGTGCACGACGGCCGGCAGCGCCCCGCGCAGGCGCATCACGCTCTCGAGCAGCCGCTTGCCCACCTCGGGGTGCCGCCTGATCGCCTCCCTCTCGTCGGCGGTGAGTTCGCCGCGCCGGTTGAGCACATCGACCGGGATCGCCACCTTTCCGATGTCGTACACGACGGCGGCGGTCGCAAAGAGTTCCTGCTCCGCCACGTCGAGGCCCAGCGCTTCGGCCAGGCCGCGCGCCGCGGCGATGACGCACGACGCCGAGCGGTCGGCGAAGGCGTCGCGCATCGCCACGGCGCCGGCGAGCGCTTCCAGCGTCTCCTCGTCGGCGGCTTCGAGGCGGAACGACAGGCCTTCCAGCGCGGCTTGATCGAGCTCGACGAGCGAGATCTGCGAGAAGTCGGCGATCATGTCGCGCCCCGTGCGCTTCGCGAAGAGCAGGGCCGCGTCGGCGGCCGCGATCAGGCTCTCGCGGTCGCGGCCGCACGTGGGGTAGTCGGCCATCCCGATGCTGACGGAGAGGGGCGGCGGGTCGGGGACGTCGAGCACGATCTCGCGGACCCCCTGGGCGATGCGCTCGGCCACGGTCCCCGCCTGCTTCACCGTCGTCCCCGGCAGGATCATGACGAACTCCTCGCCCCCGTAACGGGCGACGAAGTCGCTGGTCCGGGCATTCCGGCGTAGCACCGCCGCCACCTGCTGCAGGGCCTGGTCGCCGTGCGGGTGGCCGAACCGGTCGTTCACCGTCTTGAAGAAGTCCAGGTCCATCATGAGCAGCGTGAACCCAAGCTCGTACCGCGCCGAGCGCTCCACCTCGACGGCCAGCGCCTCCTGGAAGTGGCGGTGGTTGTAGAGGCCGGTCAAGCCGTCGGTCACGGCGCGTCTTCGGAGCTCCTCGGCCGCGCTTGCGCTCTCGGCGGCGCTCGCCGTCACGTTGGCGAAGACCTGAAGCAGCTGGAGCGTCGTCTCGTCGGGGATCTTGCCGTCCTCCGGGTCGTACACGTCGAAGAGCCCGATCAGGCGCTGCTCATGGTCGTACAGCGGGGCGAAGAGCGCGTCGTCGGCGTGGAACATGCCGGACCCGCGGTCGGGCAGCGAGCCGGGCGGGAAGTAGAAGAGTTCCTCCTCAGTCCAGGCGTACCGCGTGTGATCGACGAAGTAGCAGTCGCCGTGCCGGAACTCCTCCCGAAGGACGCCGCGGACGACGTGCCCGGGAATGACGCGGTCGCGCACGACCTTGTCGTACTCGGGGTCCTGGCCGAAGACCGCGGCCGCCTTGTAGGCGTCGGCGTCCGCCTGCTTGAGGTACAGCGCAGTCTCTCGGAACTGGAGCGTGTCGCGTACCACGTCGGCGGCGACGCGGGCGACCTCGTCCGTGTCCAGGGTCGAGCGCAGCCGGTTGCTCAGCTCGACGATGGCGGCGAGACGCATCGAGCGGCGCTCGTGCGACGCCGACAGGTCACGGAGAGAACGGACGCGGGCGTACTCCTGGACGTAGAGGAAGTAGAAGCCGCAGATCAGGGTCAGGACGATCACTGCGGCGACCGCGAGTCCGAGCACGCGGCCGCGGGTGGCGGCGGCGCCGGCCGACGAGAACAGGTCGATGGTGAAGTACGCCGCCACGGCCAGGGCGGCCACGGCCAGGACGGCCGACGAGGTACGGTGGGGCGCATCGGCCCGGCGGTCGATCGCCGTGACGCGCATCGCCATGTAGAACGCCACGAAGGCGCCGGCGACGATCAGCAGCTCTATGAGGACGATGGCCAGACCTCCGGTCCGCTGACGGCGGCTCTCCGCCGTGCTCGGGATTCGACATCGGCGCGACCGGCCCGGTCCTTGAGCGGGTGAGGGCGGCGGCGCCTCGCGCGCCCGCTCAGCTCAGTCCGCGGGCGCGCAGGCGCTCGACGCTGTTGATCGGCAGGTCGATCAGACGCGCGATGTTGGCCTTGGCCTCCATGGGGCTCGGGTCGAACGGATGGGGGGCCTCCCCCTCGAGGATCCGGCCGAGCCCGAGGTCCGCGCGGACCTCCTGCATCGCCACGCAGTCCGACAGGTCGCGCACGCCGACGCCGAGCTTGCAGGCCACGTACGTCTTGGCCTCCACGAGCCGCATGCCGCGAGCCATCTGCAGGCGCGCCACCAGGTCTCCGGCGGCGCGCATCCCGCCCATTCCGGCGGCGACGCCATGCGCCACGGGCATGCCGAAGATATCGCCCGTGCCGACCTACAACCCGTCGAGGCGCAGGATCTCGACGGTCGCCCTGGACACCCGCGAGACGGCATCCACGGCGAGCACCGTGTTCATCGGCACGCCGCCGACCCCCATGCCGACGTTCATGTGCACGGGAACGCGCGCCTGCGCCGCGCAGGGCTTGACGAGGGCGAGCGCGCGGCTCGTGTTCCAGGCGAGGCTGCGCCCGGTGTTGACGTTGACCGCGGGACCGAAGATCGTCGCGCCCGCCTGCTCGACCAGCCGCTGTTGGCCCGCCGGCCACTGGCCGGCGACGCGGGTGCTGTGGAACTCGAGCTCGCCGTGCGTGCCCAGGACGCGCTCCGCCGCCATGCCGACCATGATGCCCATGTCGGGATGGCGGGCGCGCAGGGTCTCGACCGCACGAAGCGTCGCCAGCAGGTCAGCGTCGCCGGCGGCGCCGGCGGTGTCGAAGTTGACGCCGTCGGCGCCGGCCTCCCACAGCGCCTCCGCCACGTGGACCATGTCGGCCGTCGCCAGGTCCATCGCCTGCTCCTGGGCCGCGCGGGCCTCCTCGATGCGCAGTTCGGGCAGAAGGGTCGACCAGTTCGGGCACGGGCCGTCCGGCTCCGAGTAGCGGCCCAGGTCCGGCTGGGACCCGTAGTGCACGGGGATCGTCAGCCGCTCCTGGGCCTCCTTCATCGCCATCTGCTCGTGAGGGACGAGCGTTTTGACGGCCTTGTAGGAGTAGTCCTGGTGGAACAGCTCGAGGCTGTCCGAGGCCAGGCACTGCTCGTAGAGCAACAGGCCGCCGATGCGGTCGAACTGCGCCGCGCCGGTACCGTCGAAGCTGAGCATGACCTCGTCGCCGATGTCGACGGCGGTGAACCGCGAAGACGAGGCGAAGATGTCGAGCAGGTGGTCGAGCTCGTCCCCGGCGAGCGGGTCGACCTTGGCGCGACGGACGGCCTCGTCGACGCCGGCCTCGAGGTCGGCCCTCATCTCGGACCGCGTCATCTCGGTGAGCGACCCGTCGGCCATGCGGGTGAGGATGTGCGGCTCCACCTGGGGCCCCTTTCGCCGTGACGCGTCGTTGCGGCCTGCGGCCGGCCGCGTCCCCCGTGGTACATCGTAGCCAGCGAATGTAGAAGGGGCAACGGACGATCCTTCGGCGAACGTGGCGCGCCGGGCGCACGAACTTGACGACGGCGCCGAGTCGCGGCGCGGCCCCCGTCCGAAGGCCGTGCGGCGCGGAGGGTCAGTCGAGGAGCAGGCGGTCGACGGCGAACGCTTCGCCGGCCACCTCGTGGAACTTCTCGATGAGGTCGCTCACCTGGAGTTCCTGCTTCTGCGCTTGGTCGAGGTCGAGCACGATGCGTCCGGCATGCATCATGATGAGCCGGTCGCCGTAGCGCAGCGCGAGCTCCATGTTGTGGGTCACCATGAGAGTGGTGAGGCCCCGCTCCGAGACCATCTTCGCGGTGAGGTCCATGATCGTCGCCGCGACCTTCGGGTCGAGAGCGGCCGTGTGCTCGTCCAGGAGCAGGATGCTCGGCTCCGATTCCGTCGCCATCAGCAGCGACATCGCCTGCCGCTGCCCTCCGGACAGCTTGTTGACCTGCGCCTTGAGACGGTGCTCAAGGCCCATCTTCAGGGGCTCGAGGTGTGCCCGCATGGAGGCGCGACGGCGGTTCGTGACGCCGAGTCGCAGGCCGCTGCGCCGCTCGCGCATGAAGGAGATCGCCAGGTTCTCCTCGATCGTCATGCTCGGGGCGGTCCCGGCCGTCGGGTCCTGGAAGACGCGGCCGATGGCCCGGCTGCGCTGGTACTCGCGCTGCCGGGTCACGTCCACCCCGCCCAGCAGGACCTTGCCGGAACTGACCGGGTACATGCCCGCGACCGTGTTGAGAAGCGTGGACTTGCCGGAGCCGTTCGAGCCGATGATGCTCACGAACTGGCCGACCGGCACCTCGAGGTCGACACCGTCCAGCGCCACCACCTCGTTGGCGGTCCCCGGATAGAACAGCTTGCGCACCGCCTGCAGTTTGAGGTCGGTGGGCTGGCTCATATCCGCACCACCTTCCTGCGGACCGTGGGGACGGAGAGCGCAACGACCACGAGGACGGCCGTGAGGAGCTTCAGGTCGGTCGGCGCGATGCCGAGCCTCAGACTCACCGCGATGAGCAGCCGGTACACGATGGACCCGCCGATGACGCTGAACAGGACCCAGCTCACGTTGCGCTCGCCGAACAGGACCTCGCCCATGATGACGCCGGCCAGGCCGGCGACGATGGTGCCGATGCCCATGCCCACGTCGGCGAAGCCCTGCTGTTGTGCCACCAGCGAGCCCGTGAGCGCGACGAGCGCGTTGGCGATGCCAAGGCCGACGATGCGCGTGACGGCCGTGTTCGTGCCCATCGCGCGGATCATCTGCTCGTTGTCGCCGGTGGCGCGCAGGCAGAGCCCGAACTCGGTGCGCAGGAACCAGTCGATCACGTACTTCATGGCGACGGCGAGCACGGCAAGGACGACGATGAGGTTCCACCCGGTCATGACCCACCCGAGGAGGTCCTCGATCTTCTCGAAGACGCCGTCCACGCCCAGCAGCGGGGTGTTGCTCTTGCCCATCACGCGCAGGTTGACGGTGTACAGCCCGGTCATGGTCAGGATGCCGGCCAGGAGCTTGGCGCCGTAGCTGGCCGTGGCGCTGCCACTCGACCCAAGGCCGAGCAACAGGTGCAGGATGCCGGTGACGAAGCCGGCGCACAGCCCGGCGCCCACGCCGGCGAGGGTCGCCAGCCACGGCGACTGCCCGCCGGCGATCATCGCCGCAGTCACGGCCGCACCCAGCGGCAGGCTGCCGTCGACGGAGAGGTCCGGGAAGTCGAGGACGCGGAACGTGATGTACACACCGAGCACCATGAAGCAGTACAGAAGCCCCTGCTGCAGGCCGCTGGTGAGGATCGCTTCCACGTGAATCGCTCCGCGCGTCGTTGTCGGTGCAGGGGCCGGGGCCGCGTGCGCGGCCCCGGCCCCCAGAAGTCTATCGCGCCTCGCCCCGTCCGTCGTCCGGCGAGGCGCCCGCCGCCGTCAGAAGGTGTTGTCCGCCTCGGTGAGGAGCTCCTCGGGCAGCGTCACCCCCATCTCCTCGGCGGAGGTGGGGTTCACCGACAGTTGCAGCGTCTCGGCGAACTGCACCGGGACCTCGCCGACCGCCGTGCCGCTCAGGATCATCGCCGCCATGTACCCGGCCTGGATGCCGAGGTCCTTGTAGTCGAACGCGTACGCCGCCGCAGAGCCGCGACCCACGCTGTCAGTGTCGCCGGAGATGAGCGGGATGTCGTTCTGCTGACACACCTTGATCACGCTCTCGAGGGCCGACACCACGGTGTTGTCGGTCAGGACCGAGATGGCGTCGATGCGGCCCACCAGGGAGTCGGCGGCCGCCTTGACCTCGGACGAGTTGCTCGCCGTCGCCTCCACGACCTCGATCCCCATAGCAGCCGCGGCCTCCTTCTCCTGCTCGATTGAGAAGACGGAGTTCGACTCGCCGGCGTTGTACAGCACGCCGATGGTCTTGACGTCGGGGACCACCTGCTTGATGAGGTCGAGGTGCGGCTGCATGGGCAGCATGTCGCTGACGCCGGTCACGTTGGCGCCCGGCGCCTCGGCATCGTCCACGAGGCCGGCACCCACTGGATCGGTGACGGCGGTGAACACGATCGGTGTCGTCGTGATGGCCTTGACCACCGCCTGCGACGTCGGCGTCGCGACGCCGAGGATCAGATCGAGGTCCTCGCTGGCGAACGCCTGAGCGATGCTCGACGCGGTCGCCATGTCGCCCTCGGCGTTCTTGAGCTCGTAGGTGACGTTCGTGAACCCCTTCTCGGCAAGACCCTGCTTGAAGCCTTCGACGGCCGCGTCGAGAGCGGGATGTGTGACGATCTGGGTGATGCCGATCGTGTAGGCCTGGGTCTGCGGGCTCGCGGTGGCGTCCCCCTCGTCGCCCTCGTCAGTCCCGCCGCAACCGGCGAGGACGAGGAGCAGGACGAGGGCGGCGACCAGCGCGGTCAGCGGGACCGAGTTGTGTAGGCGGCGCATCGTTCTCCTTTCGCTGAGCGGGTGAGCCATTCTAAGGGCGCACACCCCCGCCGCACAAGCCCTCGGCTCATCTTTATTCATGCGGCGCGTGTACGGGCCGCTCTCCGCGAGGCGAAGGGCCGGTCTCATCGGAGCGTTGATTCCGCGGTGTCGCATTCTCGGTCAACGAGACGCCGACGGGGCGGGGCGCCGCTCCTGCGGCGCCCCGCCCGTGTACCGTCCACCGCCCGGCCGCCGCCTCAGAGGCCGGTGCGGCTCTTGAAGCGCTCGACGCAGTTGATC
>DDYF01000052.1 GCA_002347645.1 Thermoleophilia bacterium UBA2241 | reverse complement strand
CGAGTGGATGGGCCAGGTGTACCGCTTTGTCGGCCTCGAGGTCGGCTGCATCCAGGCGATGATGGAGCCGGCCGATCGTCGCGCCCAGTACAACGCCGACGTCACCTACGGCACCAACTCCGAGTTCGGCTTCGACTACCTGCGCGACAACATGACGATGCGCCGCGAGCACATGGTCCAGAGGGGGCACTTCTACTGCATCGTCGACGAGGTCGACTCCATCCTGGTCGACGAGGCGCGCACCCCGCTGATCATCAGCGGCTCCCCCGAGACCGCCGCCGACACGTACCGCCAGTTCGCCCGCGTCGTGCCGCGGCTCAAGAAGGACGAAGACTACGAGGTCGACGAGAAGCAGCGCACGGTGGCGATCACTGAATCTGGCGTCGCCAAGGTCGAGCGCGCTCTCGACATCGACAATCTCTACAAAGACTCGAACGGCGCGCTCGTCAACCACCTCATCCAGGCGCTGCGCGCCCAGGCGATGTACAAGCGCGACGTCGACTACGTCATCCAGGACGGCGAGGTCAAGATCGTCGACGAGTTCACCGGCCGCATCATGGAGGGTCGCCGCTGGTCGGAGGGTCTGCACCAGGCGATCGAGGCCAAGGAGAAGGTCCCGATCCGCGAAGAGAACCAGACCCTCGCCACCATCACCCTGCAGAACTACTTCCGCATGTACGAGGTGCTCGCCGGCATGACGGGCACCGCCAAGACCGAAGAAGACGAGTTCCGCCAGATCTACGGTCTCGAGGTCGTGCAGATCCCCACGAACGCGCCGATGGTCCGCCGCGACGAGAACGACTTCATCTTCACGACCGCGAAGGAGAAGTACGAGGCCGCCGTCGCCGACATCGTCGCGCGCTACGAGAAGGGCCAGCCCGTGCTCGTCGGCACGGTCTCGGTCGAGATCAGCGAGATGCTCTCGCGCCTCCTCGAGCGGCACGGCGTGCCGCACAACGTCCTCAACGCCAAACAGCACGAGCGCGAGGCCGGCGTCATCGAGGACGCCGGCCAGAGGGGCACCGTCACGATCGCGACCAACATGGCCGGCCGGGGCGTCGACATCAAGCTTGGCGAAGGCGTCGTCGACCTCGGCGGCCTGTACGTGCTGGGCACCGAGCGTCACGAGAGCCGGCGCATCGACAACCAGCTCCGCGGCCGGTCAGGTCGCCAGGGCGACCCCGGCGAGAGCCGCTTCTACCTTTCGGCCGAGGACGACCTCATCCGGCTGTTCTCGGGCGACCGCATGTTCAAGATCCTCGACCGTCTGGGCCCGCAGGACGGGCTGCCCATCGAGCACAAGATGCTCAGCGGTGTCGTCGAGAAGGCGCAGAAGAAGGTCGAGGAGCTCAACTTCCTGCGCCGCAAGAACGTCCTCAAGTACGACGAGGTCATGAACGAGCAGCGGCGCGTCATCTACGACCAGCGCCAGCGCATCCTCATGGGCGAGGACTTCGGCGAGCAGATCCGCGAGATGCTCGCCGAGAGCGTCGAGGCGGCCGTGCGCCAGCACACCGACGAGAGCCAGTACCCGGAAGACTGGGACCTCGATGCCCTGATCACCGGCCTCAAGATGGTCTACAACCCGACGGTGGGCAAGAAGGACGTCGACGTCGAGACCGTCAGCGCCGACGACGTGGTCGACCTCGCCGTCGACGACGCTCTCCGCCAGTACGACGACCGCGAGCGCCTCATCGGCGAGGACCAGATGCGCAACGTCGAACGCGCCGTCATGCTGCAGGTCATCGACTCGCGCTGGAAGGAGCACCTGCAGGACATGGACTACCTGCAGGAGGGCATCCACCTGCGCGCGCTCGGCCAGCGCGACCCCCTCGTCGAGTACAAGAACGAGGGCTTCGAGCTCTTCCAGGACATGCTCGCCGGCATCAAGACGAGCACCGTGACCGCCCTCATGAAGAACACCCCCGAAGACCTCGCCATGTTCACGGCGCTCGCGCTCGAGAAGCCGCTCACCGCACTGAACTACTCGAGTGGCGACGATCTCGCCAACACGACATCGTTCACGGGCGCCGCCATGGCGTCCGGCGAGTACGCCGCACAGAGCGGCGGCGGCATGTTCCCCGGCGCGGCTCCGTCCGGGCCGCCCGCGGCGGCCGCCGCGGCTCAGGGCAAAGCCGATCGCGACGCGGCGGCTCGAGCCGGCGGCGGCGTCGCCGTCCAGCAGCGCCACGTCGAGCAGAAGATCGGCCGCAACGATCCCTGCTGGTGCGGGAGCGGGAAGAAGTACAAGAAGTGCCACGGGGCCTAAGCCGAGCCTGCGGCTCGGTTCTTCCGGCCCAGTGGTACGCCGTCGACTTCGTTCTCTCGTGTCATGGAGCTTGAGCCTGCGGCTCATGCGCCATGGACCGCCGTCTGCTGCGTCCGCTCGTTTCACCGAGTCTGAGCGGCTTCGCCGTTCCTCCTTGACGTGTGCGCTTGACAATAGTGTAAGACACACAGTATCGTGTGGCGCATGAACAGTGAAGACGAGATCGTCGCCGGGCATCTGCAGGAGCTGCGCCGTGGGTCGGTCGTCTTGGCCTGCCTCAGCGTGCTGCGCGAGCCGCAGTACGGCTACTCGCTGCTCACCACCCTCGACCGGGCCGGCATCCGCGTCGATGCCAACACGCTGTATCCGCTGCTCAGGCGGCTCGAGAAGCAGGGACTGCTGACGAGCGACTGGAACACCGAGGACGCGCGGCCGCGCAAGTTCTACAGCGTGAGCGCCGCCGGCCACCGGGTCCTCGAGAGGCTGACAACAGAGTGGATGCGGCTCGACGCCGATCTCGCGCGACTTCTTGGGGGGAAGGACTCATGAACGACCTTGTTGACCGTTACGTCTGGGCCGTAGCCAAGGATCTGCGGGCCGAGACACGCGACGACGTGGCGCGCGAGCTACGGGCGACCATCGAGGACATGATCGACGCCCGTGGGTCGACGAGCGAGGAGACGACGCGTGACGTCCTCGTCGAGCTGGGCGACCCGGCCGAGCTGGCTCTCAACTACTCCGGAAGAAGACGCTACCTCATCGGCCCAGGCGTCTACCCGCTCTACGTGCGGCTCCTCAAGATCCTCCTGTCGGTGATCGCGCCCATCGTGTTCGCGGTGACGTTGGTCGCGGCGCTCTGGGAGGGGGCGGACGGCGTGGCCCTGGCTATCCTCGGCGCGGCGAACGCCGCCGTCCAGACCGGCGTTATGGTGGCGTTCTGGATCACGCTGGTCTTCGTCGTGCTGGAGCGCACGGGCGCCCTGCCGTCAGGCCTCCACGGCGGTGACGCTAAGGCCTGGGATCCCGCCTCGCTGCCGGCTGTGGTCGAGAAGCGCCAGATCACGCTCGCCGACACGATCGTGTCTCTCATCGTGCTCAGCCTGCTGGTCGCCTGGATCCCGTGGCAGCGGTCACACTCCGTGTTCCACGTCGGCGGGGAACCCGTCCAGTTCCTCGAGCAGGGTCTGTGGGACTTCTGGATCCCCGCCTTTGTCGTCGTCGTGGCCGCCAGCATGGCGGTCGAGGTCTGGAAGTACGGTGACGGATACTGGACCCTGCCCTTGGTGGTCGTGAACGTCACGCTGAACGCCGTCTTCGCCGGCCTGGTGGCGGTCGCGCTGACCACACAGGACGTCGTCAGCCCGCTGTTCCTTGCCACGTTCCGGGACAAGTCGGGGATGGCGTTCCCCGGTGACATCGTGGGCTTGGGCGTCGTGCTCGTCGTGATCGCGATCTGCCTGTGGGACAGCATCGACTGCGTGCTCCAGTACCTGCGGGTCCGTCGCGCGGAGGGCGCCGGCCGCATCGCGGCCGGCGCAGCCTGAGTGGGGGACCGGTCACCAAGCGGCGGAAGACGTCAGACCAGCGGGCGGGCGGGTCGATGGCGCTCCACGCCTTCGGGTACACTACGGCGGTCATGACGACCTCCGCCCCAGACGCACTCGTCCAGCTGGACGCGCTCCGCGAGCGACTCAAGGAGGCCTCGGGCCGCCTGGGTTGGCTGCGGAGCTATCTTTGACCCCCCCAAGCTGACGGCCGACATCGCCGCGCTCGAAGAGCGCATGCAGGCCGCCGACTTCTGGGACGACCAAGAAGCCGCCTCCAGGGTCTCCGCCGAGTACTCCCGCCTCAAGCGACGCCTCGAGGAGTTCGAGGTGCTCGAAGGTCGCTTCGCCGACCTCGAGACGACCGAGGAGCTCGTGCGCGAGGAGCTCGCCGCCGACACCGTCGACGACGACCTCCTGGCCGAGCTCGTGAGCGGCGTCGACGCCATGGAGCGCGAGCTCCAGCACGGTGAGGAACAGCGCTTCTTCAGCGGCCGTTTCGACGAGGGCGGCGCCATCGTCACCATCCATCCCGGGGCCGGCGGCACCGAGGCCCAGGACTGGGCCGAGATGCTCTTTCGCATGTACCTGCGCTGGTTCGAGCGCCGCGAGTTCAAGGTCGAGGTCAACGAGGCTCAGGAGGGCGACGAGGCCGGGCTCAAGAGCGCCACGGTGACAGTGGAGGGTGAGAACGCCTACGGCCTGCTGCAGTCCGAGAAGGGCGTCCATCGCCTCGTCCGCCTGAGCCCCTACGACTCGGCCAACCGCCGGCACACCAGCTTCGCCTCCGTCGAGGTGTCGCCCGTGGTCAGCGACGACGTCGAGGTCGAGATCGCCGACGACGACATCCGCATCGACACCTACCGCTCCAGCGGCGCCGGCGGGCAGCACGTCAACAAGACCAGCTCGGCAATCCGCATCACCCACTTCCCCAGCGGCATCGTCGTGAGCTGCCAGAACGAGCGCTCGCAGCTGCAGAACAAGACGGTCGCGATGAAGATGCTCAAGTCGAAGCTCGTCGAGCTCGAGGAGCAGAAGCGCGCCGAGGCCCTCGCCAAGGAACGCGGCGAACAGATGGCAGTGAACTTCGGCTCGCAGATCCGCAGCTACGTCCTGCACCCGTACCAGATGGTGAAGGACCTGCGCACCGATCACGAGGTCGGCAACGCCCAGGGCGTGCTCGACGGCGACCTCGACGGCTTCGTGCACTCGTACCTGGTGTGGCGGGCCGGCGGGGCCAAGCCCGTCAAGAAGTAGGGCTGGGCGTGGCCGGCCCCGGCGCGAGCGATGACCGCGCCCAGACCCCGATCCTGCGCGGCGCGCAAGTCGTCCTGCGGCCCGTCGCCGACACCGACGTCCCCGCCCTCGAGGCGATCCTGCGCGAGCCCGAGGTGAAGCGCTGGTGGATGCGCGACACGTGGGATCGCGTGGACGAAGAGGGCAGCACCGTCTTCGCGATCATCGTCGACGGCGCCGTGGTCGGCTGCATCGAGTACGCCGAGGAGACCGACCCCGACTATCGGCACGCCGGCATCGACCTGTTCGTCGCCACGCAGAGCCAAGGCCGCGGCATCGGGACGGACGCGCTGCGCGTGGTGCTCATCTACCTGATCGACGAGCTGGAACATCATCGCGTCATCATCGACCCGTCGGTCGAGAACGAGCGTGCGATCCACGTCTACGAGAAGCTGGGCTTCCGCCAGGTCGGCGTGATGCGCCGCTACGAGCGCGGCGCCGACGGCGAGTGGCGTGACGGGCTGCTTATGGAGCTGCTGGCCGAGGACCTCGCCAGGGCCTGAGCCACAAGGGCCTGCGGGGGCGCGGCCTGTACAATCGCCGCATGCGCGGCGATGTCCCCTACCCGAAGATCGAGCTGCACGTGCACTTCGAGGCGACCGTGCGTCCCGAGCTGTTGTTCGAGATCGCGCGGCGCAACGACGTCGCGCTGCCGGAGAAGACCGTCGACGGGTTGCGCCGCTTCTACCAGGTCGACAGCTTCGAGCAGTTCATCTCGCGGTGGATCGCGACGAGCCGCGCCCTGTGCCGGGCGTACGACTTCCGCGAGATCGTCGTCGACTACGCCGGCCGGGCGCGCGAGCAGGGCTGCGCCTACATCGAGGGGATCTGCTCGCCGACCGAGCCGGTGCTGCGCGGCTCGTCGTGGGAGGAGGTCTTCGAGGGCTACTGCGACGGGGCGGCGGAGGCGCGCCAGACGCACGGCGTCGAGGTACGTCTCACGCCCGACATCACGCGCGACTTCCCGGCCGTCCTCGGGAACCGGCTCGCGCGCCGGGCGGTCAAGTACCGTGACCGCGGTGTCGTCGCGCTGAGTCTCGGAGGCTCCGAGAAGAAGCACGCGCCGCAGAAGTTCCGCAAGGCGTTCGCCATCGCTCGCGAGGGCGGACTGGGCGCGGCGCCGCACGCCGGGGAGTTCGCCGGCGGCAAGGCCGGCGCCGCCTCGATCCGCGGCGCCCTCGACGTGCTGCACGCCGACCGGATCCGGCACGGCATCCGCGCCGTCGACGACCCGGCGCTGCTCACCGAGCTCGCCGAGCGGGGCATCGTCTGCGACGTGACGCCGGTCAGCAACGTGCGGACCGGCGCGGTCGCGTCGCTGGACGAGCACCCGCTCCGGGCCATGCTCGTTGCCGGCGTGCCGTGTTCGGTCTCGTCCGACGACCCGGTGCTCATGGACACCGACCTGGCCGAGAACTGCGCTGTGGCGGAGACGCTCGGCCACACACCGCGCGCCATGTTCTTCGACGCCCTGCGTGGCGCGCTCTGCGACGAAACGACGAAGGCGGGATTGCGCCGCATCGGCGAGGAATACGACTGGGACGGGACGGCCGGCTGAGTGCAGGCAGCCTGTTTGGCTTGCCTTACGTGAAGGAACATGCTACTGTCCCAATCGTAATCAGTGGAGCCGGTTCAGTCCCGGCCGTGACGCGGCCGTCGACCTCCCCGAAGCAGACCCCCAGGACCCTGTAAGACACCGGGCAGCGTTCTGAACGAAAGGAACGCAGTCCGTACCCCGTTTGGCCGCCCCGACGACGGCCCCCTACCAGGCGAACCCGCACCCAACGCACGCGTGTCGCAGCACGGCCCTCAACAGCCGCAGCGCGACGTGCCGTCCGACGACCGCCCGCAGCCGCATCGCGCCGCTGCGCGCGAAGGCGCGTCCGTCGCCGAGGAAGAGAGTCCCCGTATGAACCCAGTCACCGATCCGACGATGGACCGCACCGAGGCGCCGAAGAGGCGCCGCCGCCGCGGCGGCCGTGGCCGCCGTGGCAGCGGCGCCCTCCAGCCGCCGCAGTCTGCTGCGCCACAGTCCGCTGCGCCGCAGACGGTTCCCGCCCAGTCGCCCGCACCCGCCTCGACTCCCGACGGCGCCGGCCTCGCTCAGCGCGAGGATGACCGCCGCGAACCAGCACGTCATGACCAGCCGCGTCGCTCCGCGCCGCAGCCGTCCGCCGACGTCTCTGCTTTCGCCGCGCTCGGCCTCACGTCCGAGCTGCTCGCCGGCGTCGCCGCGGTAGGGTACGAGCAGCCGACGCCGATCCAGGAACAGGCGATCCCGCGCGTGCTCGCCGGCCGCGACGTGGTGGGCTGTGCGCAGACGGGCACCGGCAAGACGGCCGCGTTCGTGCTGCCGATCCTGCAGCTGATGGAAGGCAAGGCCTCCGGTGGCGCCAAGCGCGCCGCCAGCGAGAGCCGCGCCATCGCACCGCACGCGCTCGTCGTCACCCCGACGCGCGAGCTCGCCGGACAGATCGAAGACGTGGGCCAGACGCTCGCCGCGCAGACCGGTCGCCGCGTCGTCGCGGTGTACGGCGGCGTCGGCTACGAGCCGCAGGTCAAGGACGTCCGCCGCGGCGTCGATCTGCTGGTCGCCACGCCGGGCCGCCTGCTCGACATGATCCAGCGTGGCGACATCGTCCTCTCAAGCGTCTCGATGCTGGTGCTCGACGAGGCCGACCGCATGCTCGACATGGGCTTCTGGCCCGACGTGCGCCGCATCCTCCACAAGCTGCCGCCGTCCCGCCAGAACATGTTCTTCTCGGCGACGATGGGCAAGCAGGTCCTCTCGGTCATCGAGGACACGCTCAACAAGCCGGTGTTCATCGAGCTCGGCGGGCGCGCCGTGCCGATCGAGGCCATCGACCAGCGCGTGTTCCCCGTGAGCCACGACCAGAAGCTCGACCTGCTGATCGAGTACTTCCACCACCACGAGCCCGACCGCACGCTCATCTTCACCCGCACGCGCCATCGCGCCGAGCGGCTGGCCAAGACCTTGAACCACAAGGGTGTCACCTGCGCGGCCATCCACGGCGATCGCACGCAGGGCCAGCGCCAGGACGCCCTCGACGGCTTCAAGGACGGGCGTGTCAAGGTGCTCGTGGCGACAGACATCGTCGCGCGCGGCATCGACGTCGAGGGCATCTCGCACGTCATCAACTACGACATCCCGGGCAACCCCGAAGACTACGTGCACCGCATCGGGCGCACGGCGAGGGCGGGGGCGAGCGGCATCGCCGTCAGCCTGCTGACCGAAGAAGACGTGCACGAGCTCAAGGCGATCGAGCGGCTCATCGGCACGACCCTGGAGCGTCACGACCTGCCGCACTTCGACTACGACAAGCGGGACATCCCCGAGTCGCACCTCGTGCCGCGCAAGCCGGGCAAGCTGCTGTACAACGGCGGCGCGCGGCGCTCCGCTTCGAGGGGCATCCGGCGCAAGCCGCCGCGCCGCTCCGCGGGCTGACGCCCGCGCCCCGCGGCGCGCATCGGTTCGCGCGATGAAGCGCCGGCGGGCGTTTGGTATACTGCCGTTCCTGCGTGGGCGACTAGCTCAGTTGGGAGAGCGCCAGCTCGACAAGCTGGAGGTCGTTGGTTCAATTCCAACGTCGCCCACCATCTCCGTTTCTGGCCACGTGCGCCGGCGGGGGACCGGCGCCGAAAGGGGGACCGGCCATGAGCACACCTGGGGGGCCGCCGCCCGCCCTTGACGAGCCGCCCGTCGTGCCGGCCACCGAAGCGGAACTCCGCGACCTCGCCTTCCGTCGGCTCAAGAAGCGCCAGGACTTCCGCGGTCACGTCGTGGTGTATGTGGTCGTCAACGGGTTCCTGTGGGCGCTCTGGCTGGTCATCTCCCTGACCGCCGGATGGCACTTCCCGTGGCCGGTCTTCCCGTTACTCGGCTGGGGCATCGGTCTCGCGCTGAACGCGTGGGACGTCTATGGGCGTAGCGACATCACCATCGCCGACATCGACCGCGAGGCAGACAAGTTGCGCGGACGGGTCTCGCCGCCGCGGGCCTGAAGCGGCCCGCCGCGGCTGACCGGCGGCGCCCGCCGCGCGGCCTTCGCCTTGCGGTGCGTCAGCGGCTCACGCCCGCGTACCGGCGCACCGAGTGCGGCAGGCAGGCGAGCAGGATGAGTGCGCCCATGGCTCCGTAGGCCGGCTGCAGCCAGTGGTAGTCGACGATCGACACCTGCACCACGATCCAGATGAGGAGCCCGCACCCGACGACGCCCGCCGCCCACCAGGCCCAGGGCCGCCGCAACCAGAGACCGACGGCGGCGGCCAGGGGAAGGACACCGAGGACGAGCAGGAGCACCAGCCCCGGGACCAGGTACGAGTCGAACGGCGACCCTTCGAGCATGCTGACCGGCATCTGAAGGACCTCGCCCTGCGGGCCGGCGACGAGGGCGATCCCTCCCGCGACGGCGCCGGCCGCCTGCACGAGGAGCAGGACGAACAGGAGCCAGACCGCGAAAGTACGCGGACGGCGCGGTGTGCTGGTCATCGATACTCCCGGGTTCCGATGAGACGTGCGGGGCGCCGCGCGGCGCGGCCGGGGCGAGTCTAGCGTGCGCGGGGCCGAGGAGCGAGCGTCCGCTCCACTCGCGCCGTCACGTTCGAGTCTCCGCCACGCCGGGCATGACGGGTGCGATGGCTGACGACGGCACAGTGCGGACGTTCTTCGCCCCCGACCGTGAGGCGTGGCGAGCTTGGCTGGAGGAGCACCACGCCACGGAGCGGGAGATCTGGCTGGTCATGCTCAAGACGCACGTCCCGCGGCCGTCCGTGACTTACGACGAGGCCGTGGAAGAAGCCCTCTGCTACGGCTGGATAGACGGCATGCTTCGGCGTATCGACGGTGAGAGCCACATGCTGCGGTTCACACCGCGCAAGCGGGGCAGTGTCTGGGCGGTCTCGAACAAGGCGCGCGTCGAACGGCTCATCGCCGAAGGTCGCATGACCCCGGAGGGCATGGTGCTCGTCGACGAGGCGAAGCGGCGCGGGGAGTGGGCGAGGGCCGACGAGCGCGAGGACGTGACGGCCGTGCCCGACGACCTGGCGGGCGCGCTGGCCGCGGATGCGACGGCGGGCGCCGCCTGGGGGCGGCTGGCGCCGTCGCACAAGAAGCAGTACCTCGCCTGGATCCGCGAGGCGAAGCGGGCGGAGACGCGTGCGCGGCGCGTCGCGGAGACGGTGCGTCGCGTGACCGCCGGGGAACGCTAGTCGGTGCGCTCCAGTCGCACGACGTGCCCGTCCCTCACGGCTGCGAGGGCGGACGGGTCGCCCTCGATGCGGCCGATGAGGTTCACCGGGCTGACGGGCTGCTGGCCGAAGAACAGGCAGACCGCGGCGCCGGGTGGCCAGTAGCCGACGGCGCCGACCTCAACGGTCGCCTGTGGGTCCTGGGCGTCGTGCTCGATGGGTACGGTGAAGTAGACCTCATTACCCCAGGTCTGGGCGGCGCTCTCGATCGGCAGCGCCGCCAGCAGCTCGGTCGCCGTCTGCGACTCGTTGAGCGCGACGGTCACGTCCACGCCATCCTCGTCCACGCGCACGTGCAGGCGGTTCACGACGTCCCGTCGGGGCAGCGGAGTCTCATGGGGCAAGCCTATCGTACCGGCGTTCGAGGCGGCAGGACCGCCGCGCCTAGAGTGACGTCGTCGTCCCGCTCTCCTCGACGAGTTCCATTTAGACCGAGACCGGCACGTCCTCGCGCACCGCCGTCTTCAGCTGGTCGATCGGCGGCGGTTCGTCGGGGCCGAAGACCCTGATGACGATCCCGTCGCCGACGATGCGAACGGAGTCGACCTTCCAGTCCGACTCCTGCACCCACGCGGAGGTGACGTCTGTGACGTGCGTCAGGTAGGACTCGTAGAGGGCCGTGCGGACCGACGTGGCGCCGAGGGGGACCAGCAGCGCGACGACGAGGACGACGATGAAGGTACGTGCGCGACGCGCGACCCTGGCGTTTCGTCCCGCCGCCTCGCGCGCATACCCGGCGGCGCCGAAGGTGATCGTCCCGGCGACGAGGATCGCAGCCACGTTCGTCAAGAAGAGGATGAGGGCGCCCCAGGCCAGGTCGAGGCGGCCGGCGCCGAGCGTGATGCCGACCACCGCGAGGACGGGGACCAGCGAGATGGCGATCGCCACGCCGGCGAGGATGTTCGAGACGTCGCGGCGGATCAGCGCGAACGAGCCGGCGATGCCGGTCGCGACGGCGACGGTCAGGTCGAGGATCGTGGGCGCCGTCCGCCCAAGGATCTGTGGGTTGGCGTCGACGGGCATGCGTGCGCTGCTCAGCGCCCCGATGACCACGCCGATGAGCACGTTGACGAGGATGCCGGCCACGAGCAGGGCGAGGGACGCGCGGAGGTGCCGGGAGGAGCCCATGACGGCCGCCAGCGCGACACCGTAGATGGGCGTGGCGAGCGGGGCGACGATCATCGCGCCGATCACGGCCGGTGTCGCGTCGCCGACGACGCCTCCGGCAGCGATCGTCGCCGAGAGCACGAGCAGGACCCAGAACTGGGAGAGCTTCGCGCGCCGGTCGCCGAGATCGACCAGCAGGCCCTCGGCTACGGACGCGAGCGCGTTGCGATGGTCCTTGCCCGCGTCGATCGCCCGCGTGAGCCAGCCCATCAGGACCTCCTCGTCGCCTCTCGGCGGAGGCTAGATCTCGACCTCGGACGGCCGCGCGCGGCCGTCGGGGAACCACTCGTCGTCGCGTGCGATCTCCGGCGCGATCTCGTCGAGAGATAACTTGAGGTACTTGCCACAGGCCTCCACGGCGACCGTACCGTCGTCGAGGATGATCTCCCCGGCGCCCTCGAACAGGCGCCGCGTGTCGCGCGTGATGCGCGCGACGGCGCGGACCTCGCCGTCGAGCGGCACGGGCGCCCTGAAGCGCACCGTGAACTCGGCCGTGACGCCCCACACCTCAGGCTGAGCGACCAGGATAGCGCGGCCGACGGTCTCGTCGAGGATCGCCGAGCTGATGCCGCCGTGAAGCCGTCCGGGGTAGCTCTGGTGCTCGGCGCCGGGAGTGAAGACGCCGAGCAACTCGCCGCCAGCGAGCTCGTAGAACCGCGCGTGCAGCCCGTGCGGATTCTCGACGCCGCACACGAGGCAGTGGCGGCTGACGTTCTGGGCGGAGAGGACCTTGCGGCAACGCTTGTCCGTGAGAGGCTCCTTGCGGGTGGCGGTCCTACCGCCTGAGCAGCGAGCCGAGCATGCCACGCACGAGGCGGCGGCCGGCCTCGCTGCCGGCGGCCCGCAGCACGCTCTTGCCGAGCGCCTCGGCCATGCTCTGGCGCTTGTAGCCGCCTCCAGCGGACTTCTTCGGCGCCGGCGCCTGAGGCCGCGGCGCGGGCTTGGCGGCCTGCTGCGCCTCCTTGGCCGCCGCCTCGGCCGCGACCGCCTTGTCGGCCGCGTCGGCGGCCGCCTGCGCCCGGGCTAGCAGGACCTCCTCGGCCGACTCGCGGTCGACGAGCTGCTCGTAGTGCCCGGCGACCAGCGAGGCGACCATGACCTGCTGGCGCTGCTCGGGAGCGATCGCCCCTATGTGGCCGTGCGGCGGTACGACGAAGGCGCGCTGCACCATCGACGGGCTACCGTCGGCTTCGAGGACCGAGAGCAGCGCCTCGCCGACCGCGAGGTCGGTCACGGCGCTCTCGACGTCGACGTCTGGGTTCGGCCGGAACGTCTCTGCCATGGCCTTGACGGCCTTCTGCTCGCGCGGCGTGAAGGCGCGCAGGGCGTGCTGCACCTTGTTGCCCAGCTGGCCCAGCACCGTGTCTGGGATGTCGATAGGGTTCTGGGTCACGAAGTAGACGCCGACGCCCTTGCTGCGGATGAGTCGCACGACTTGCTCGATCTTGGTGAGCAGCGCCGGCGGCGTGTCGGTGAAGAGCAGGTGGGCTTCGTCGAAGAAGAAGACGAGCTTGGGCTTCGGCAGGTCGCCGGCCTCGGGCAGGCGCTCGAACAGCTCGCTGAGCAGCCAGAGCAGAAGCGTCGAGTAGACGCGCGGCGCGAGCATGAGCTTGTCGGCAGCGAGGATGTTGATGTAGCCCTTGCCGTTCGCGTCGGTCTGCATGAGGTCGAACAGGTCGAGGGCGGGCTCGCCGAAGAGGGGCTTGCCGCCCTGCTCCTCGAGGTTGAGCAGGGCGCGCTGGATGGCTCCGACGGAGGCGGCCGAGACGTTGCCATACGTGGTGCCGATCTCGTCCGCGTTGTCGGCCACGTACTTGAGGATGCTCCGCAAGTCGTCCATGTCGAGGAGGAGCAGGCCGTTGTCGTCGGCAACGCGGAAGGCGACGGTGAGAACGGCCTCCTGGATCTCGTTGAGGCTGAGCATGCGGGAGAGGAGGAGGGGGCCGACCTCAGAGGCGGTCGTGCGCACGGGATGACCCTGCTCGCCGAAGACGTCCCAGAACATGACGGGGGAGCCCGCGAAGGCCCAAGGTGCCAGGCGGAGCTGCTCGATGCGCCCATCGACCTTCTCGTTGCCGCCGCCGGGCTGCGAGACGCCCGAGAGGTCGCCCTTGATGTCGGCGGCGAAGACGGGCACGCCGATGCTGCTGAAGGCCTCGGCCAGCACTTGCAGGGAGACGGTCTTGCCCGTGCCGGTCGCGCCGGCCACGAGGCCGTGGCGGTTGGCCATGTGAGGCAGCACGAGGACGTCCGCGCCGCCGCCGCTTCCGTCCTCGCCGGGCGACGTCTTGGCGATGAGCAGGCCTTCTGTCGGTTCGGTCACGGTGCGTCCTTCCCCCGAGTGAAGTCGCGTGTGGCCCCTTGCGGCGACACGCGAGTGTGCGCGGTCAAGTGAGTCCCTGGTGCGGATGATACTGCAGTCGGGTCTTGGCCAATTGGCCAACATGTTGGCCAATTGGCCAAGGTCTCTCGAGGAGCGTCAGTGCGCGGTGGCGTCAGGGTCTGCCTGCCAGCGTTCGCGGCCTGCGGGCGACGCACTTCGCGAGCGGCACGACGAAAGCACTGGAGGCGCTGCCCGTCACATGCGATCGTGAGGTCGGACGGCCCGGTGTCGTCGTGCGGGCGCAGGGGGCGCGGGCAGCCGGAGCCGGTCCTACGCCCCGCCCCGTGCCCATATCCTTCTTCGCCCAGGCTGCGCCGCAGCAGCTTGGCTCCAAGGTGCACAGAGGCGCGGACGAAGCCTCCATGGGTCCGCAACGTCTCGCGCAGGGCGGATGCGACCGTGTCGATCTCCTCGTCGGTGGACCGTCAGCGGCGGCTCGAACCGGATCACGCGGGGGTTGTTGAGAGTGAAGGCGGTGATCACGTGGCTGTCGAGGAGGCCGGCCGCCACTTCGGCTCCGAAATACTCCCGGCTCAGTCCCCGTGCCAGTCGCGATTCTGCAAACTCGACGCCGACCATGAGGCCGCGGCCTCGCACCTCGACGACGGACGGACACCCGGCTGCGGCTTCGCGGAGCGCAGCGAGCAGGTGTTCTCCCTTCTCGCGAGCGCGCGCGGCAAGGTCGTCGCGCACGAGGACCTCGATGGTCTTGAGAGCGGCGGCCGCAGCGCGGGCGTTGCCACCGAACGTCGAGGTGTGGATCGTGCAGCGTTGACTGCCGCCGAACCCGGCCTTCCACACCTCGTCCGTCGCCATGAAGGCGCCGGCCGGCATGACGCCGCCTCCGAGTGTCTTGGCCAGGGCCATGATGTCGGGCGTCACGCCATCGTGTTCGCAGCCGAACATGGCGCCCGTACGGCCGAACCCAGTCTGGACCTCGTCGGCAATGAGGAGCGTGCCGGTCTCGTGACAAGCTGTCTGTGCTCCGGCGAGGTAGCCGTCCGGCGGGACGATGACGCCTGCCTCCCCCTGGACCGGTTCCACGATGAACGCGGCGTGAAGTCGGCCGGCAAGTGCATCGCGCAGGGCCGCCTCGTCCCCGAACGGGACGGTGTCACAGCCGGCCAGCAGCGGTGCGAACGGCTCCTGGTACTTCGTGCGGCCGCAGACCGACAGCGCACCGAAGCTCTTGCCGTGAAAGGCGCCGTGGCACGAGAGAAAGCCGGTGCGCCCTGTCGCGGCCCGTGCCAGCTTGAGGGCCCCTCTACGGCCTCGGCCCCGCTGTTGCAGAAGAAGGTCTTGCGCAGTCCCGGCGGCGCGATCGCGGCAAGGCTCTCGGCAAGCGCCCCAGTCAGAGCACTCACGGTGACGTGAAGGACGTTCGGCAGCGTCGCCACGGCATCGACGGCGCCGATCACCTCGGGGTGATTGTGACCAAGCCCAAGTGCGCCGTAGCCGCCCAGGAAGTCCAGATACTGCTCGCCTTGGTCGTCGGTCACGACGCAGCCGGTGGCCGCCACGAAGCGGCGGTCGAACCCGATGAGCTTGAGGAGGCCGGCGAGATCGGGGTTGACGTAGCTGTCGTAGCGGTCGAATGACTCGGTGCGCGACGAAGAGAGGGCTTCCTCCAGCGTGACGAGATCGGGGGTCGTCTTGCTCATGGCCACTCCCTGGGTCGGCCTCAGCGGCGGGCTCCGTTCGCTTGGCTGTCGTCCGCACTCCGGCGGTCGTGACTGGACCAGTGTAGCGGCGTGGACTCGGCCGATTGCCGCAATTCGCTCGGCCGCCTTACGACGGAGGCGCTTCGGCGCTGCCACTGCTACCCGGCGAACCGCGGAACGTGCGGCCCATTCCCGACCAGCCGCGACGGGTGGTCGCCATCCAGGTGCAGCGCCTGCTGGGCGACCTTCCTCGTCGTCCCGGTCGCCCGAGGCTCGTAGCTCTTGAGGCTACGGTCGTAGCGGCCGATCTCACTAGACGCACGCCTGCCTGTCCCGCCAGCGCAGCGCTGATGTGACAGCGTCGCCCGATCCCCGACGGCGACCACCTCGTCATGCCGGACGGCACCCGCCTCTTCGACTGTCCCCGCGGACCGCTACACCGCGTTCACCGGCGACACGAGCGCCTATCCGACGAGCATCGTGCTCGGCAAGTGCCTGGAGAAGGGCGTGCTCCTGGGCGGCTTCGTGCCGAACACGCTGCGCATCGGCGCCTCGCTGACCGTGTCCAAGGCGGACATGGACAAGGCGATCGACGCCCTGGATGGCGCGCTGGACCACCTGGACACGTTGGCCTGAGTCGGCGCGCGGGGCCCGTCAGCCCTTCGGGTTCGGTGTCTTGACGACGAGGAAGCGCACGACGCCGTCGCTCTCGTTACGGATGCTGTGCAGGTGCCTCGGGGCACTCGGGATCAGCGTGTCGCGAGCGGCCTGGGCGATCTCGCCCTCGATCTCGACCGTCGCCGTGCCTTCGAGGACGTAGAAGAACGCGTCCACCGGCGCCTTGTGCGGCTTGACGACCTCGCCGGGCCGCAAGGTGATCTGCGAGACCACGACGTGCGGGTTGGTGTGGATATGGCGCACGTCGACGCCGTGCGGGTTGTCGGCCACGGGGAACTGCTCGGCGGTGATGGTCTGCATGTCGGGCTCCGTTCTCGAGAGGGAGCGCCCGTCGCGCTTCGCCCGCGGGCGCGTGCGTGCCGGGGAGCACGTTACCCGGCGCCTTCGATGGCGAGTCCTGACCTTGGTCAAATCCGATACGCCGCCGGGGACCTGTTCGTCTGCTGCGGGGCGCCACCGGTTCGCGTGGCGCCACGTGGCCGGCTCCGGCCTCGCCTTCGATGACCGCGGCGAGCACGAGCTCAAGGGCGTGCCCGGCGTGTGGCGCGTCTACGCGCTGCGACGGCCTTCCTAGCCGGCGGTGACCGAGACGACGACCTTCCCCGCCGGGTGGTTCTCATGCAGATGGCCGACGACCTCCGCGGCGTCTGCCAACGGGAAGGTGCGAGCGATGACGGGCCCGACCTTGCCGGCCTGGATGAGGTCGCGCAGGAAGTCGAGGTCTGCCGCCGTGACCTTCGCGGTGAGCGACCGGAGGGTCTGACCCACAAAGAGGTTGAGGACGGGGGCGCGGAGGATCTGGCGACCGTAGCCTCCCGTCCAGCGGTTGCCGCCGAGGCCGCCGACGATGACGAGGGTGCCCTTCGGGGCGAGCGCACGACGAAGGTCGGTCACCGCTCGCCTGCCCGCGCAGTCGAGGATGAGGTCGTAGCGGCGGCTCCCTTTGGTGAAGTCCTCGCGCGTCCAGTCGATCACGTGGTCGGCGCCGATCGACCGGACGAGTTCCACCTTGGGCCTGCTGCACACGCCGGTGACCTCGGCATGGAACACGTTGGCGAGCTGAACGGCGAACGTGCCCACGCCGCCGCCCGCGCCGGTGACGAGCACGTGCTGTCCCTGCTCGATGTGCCCGCGGTCGCGGAGACCCTGCAGCGCCGTGCAGGCGGACACGGGGACGGCCGCCGCCTGCTCGAAGTTGAGGTTCGCGGGCTTCAGCGCGAGGCGCTCCGGTGAAGCGAGCGTGTGCTCGGCGAAGGAGCCCTCGCCGGCGTGCTCGCAGGCGCCGAAGACCTCGTCGCCGGGCCGGAATCGCCTGACGCCGGCGCCGACCGCTTCCACCTCGCCGGCGAAGTCGAGGCCCCGGACCTTGGTCTTGGGCGCGCGCAGGCCGAGGCCCATGGCGCGCACCATGTAGGGCTCGCCGGTCGTCAAATGCCACACGCCCGGGTCGACACCGGCCGCGTGCACGCGGACGAGCACGTCGCCTGCGCCGGCCGCGGGCTTCTCGACCTCCTGCAGTCGCAGGACGTCCGGTGACCCGTATTCATCGTGGACGATCGCCTTCATGGTCCGCTCCTTCGCCGCCCCGTTCGATTCCGGTCGCACGGCGGCCGCCCTTACATTCCTTCCCGTACGGCGCTGAAGGTCGAGGACGTCGTGGCGTGATCGCCGTCGGCGTGGACGGCGCGCACCTTCCACTTGCTGGCGAACATGCCGCCGCACCGGACGATGACCCGGTAGCTGCTGTAGCTGCCGTAGTCCTTGACCTTGGCGCGTACGGACTTCTCCAGCTCCCAGTGCGGTGTCTCACCCGGCGTGACCACCGTCACGTACTTGTAGACCTGGACCTTGACCGCGGAGCTGCCGGCGCGGTGTCGCGGCTTCAGGTAGCCGGTCACGAGGCAGTCGCGGTAGAAGCTGTAAACGGGGCCGGTGTCGCGCGGCAGCTTGGTGAACGAAGGTCTCGTGAGCAGGGCGTACGCCTTGACCGTGACGGGGCCGGCCTTGTCGGGCAGATGCCCCGGGTCGTTGAACAGCGCGCGGACGGTGACGTTGCGCACGACGTGGCGCAGCTTCACTGCGTAGCGCCCGGTGGTCGCGTCAACGTCGGTCGGCGCCACCGCGACCTTGCGCGTGCCTCCGCTGCCGGAGACGACCACCGAGAGTCCCTCGACGCTCGGGTAGTCGAGGCGCAGGTAGCCTTCGAAGCGCACGGTGGAGTCGTAGGGTGTCGGGTTGGACGTCATGTCGTAGTCCATCCCCAGGTCGAGTGACGGGTAGAGCAGGGACGTCATGTGGACGTCGCCGGCGTCGGCCTGCGTGTCACGCCAGGCGACGCTCGCCTCGGCCAGTGACGGCTCGGTCTGCGCCGCCGGCGCATCGGTCACGCGGCGGTTGAGGCTGGTCTTGAGGTCGCACACCCAGATGTGGGGTATGCCCGTGCGCGCGTCCTCGTAGACGACCGAGCGTCCGCGGTCGATCTGCGGCGCCGTCTGGTTGTGCCCTTCGGAAGTGAGGCGCCGCTCCTTGCCGGTCGCGAGGTTGTACGAATACACGTCCCAGTCGCCGTTGCGCTTATCCTGATAGACGACGACGCCGTCGTCGCCGATGTGCGGCCTGGTCTGCGCTGCCTTGTTCGTCGTCAGCCGCTTGAGGGACTTCTTGACGAGGTCGTAGCAGTAGATGTCCCAGTTGCCGTTGCGGCGGTCGGCCCACACGACCTTGCCGTCGCCGATGGCAGGGTCGACCTGATCGGCGGTGTTGGACGTGAGGAAGCGCGAGGTGCCGGCGTTGAGGTCGTAGATCGCGATGTCCCAATTGCCTCGGCTGCGATCCTCGTACGCCACCACGCCGCCGTCGATGTCGGGGTCGAGTTGGTCGGCGGCGTCGTTGGTGAGCTGCGTCTCGGGGACGGCCGGCGGCGGGTCGTAGGCGTCGCCGGGGAAGGTGTCGTAGACGAAGATGTCCCAGTTGCCGGCGCGGTCGTCCTCGTAGACGACCTTGTAGCCTTCGGCGACCGGATGTCGCTGGGCGCTCGCCCCGGCGGGCACCAGCGTCGGCACCGCGCGGAACAGGGAGAAGAGGTCCCACTGCCCGCTCGCGTCGTCCTCCCAGGTGACGCGCGGGTCCCACGTGGAGCCGCTGATGAAGGGCGAGCTCTGCGTGCCCACGCCGGTGGCCGCCGGCGTCGGGACCGCGTACGGCACCTCGGCGAGTGCCGGCGCGGTCGTGACGATCAGTGCAAGAACGATGGTGACGACGATGACGACGACGCGAGACATGTGTCCCCCACTTCCAAGGTTGTCGTGCGCTGATGGTAGGGGAGAGGCCGCGGTGGCACAATGCCCCGCGCTCGCCCGCGCTGGCAACGCCGGCCCCACGAGCGCGCGGCGCTGCTTCGGTCACGACGAACCGACCGTCAGCTCGGGGAATGAGTATGCCTTCTCGAATGTGATTCAGGGTGGTATCATGTGCGTGAAGAACCGGCAGAGCACGCTGCCGGTGAGCTTCCGGAAGGTGGAGGAATGAGCGTTCAGCTGCCACGCCCCGAACTGAAGTGCTTCGACGATGCGATGCGTCTGCCGTTCCCGGAAGTCGCTCGTCGGCTGCGCGAGCTGCTCGGCGCGACACTGGTCGCGTACATCGGGTCTGTAAAGGAGACGCGGGCCGTCCGGCAGTGGGGGGAGGGCCGGCGACCGGGCAAGGACGTCGAGACGCGCCTGCGGCACGCGTACGCCATCGCCCAGTGCATCGCCGATTCCGACGGGCCTGAGACGGCGCAGGCCTGGTTCCAGGGTCTCAACCCGACGCTCGACGACGTGTCGCCGGCTCGTCTTCTGAGAGAGGGAGACCTGGCGCTCGTCGTCCCGGCCGTTCGCACGGCGCAGCGGCGGTTCCTGGCCAACGGGTGAGCCGCCGCTTCACGACCAGGAGCGCGCCCGACCTGCTGTTCAGGGTCTCGGCACGCACGTCGAGCGTTCCGGGATCGAGCTCGACGACGAGGACTTGCGGCAGACCTGCAAGCTGCATGGAATCACGTCGAGCTAGAGGGCGGGGGCGCGCGGGCGACAGGGCGCAGGCTACGGCCGCCCCGCCGCCTGCAGCACCGTCAGCGCGCGCAGCGTGACCCAGCGGCTGGGCTTGCCCTTGGCCTCGATGTCGACGAGGAACCTGCCGTTCTGCGTGTTGTCGAGTCTCCAGCGACCCTGCGTGTCCTGCTTGCTTGCGACGAGGTCGAGCGCCTCTCGGGCACGCGGGTCGAGGAGCGGGCTGTCGGGGCGCTGACCTGTGGCCGGCGCCCCGTGCGTGGCTGCCCCGAGCTTGGCGAACACCCCGAGGATCTCGAGCGCGTCGGTCTGCCACATCAGGGGGAAGTTGAAGCGGCGCCAGCTCGGCTTGGAGACCTTCGTCAGGTCGTGGCTGCGCTTGTGGACGTGGTGGCGGAGGAGGTGCTCCGTGCCGTCGGCGATGGTGCGCCGGACGGCGGGGGAGCGGCGCCCGGGCGGGATCTCGGCGAGGCCCTTGAGCGCCTTGACGACGCCCATGTGGCAGGTGTGCGTGCCCCAGCACATCTGGTAGCGGTCGTAGGGGCCGCCGCGCGGCGCCTCGCCGTTCCCGTCGTCGAAGCGCTGCCAGGTCGCGATCCAGTCGACGGCGCGCTGCAGGCGCGGGTCGTCGAGGCAACCCAGGCGGACGAGGCTGAAGACCATGTTGCCGGTGAGGCAGGGGATGAGGCCGCTAGGGAGCCCGCCGCCGCGCTTCTTGCTGCACTCGAGGGAGAAGCCGCCCGACTCGGGCTCCTGGGAGTCGCGGAGGATGGCCTCGCAGGCGGTGCGGACGCGCGCGTCCGCGGGGTCCGCGCCGAGCTCGGCCAGCACGATGAGCTGCCAGACCGTGCCGCAGTACTTGTCGTTGTAGAAGGCGCCGGGGCGGCCGAAGTGCCCGTCGGCGTTCTGGGCGGCGAGGATCGCGGGCGCGGTGCCCCGCGTCATGATCGCGCGCCGCGCCCGCGCCGCCTCGCCGCCCTCCGCCGGCTGGCCGAGCAACTCGGTCAGCACGCGGTAGCGCAGCGCCGGTTCCTCGGAGGCGAGGAGCCAGTCGACGGGGCCGGCTGCGTCCGTTTCGGGCTTCGCGCTCACGACGTCGATGATACGCCGCGCGAACGACGTCGAGGCAGTGCGTGAGCGTGATGAGTGCCTCCGCGACTCGCGGCCTCACTGCATACGGGGTGGCGGTCCGCCCAAGGCGGGTATGAATGCGCCATGCCGAAGCGCGAGGGACAGAAGAAGACGGACGCGCCGCGCGGCGCGGGCGCGACGCGCGACGCCGGCGAAGCCGCCGTCGTCAGGACGTCACCGTTCCACGCGCGCACGGCGGCGCTGAACCAGGTCCAGCTCTGGAGTCACTGGTCCAACTACCTCGCCGCCGGCCGCTACCAGCTGAGTGACAAGGCGGAGTACTTCGCCGTCCGCAACGCGGCCGGCATCTTCGATTCGAGCCCGCTCTACAAGTACCGGATCGGCGGGCCGGACGCCGAGGCGTTTCTCGCCGGCGTGCTTGCGCGCGACATCTGGGCATGCCCGCCCGGTCGCGCGCAGTACACGTGCTGGCTTGACGACGACGGCTTCGTCGTCGAGGACGGCGTCGTCCTTCACTTGCCGCAGTCTCGACCTAGCGTGAACGAGTACCTGCTGACGAGCGCCGAACCCAACCTCGCCTGGTTCGCCGATCGGGTCGGTCGCCTGGACGTCCGCATCGACGAGGTAAGCGACGACATGGGGACGCTCGCGCTCCAGGGCCCGCGCTCGCGCGGGCTGCTCGCGAAGCTGGTCCCGCAGGCCGAGACGCTCCCGTACTTCGGCGTGACTGCGGGCAAGATCGGCGGTGCGGCGGTCACGGTGAGTCGCACCGGCTTCACCGGCGACCTCGGCTACGAGATCTGGGTCGACGCCGGCGACGGCCTCCGCGTCTGGGACGAGCTCTGGGACGCGGTGCAGGGTCACGGCGTGCAGCAATTCGGCCTCGATGCCCTGAACATGCTGCGCATCGAGGCCGGCATGCTCGAGCTCGGCGCCGACTTCGATTCGAGCCGCTACGCGTTCAACGACGCCCACCGTTCCACACCGCTCGAGCTCGGCTGGGGCTGGATGTTCGGCGACCTCAAGCGCGACGACCGCGCCTTCGTCGGTCGTCGCGCACTCGAAGCCGAGATCGCCGGCAAGACGTCGCGCTGGGCGATGCGCGGCCTGGTCCTCGACTGGCAGGACTACGACCAGGTCTACGACGAGGCCGGCCTCATACCGCCGAAGGACCACACGCCGGTGATCGGCGACTCGATGCTCTACGAGGATGCCGCGGGAGCCGGGGGCGCCGCCGCCTCCGGAGGTCAGGGCGGGAGCGGCGTCGCTCTCGGGCAGGCCGGCTACGCGACGAGCTTCATGTACTCGCCGATGCTCCAGCGCCACATCGCCATCGCCCGCATGCGCCCCGACCTCGCGAAGCCCGGCACGAGGGTGAAGCTCGAGCTCACGGTCGATCATCACTACGAGCAGGTCGCCGCGCACGTCGCCCGGCTGCCGCTCTACAACCCGGAGCGAAAGACGGCCTGAGATGAGTACGAAGAAGACTCCCGCGAAGGCAGCGAAGAAGCGCGGGGCGCCGGCGTCGACATCGCTCGCGTCCGCAAAGGCCTCGCGCGCCGAGCGCACCTACGACGCGATCGTCGTCGGCGGCGGCCACAACGGCCTCGTCAACGGCGCCTACCTCGCCAAGGCCGGCCTGCGCACCCTGATCCTCGAGCGGCGCCACCTCGTCGGCGGCGCGGCGATCACCGAGGAGCTGCGTCCCGGCTTCTGGTTCACGACCTTCTCGTACGCGCTCTCGCTGCTGCGCCCGCAGATCGTCCAGGACCTCGAGCTCGTCAAGCACGGCTTCATGCCGCTGCTCATGTCGTCGACCTTCGCCCCGATGGAGAACGGCGACTACCTCTGGCTGACCCAGGACCACGGCCAGAACCTCAAGGAGATCGCCCGCCACAGCAAGCGCGACGCCGACGCCTACGAGCAGTACGGCCACGACCTGAGCAAGGTCGTCCAGGCGCTCAAGCCGCTCTTCGACCAGGCGCCGCCCGACCTCTTCAGCGACGACCCCGAGGAGCTCCTCGCGCTCACCCAGCTCGGGCGGCGCTTCCGCAGCCTGGACAAGCGCACCCTCCACAACGCCGTGCGCCTCCTCACGGGAAGCGCCGCCGACTTCCTCGACGACTACTTCGAGTCGGAGATCCTCAAGGGCTACCTGGCCAGCTCGAGCATCATCGGCACCAAGGTCGGGCCGCGCTCGCAGGGCTCCGGCCTCGTCTTGCTCTTCCACGCGATGGGCGAGCACGACGGCGAGTTCGGCGCCTGGTCGTTCCACAAGGGCGGCAACGGCGGGTTCACTCAGGTGCTCGCCCGCGCGGCGCAGGCGTTCGGGGCGGAGATCCGCCTCGAGTCGCCGGTCGCCGCGGTGATCACCAAGAACGGCCGCGCGACCGGCGTCGCCCTCACCGACGGTACCGAGTTCTACGCCGACACGGTCGTCAGCGCCCTCGACCCGCGCCACACCTTCCTCGAGCTCGTCGACCCGCGCGAGCTGCCCGACGACCTCGTCGAGACGGTCCAGCGCTATCGCTTCCAAGGGACCTCGTCCAAGGTCAACTTCGCCCTCGACGGGCTGCCGCGGTTCCCGGCACTGCCAGGCCGCGAGGACGTCTTCCGCGGCTTCACCAACATCGGACCCTCGATCGACTACCTCGAGCGCGCCTTCGACGAGGGCAAGTACGGCTGGTACAGCTCGCGGCCCTACATCGACGGCGCCATCCAGAGCACCATCGACCCCGACATGGCGCCGCCCGGCAGGCACGTCATGTCGTGCTTCATCCAGTACACCCCCTACAAGCTCCGCGAGAGCGACTGGGACGCCGAGCAGGAGAACCTGGGCGACACCGTGCAGCGGACGCTGGAGTCGTTCTTCCCCGGGTTCGGCGACCTCGTCCTGCAGCGCGAGGTCGTGACCCCGCTGCACATCGAGCGCACGGTCGGGCTCTCGGAGGGCAACATCTTCGCCGGCGAGTTCTTCGCGCCGCAGATGTTCTTCTTCCGCCCGGCGCCGGGCTGGTCGCAGTACCGAACCCCCATCGACGGGTACTACCAGTGCGGCTCGGGCACCCATCCCGGCGGCTGCGTGATGGGCGCTCCGGGCAAGCTCGCCGCCGAGCGCATCCTCAAGGACCGGGGGAAGGGGCGGGGGTAGGCCGCGCGTCGACGCCGATAGGGTGACGTGCGGCCTGCGAGAAGAAGAAACCCCCGGGATCGCAACCCCGGGGGAACCAGGAAGCCGAAGCCCCACTGGCGATGACCGAGTCCCATGGTGCCATTCGTCCGAAGGCGAGTCAATGGTGCGGGGGAGTTCGCCTGTCATTACGGAAGGCACTCGCGAGTCTCCTTTGACGCACACGGCTCTCCGGCCCACACTGGCCTCGGCTGGGTACTGCGTAGCGGTCCCCGGCCACTTCATTGTCACCTTGACCGACGGCGTTTGTGCGCCGATACTCCCCGCAGAGGTCGGGAACTGCGTAGCGGGTCCCGGCCTTACCCTTTCAGAGGCCCTGCGCTGGTTGACGTTGTCTTCATCCTCTTGACCTTGGGAAGATGACGCGCATAATGAAGTCACTGACCCCGTGCTTGGCGCGGGGCGCGAAGCCGCCTCAGGGCGGCTTCTGCTTTTCTTGGGGAATCGTCAACCGTGGAGTCCTTGTGGCGCTGCCCAAGCCGCGTACGCGCGTGTACGTCGACGGCCTGAACTTCTATTGCGCCGCCTTTCGGCGCTCTCGCTTCGAGCGCTTCAAGTGGCTCGACGTGTCTGCGTTCTGTAGTGCCGCGCTGCCGCGCAACGACGTGGAACTCGTCCGATACTTCACCGCGCGTCTCGATCCGTCGCGTGGCAGAGCAGGACAACGTGCGCGGCAGGACGCCTACCTGTTGGCGTTGCGGTCCCTTCCCGGACTCGCCATCCACTATGGGCAGTTCGTGGAGCATCCCAAGCTGCACTGGCTCGTCAGCCCCCCGCCGCGAGGGCCACGCAGGGCCCTCGTCTGGGTGCCTGAGGAGAAGGGCTCAGACGTCAACCTGGCGTCGCACCTCCTTGTCGACGGTTCCACCGGCGGATACGACGTGGCGGTCGTGGTGTCGAACGATGCAGACCTACTCGAGCCTGTCCGACTTGTTCGCGAGGTGCTCGGGCTGCCCGTCGGCGTCCTGAAGGTGCAGGGAGGTCAGCGAGCCTGTGTCTTCGCCAAACAGGCGGATTTCGTGCGCACTGTTCGACGCAGTCACTTCGCGGCCTCGCAGTTGCCCGACGTGATTGAGAACGAAGGGACGCGTATCCAGAAGCCGCCGGAGTGGTGACAGGCGGCGCGGTCGCCTGACGCCGTCCTCAGCCCGCCGCCACCCGCCGCTCCGCCTCCTCGACCACGGCGTGGACGGCGGCGGCGACGTCGGCGGGAAGGGGGTTGGCGACCGGCGTCGCCAGGATCTCGTCCACGACCTCGGCGGCGCGCACCGTCGCGTCCCTGCCCGCCGCGCCTCCCGCCGCCCCTGCCGGCGCGTCGCCCGCCGCCCGGCCGCCGCCCTTCACCCACGTCCCCCACGAGGCGCGGTCGAAGATGCGCGGCTCCCAGCGCTCGCGCGCGTGCCGGCGCGTGTGCTTGTGCAGCAGGTAGGTGCCGCCGGGGCCGACCTCGTCGATCGCGTCAAGGGCCAGGTCCTCGTCGGTGATCTCGACCGGGGCGAGAAAGCTCTTCACCCAGCCGATCACGTCGTCGCACAGGGCGAGCTGCGTGAGCGAGCCGGTGAAGGACGACTCCATGAAGCCGATGTCGTGGATCATGTGCCCGCCGGCGACGGCGTCGGCCATGATCGTGAGCGCCGCCTCGGCCGCCGCCTGCTGGTCGGGGACCTTGGCCTCGGTGATGCCCCCTAGGGTCCACATGGGCAGGCCGTACCAGTGCAGCAGCGAGGCGTAGATGCCGCGGTGGTCGGGCTGCGCGAAGAGGTCGCGCAGGTGGCGCATGTCGTGGGACTCGCCGGCCCAGCCGATAGCGATGAACGGGGCGCCCTCGCGGACGAGCTGCGAGAGGACGAGCCCGGCGAGCACGCCGGCGTGGACGACGACGAGCGAGCCGAGGACGGTCATGGGCGTCATGGTGCCGGCCGTGGAGACGGGGCTGTAGATGCAGGGCAGGCCGCGGCGCGAGAGGTCGATGAGGGTGCGCACGGCCTCGGCGTTGTGGCGCAGGGGGAGGAGGGTGTTCTTGTAGCAGGCGAGGAAGGGACGGGCCTCGAGCGCGCCGGCTCCGCCGGCGATCGCCTCGGCCATCCGCGTGATGTCGAGGTGCGCTTGTGTGTCGTTGAGCGTCACGTAGACGACGGGCTTGGCGGTGTGGCCGAGCATGGCCTCCATCTGGTGACGGTCCATGACCTGCGGCGTCACGTCGCTGGGCGTGAACAGCGACATGACGAAGTCGTAGTTGGGGAGGGCGTCGACGAGGCGCGCCGTGTCGACGACGTCGTGCAGCACGGCGCGCCGCCGCGACGCCGTGCGGTGGTCCCAGCAGTACATGCAGTCCGAGCCGGGACCGAAGTAGACGTTGCGGCCCTCGAGGACCATGGCGGGACGGCCCTCGCGGTCGTACAGGGTGACGGAGCGCGGCGCGACCGAGAGCGCCCACTCGACGAGGCGGGCGCCGAGACGGACGCGAGTCCCGTCGACCTCGGCGCCCGCCCTGCGCAACAGCTTGAGCGCCTCGGGCTCCTCGACGAGCAGCCCGGTCCGCTCGAGCACGCGCAGCGTCGCCTCGTGCAGCCGCTCACACTGTGCCGCCGTGAGGCGCGAGAAGGCGCCCGGGGCGGGCGGTGTGCCGGCGAATCGCTCGATCGTCATCGGGGGCCTCCGTGGTCGATATGCCGCGCGGCGCTGCAGCGCGAGGATACACGCGAGCGGCGCGGCGGGCAGCGACGCTCGTTCGTCACCGAATGACGGCGGCCATGATCGCCTTCTGCGCGTGCAGACGGTTCTCGGCCTCGTCGAACACGATCGACTGCGAGGAGTGGACGACGTCCTCGGTGATCTCTTCGCCGTAGTGTGCGGGCAGGCAGTGCATCACGCGCGCCTGGGGACCGGCTGCCGAGAGGAGGGCAGCGTCGACACGATACGGCGCCAGCTTCTTCGCGCGGGCCACACTCTCGGCCTCCAGCTCCGGCGGCGTCCACCCGTCGGTGCAGACGACATCGGCGTCGCGGACGGCCGCGTACGGATCCCGCTCGAGCCTCAGAAGGGCGTCACTGTCAGCCGAGAACCGGCGGGCCTTGTCGAGCGCCGCCGATGGCGGCTCGAAGCCCTCGGGGCCGCAGAAGATGAAGTGCGCTCCGAGCTTGCTGCAGCCGACCATCAGGGACGTACCGACGTTGAGGCCGGCGCCCAGGTACACGACCTTCAGACCGCGTACCCGGCCGAAGTGCTCGCGCATGGTGAGCAGATCGGCCAAGGTCTGGCACGGGTGGGACGTCCCTGACATCCCGTTGATGACGGGCACCGTCGCGTGCCGCGCGAACTCGGCGACGTCAGCATGGTCCACCGCACGGATCATGACGGCGTGCACGTACCGGGACAGCGTGAGCGCGGTGTCGCGGATCGTCTCGCCGTGCCCCAACTGCAGCTCGCTCCCCGCGAGGAAGAGAGCGATACCGCCCAGTTGCTGGATGCCGACCTCGAAGGACACCCGCGTGCGCGTGGACTTCTTCATGAACACCATGGCCAAGGCGCGGCCGGGCAGTATCGGCGTGGCATCTCCGGCCCTGAGCTTGGCCTTGAGGGCGAGGGCTGCGTCGAGGAGACCGTTCAACTCCGCCGGCGAGAAGTCGGCGACGTCGAGGAAGTGCCGGCCCTTCAAGGTATCGTCGGGCATCGTCCACCTCTGAGTGCGGGCGCCATCTACAGGATCTCCTTGAGGAACCGCTTGGTGCGTTCGTTCTCCGGGTCGATGAAGAACTTCTCGGGCGGGCCTTCCTCGATGATCTGTCCGGCATCCATCATGAGGACCCGGTCTCCCACTTCACGCGCGAAGCCCATCTCGTGCGTGACGACGACCATGGTCATGCCGGAGCGAGCCAGGTCCTTCATGACCTGCAGCACGTCACCCACCAGCTCAGGGTCGAGGGCGGACGTCACCTCGTCGAACAGCATCACGTCGGGTTCCATGGCGAGCGAGCGTGCGATCGCCACGCGCTGCTGCTGGCCGCCGGAGAGCTGGTGGGGGTGAGAGTCGGCCTTGTCACCGAGGCCGACCTTGGTGAGAAGTGCCATCCCTTTCTCGCGGGCGGTCTTCTTGTCGATCCTCTTGACGTGCACCGGCGCCTCGATGACGTTCTCGATCGCCGTCATGTGGGGGAAGAGGTTGAACTGCTGGAAGACCATGCCGACGCGCTCACGGATCTTGTCGAGGTTCTCGGTCTTCCGGTGGATCGTCTTGCCCTCGATCGTGATGGTCCCGCTGTCGATCGTCTCGAGAAAGTTCATCGTGCGGATCAGGGTGCTCTTTCCCGATCCGCTTGGCCCGATGAGGACCATGACCTCGCCTCTCTTGATCTCCAGATTGATGTCGTTGAGGACGTGGAGATCGTCGTAGTACTTGTGCACCTCTTCGTACTTGATCATGAGCTCGTTCATGCCGCCGCCTGTCCGCTGGCGACCCGGCGCCGCTTCTGTTTGCCGTTGCCTCCCCCGGGCCGCGTGGTGACGGCGAGACGGTTCTCGAGCTTGCGCAGCAAGATGGTGAAGATGATGACCATGAGCAGATAGTAGCCGCCGGCGACCAGATAGGTCTCGAACGGCTTGAAGTTGCGGGCCTGGATGAGGAGCGCCGTGCCGTAGAGCTCCAGGACGCCGAGGTAGGCCACGAGCGAGGAGTCCTTGAGCCCGATGATGAACTGGTTGCCGATCGGCGGGATAGCGCGCAGCGCGGCTTGGGGCAGGATCACCCGGCGCATGAGCAGCGACTGCCTCATGCCGAGCGACTTGGCCGCCTCGACCTGACCCTTGTCGATCGACTGGATGGCGCCCCGGAAGATCTCCGCCACGTAGGCGCCGGAATGGATCGCCAGCGCCACACTGCCGGCCCAGAACCGGGGCAGCGTCACCAGGGACGAGATGCCGAAGTAGAGGAACATGAGCTGTACGATCAGCGGCAGGCCCCGGATGAGCCCGATGTAGCCGTCGGCGATGAGGTTCAGCACCTTCAGGCGCGAGATCTTCATGAAGGCGAAGACGAGGCCGATGAAGGTGGCGAAGAACAGTGAGACCGCGGTGAGTCTGAGGGTGACCCCAGCGGCCTCGGTGAACATCATGAAGTTCTCGCTGAGGATCTCCCACAAGGAAGTCATGCGCACCTGCTCCAGGGTCGGGGCGGAAGCGGATCCGGGGCAGGCTCGGTAAGCCCCGGATCCGCAGGACGGGCAGTCCGCTTTACGTCACTGCACGCCTTCGAGCAGGACCTGACCGAGCCACTTCTCGCTCAGCGCCTTGTAGGAGCCGTCGGCCTTCATCTCGTCGAGGGCCGCGTTGAGCTTGTCGAGCAGTTCCGTGTCGTCCTTGCGCACGGCGATCGCCATGTCGGTGACTTCCATGGGCTCACCGATCGGCTTGATGTCAAGGCCTTCCATCATCGCCACGCCACCGACGACCTCATCGGTGATGACCGCATCGACACGGCCCGCGATAAGGTCCTGCAGGGCGATGACGTCGCTGTCGAAGCCGATCGCCTTGTCGGGATCCGTAAGACCCTGTGCGAGAGCCAGGAAGGTCGATGCCTTCACGACGCCGATCTCCTTGCCGACGAGATCGCCGGTGTCGGTGATCGTCGTGTTGTCAGAGCGCACGTAGGTCTGCGCTCCGGAGGTGTAGTAGGGCTGCGTGAAGGCCACGACCTCTTCGCGCTCCGGCGTGATCGCCAGGCTGCCGATGACGGCGTCGTACTTGTCGGAGTTCAAGCCTTCGATGATGGTCTCGAACGGGTTCGTGACGAACTCGGGGGTCATGCCCATCTTCTCCGCGAGCATCTCCCCGATCTCGACGTCGAACCCCTGGACCTCGCCACCCTCTGAGAAGCTGAACGGCGGGTAGGTCCCGGAGGCGGCGTACGTGAAGACCTCCGCCTCCTCGCCGTCGCCGTCCTCCGACTCGCCACATCCGGCGGCGACGACCAGCATGGCCGCGGCCAGCACCATCATGGCGACCAACAGCCAACTCATTCGCTTCGATCTCAAGGACACGATGACCTCCCAGTCGACTGACGTAGTTGGGCGAAGGTCCGGCGGGCTCTCTGCGACTCAGCCTGGACCCCCCCGCGGGCTCCCGCCCTCTCTGGCGACACGCACCCCCTTTGCCAGCTCGCGTCGTCGCTCAGCCCCGGCGACACATGCGCTCTTCAGGTCTCGCGCCTCACGGGGCATTGCCAACGAAAGAATAATAGGTATTATGAAGAGAAGAATGCAATAGCAAGTTCGTTTTCTCATCGATCTGCTCTGCCGACCGTCCCCAGGGACACACAGGCCGGGCGCGGCGAGGGAGGGTGGCGTGCAGAAGGCCGGAAGCGGCTCCCTGACTCTGGTGAACGGCCTCGTCGTCACGATGGATGCGCGCCGGCCCCGCGCCGCCGCGGTGGCGGTGCGAGACGGACGGATCGTCGCGGTCGGCGATCGCGCGGAGATCGACAGACTCGACCCGAAGCCGCGCGAGGTGGTCGACCTTCACGGTGCGACGGTGCTCCCCGGCTTCATCGACTCGCACGTTCACGCGTTCAGCACCGGCATGGCGCTGTGCTCCGCCGACCTCGCCGGCGCCCGCGACGTGCAGGACGTCTGCGGGCGTCTGCGCGAGCATGCGGCGCACCTGAGCGGCGGGCGCTGGGTCTACGGGTTCGGATGTGCGCCCTGGACGCTCGCGGAGCGGCGCTTCCCGACCGCCCCGGAGCTCGACGCGGCCGTGGGCGACAGACCCGTCTACGTCACGTCGACGTCGTTCCACTCGGGAGCCACGAACACGGCCGGGCTGAGAGAGCTGGCGGCTGCCGGCCTGCCGTTCGGGAGGTCGCCCGGCGAACCGGAGGCGGGCTGGTTCGTCGACGACGAGAGCCACTTCGCCGCCGCCCGTCTGGCCTTCGGCTCGCTCAGCGACGCGGAGATCGTCGAGCGCTACCGGCGCGTCGCCGAGCGCGCGGTCAGCAAGGGCGTCACGACCCTGCACTGTCTCGAGGGCCAGTTCATCACCGGTGACCGCGACGTCCAGGTGCTGCACGAACGTGCGGACGAGCTGCCGCTGCACGTGCTGCTGATGTATCAGACCATGGACGTCGACCGTGTCCTCGCCATGGGGCTCGACCGCATCGGCGGCTGCCTGACCGTGGACGGAGCGTGTTTCGAGCACACGGCGTGCTTCTACGAGCCCTACCTGGACAAGCCGGACACCTGCGGCGAGCTGAACTACAGCGAGGAGGAGATCCACGCCTTCGTCGACCGCGCGCACCGCGCGGGTCTGCAGGTCGGCATGCACGCGATCGGCGACCGGGCCATCGACGTGCTCGTGCGCGCCTACGACGCCGCCGCGCGGGCGTTTCCGCGTGACGACTGCCGGCATCGCGTCGAGCACTTCCAGCTTCCGACGGAGTGGGCCATCGAGCGCGCGCTCGCGCTGCGGCTCGCGCTGCCCATGCAACCCGCGTTCTCGTATCTCTGGGACAACGGCGGCGACGGCGACTACGACCACTCCTTCGGCCCGGAGCGCGCGGAGAGGATGGAGCCGTTTCGCCGCCTGGCGGAGCTTGGGGCGGTCGTCTCGGGAGGCTCGGACAGCCCGGTCACTTCCATCGACCCGCTGTTCGGCGTACACGCCGCCGCGAACAACCCGCGCGCGTCGCGGCGGACCGACGTCGACACCGCGCTGCGCATGTTCACCACGAACGGCGCGTGGGTCGGTCGCGAAGAGCACGAACGTGGCGCCATAATCGAGGGCATGCGCGGCGACCTCGTGGTGATCGACTGCGATCCCTACGCCGAGCGCGAGGGGATCGGTGACGCCCGCGTCGAACTGACGGTGAGCGACGGGGCCGTGACCTACGCGAGCGGCGAGCTGTGACACCTGAGGCGAGGAGCGGGATGACGGCGAACACGAACGAGAGCGCGGCGGCGGCGTTTCAGCCGATCGTCGCGTCGCACGCCTTCGAAGAGGTCGTCGACCAGATCTCGCACGCCGTGCACATGGGCGTCTACGAAGTCGGGTCGCGGCTCCCGACCGTCGAGGCGCTCGCGCGCGCCATGGAGGTGAGCAGGCCGACGGTCAGCGAGGCCGTCCGCATGCTCCAGCGTGCAGGGGTCTTGCGGGTGCGGCGTGGCGCCGCCGGAGGCATCGTCGTGGCGTCGGCGGTGATACCGCCCAGCATCCTCAAGCTGTCGACGCGCAGGGTGGCCTGCAACTTGCTGGAGGTCGTCGAAGCCCGCCGGCCCATTGAGCTGGAGGTCGTCCGGCTCGCCGCCCGACGGGCAACGCAGGAGGACATGGCGGTCGTCCGCGACGCGTTGCGCCTGGAGGAAGAGGCGCTCGGCGCCTTCAACGTGTGGACGTTCGGCAACGTCAAGTTCCACTACGCGCTGGGGCGTGCGGCACACAGCAGGGTCCTGCTGCAGTACCTGAGCGAGCTCTACAAGGAGCTCGCCATGTTCCTCGAGGCGTTCACCCCGCGCGACTTCAGGCAGCCCGAGGTCACGATCGAAGAGCATCGTGACATCCTGGCGGCGATCGAGCGGCACGACGAAGAGGCCGCCGCGGCCGCCATGGACGCCCACCTCAAGGAGCTCGAAGAGGTGGCCGAGGCCGAGCAGGTGGGCGCGAGCCCTTCTCCTCGCACCTGAGGCCCCTCTCGGCCGTCGTCGACGGGGGTCTGTCTGGCCTGTGGAGAGCGCGGGCGCGTGCCGCGGTCTTCAGGGCCGGCCCGAAGCCTGGTCGAGCGCCTTCACGGACAAGATCTACGCGGGCCGCAACTCCTCGCCGGCGTGCGGCCCCGGTCCCATGTCCCACACCGAGTCGACCGTGATGCGCACCACGTACTTCATGGGCGGCAGGTGGAGCTGCTCGCTGACCGCGGCGAGCTTCTCGTTGACCTTGTCGAAGACCTCGCCGTGGTCGATGAGCTCGGCGTGGCCCTTGACCTGCATCGCGAGCTTGCGCTCCGGGTCGTGGATGCCCACCGCCACGCGCGGGTCGCGCTGCAGGTTCTCGCGCGTCTTGCGACCGAACATGTCGGCGAAGGAGAGGTGCTCGTCGTCGAGCAGGGCGCCGCTGCCCTTGATGGAGATATTGGGCCCGCCGTCGGCCCCGACCGTCGCGACCCACACGTTGTGGCCGCCGGCGAGAAGGTCGTGGAGCTCCTGCGGGATCCTGGTCATGACGCGCCCTCCGCCGGTTCCCTTCGAGTGCGGCGGACGGTACCCGGCGGCCGGTGGGGGCTAACGGCGGGGCGTTGCGCTCAAGACACGGTTGCCGGTGAGGCAGGGGATGACGCCACTGGCGCGTCGATGCGCAAAGAGATGTGCGCCTTCTCTCGTCGGGCGAGACAGCGATTAGCGGAAACCTATGGCCTGCGGGGTGACGTCGCTCGGCGTGAACAGCGACATGACGAAGTCGTAGTTGGGGAGGGCGTCGACGAGGCGGGCGCCGAGGCGGACGCGAGCCCCGTCGACCTCGGCGCCCGCCCTGCGCAGCAGCTCGAGCGCCTCGGGCTCCTCGACGAGCAGCCCGGTCCGCTCGAGCACGCGCAGCGTCGCCTCGTGCAGCCGTTCGCACTGGGCGGCCGTCAGGCGCGAGAAGGTGCCCGGGGCGGGCGGTGTGCCGGCGGGTCCTTCGGTCGTCATCAGAGACCCCCTTCGAGGTGCGCGGGCCCAGCGGACAACCCCATTCTCTCAGTGACCCGGCGCTGGTGCCAGGGTCAGAAGGCGCGAGCGCTGCGAGCTTTTAGTGGCTGAAAATCAGCCAGTAGGTGGTTGATTTTCAGCCACTAATAGGGTAGTCTCGCGCCATGATCCGCCGCACCATCACCGAGCCGCTGCTTGCCGCGCTGAGCGACACGCCGGTCGTGACCCTTCACGGCGCACGGCAGGTCGGCAAGAGCACCTTGGCGCGAACGCTGGCCGAGACTGCGCATCCGGCCGCCTACTACACGCTCGACGACGCGGCGGTGAGCGATGCCGCGACCGCCGACCCGGTGGGCTTCCTGGCCGGTCTGAGCGGACCCGTGGTCATCGACGAGGTGCAGCGCGTCCCCGACCTTCTTCTGGCGGTCAAGGCTGCGGTGGACCGGGATCGGACTCCCGGTCGCTTCCTGCTCACTGGGTCGGCGCAGATCTTGCAGTTGCCCCGCCTCGCCGACACACTCGCCGGACGCATGGAGGTGCTGACGCTCTGGCCGTTCACCCAGGGGGAGATGGCCGGCATCCGTGACGGTCTCATCGAACGGCTCTTCGGAGATCAGACCGCGATCGCCGCACCCGACGCCTCGGGGGCCATCGTCGACCGCAGCGACCTGATCGGGCGTCTCGTCGCGGGCGGCTATCCGGAGGCCGTCGCACGTACGAGCGCTGCACGACGGGCGGCGTGGTTCCGCAACTACGTCGTTACGGTGACCGAGCGCACCGTCCGCGACGTCGCCGAGATCGCCGGGCTCGCCGATCTGCGGCGCCTCCTGGCGGCGCTCGCCGTGCGGTCGGGCTCACCGGTGAACTACGCCGACCTGTCGCGAACGCTCGGTATCCCTCAGTCCACCCTGAGACGCTACGCCGCGCTGCTAGAGATCACGTTCCTGCTCATCCGCGTGCCGGCGTGGCACGCCAATCTCACGTCGCGGCTCGTGAAGACCGCCAAGCTTCATGTCGCCGACAGTGGGCTGCTCCTGCATCTGCTCGGCGCCGACGAGGCTCGCCTTGCCGCCGATCCGACACTCCTTGGTCGGGCGCTGGAGAGCTTCGTCGTGGCCGAGCTCACGCGCCAGGCGGGATGGAGCCGCGTACCAGTGGAGCTCTTCCACTTCCGCACCCATGCGGGCCGTGAGGTGGACGTGGTGCTGGAGCATCCGAGCGGCGCCGTAGTCGGCGTCGAGGTCAAGCTCACGGCCTCGCCGTCGTCGGGCGACTTCGAGGGGCTGCGGGCTCTCGCCGCGGCCGCCGGCGACCGGTTCCACCGCGGCGTGCTGCTGTGTCTCGCCGAAACGGCGGTCCCGTTCGGGCCGCGCCTCCAGTCCCTGCCGCTCGGCGCGCTGTGGGGTGAGGTGTAGCTCCAGGAGCTCGGCGCTCTCGAGGATCGCCCGGCGGTGTGTCCAGCACTACAAGACGAGCTTTGTAGATGTCCAGTCAGTATTTGCTCGCCGGCCGTCAGTTTAGCGTCTGCGCGTCGACGACGAACCTGGCGAAGAGGGGGGTGGGCGTCACCGTGCGGGCGGCGTCGTCGCGCCACGGGTGCCGGGTGGGCTTCAGCGGCCCCGTGACCGTGACGAGCCCGAAGTCCTCGAGCGGCTCGAGGATGCGGCGTCGCAGCGCGCCCGAGAGCACCTCGTGTGGCGTGGAGTACGGCGCCGCCGCCGCCGTCCACACGTCGACGTCGACCACCAGCGCGCCGGCGAGATCGCCGATCGTCACGCCGCGGGCGGGCAGGTCGTGCAGCAGCGCCAGCAGGTCGGGCACGCCGCCCTGCAGCCAGGGGTCCTCCGGGTAGCCGTCGGCGAAGGCGAGGTTCGTCCTCTCGAAGTAGGCCGCGAAGAGCTCGAGGAAGAGCGCCCCCTCGCGGCCGGGCGCGAGCAGCTCACGGCCTCGCGACGTGGTGCTGAAGGCGCCGCGGTACTTGCGCAGCAGCCGCGCGTTCTGCAGGGCGACGCGCAGCAGGTGCAGGCGCCAGACGTCGGGCTCGTCGAGCTTGCGATTGTACGTCCGCACGAGCCGCGCGTACTCGGCCGGCCAGCGCATGTCGTCGAAGGCGCGCTCGACGAAGGCGCGCGTGAGGTTGCCGAGCTGCTTGGTCGCCGGGATGGGCGCGTCGGCTGCGGCCTCGAGCAGGTGCCGCGCGTTGAAGGAGACCGCCGAGCCGGCGACGTCGTCGGCGGTCAGCGTCCCCACCAGCGCGACGGGGCCGAGGACGCGGAAGGAACGGGGTGGACGCTTGGCGGCCATGCGGACATCGTCCCGTGCGGCCGCCGGTGCCGTCAAGCGCCGGCCCTGCGCTGACCGCGCGCCGGCCTTGCGCCCGCCTGACGGGGGCCGCTGACCAGACAGTCGCCTGCGGGTCAGCAGCGCCGGGTAGGCGCTGAGTCGTGGTTGGGGAGGGCGTCGACGAAGGTGTTGCGGCCCTCGAGGACCATGGCGGGACGGCCCTCGCGGTCGTGCAGGGTGACGGAGCGCGGCGCGACCGAGAGCGCCCAGTCGACCAGGCGGGCGCCGAGGCGGACGCGAGCCCCGTCGACCTCGGCGCCCGCCCTGCGCAGCAGCTCGAGCCCCTCGGGCTCCTCGACGAGCAGCCCGGTCCGCTCGAGCACCCGCAGCGTCGCCTCGTGCAGTCGCTCGCACTGCGCCGCCGTGAGGCGCGAGAACGCGCCCGGGGCGGGCGGACGTGCCCAGGCATGCGACCCCTCACGCGGGTCCGGCGTGCCGGCGAATCCTTCGGTTGTCATCCGGGGCCTCCGTAGTCGATATGCCGCGCGGTGCTGCAGCGCGAGGATACACGTCGAAGCTATCGGCGGCGGGCGCTTCGCCGACCTGGGGAATCGTGCTCTCACGACACCGTGCCTGGACAGACTGCGATCACGACGACGCAGTTCGGTCGCGATTTCGTCGACGTGGGCCCGCCTAAGAGCTAGGCTCTTCTAATCAGGGTCACACTCAGGCAAGACGTCACTGGTGGAGGGCCACATGGACCAGCGCGCCATAGACGATGAAAGGACTCTGCGTTTCGCTCTATGGGGTGCGCTGCAGACTGGCGACGGACCGGATGCCGTCGACCCCGCTGTTCTCCAACAGATGCAGATCTACAAGGGTCAGCGCGGCATGTTCGCTGACAAGGTCAGGACGATGGACCTGTCGGACGACGGGTCCGGAGTCGTCGTGGCGTTGCGCCACACCGGACTCGTGTATGACGACGACTTGTCCGACGACGGAATCATCTATCGCTATCCCGCCACCTCGGCGAGGGGTCGCGACGCGTCGGACATTGCGGCGACGAAGAACGCTGCCGTTCTCGGGATCCCGGTCTTCGTCGTGGCGAATTCGGTGTCCGCGCCAGGTCGTCGGCGGGTTCGGCTCGGCTGGGTTTCTGAGTGGGACGACAGCACGGGCCAGTTCCTAGTGGTGTTTGGTGAGGAACCCCTCTCGGCGCCGAGCCTGCCCGACGATGATGCACCCTTCGCTGTCACCGAGGCACGTCCAACGAAGCAACGCCTCAGCGAGCAGCGAATTGGCCAGGCGAAATTCCGTTTCGACGTCATGCGGCGTTACGGACCCTCGTGTGCGCTTTGCGACATGCGTATTGTGGATGTCCTCGACACGCCTCATGTGGTGCCAGTGAAGAGCCGGGGCACGAACGATCCGCGTAATGGACTGGTGATGTGTGCCACACACCACCGCGCCTTTGACGCTCATCTATTTGGCATTGAGCCTGAGTCTCTTGAGTTGTGCTACCCGGGGAGGGGGCTCGACGCGCTCAGTCTTCACATTACGGTTGGCAGTCTCGCAGGCTTGGGCAAGAGCCCACACCCCGACGCGCTCATCTGGCGCTGGGACTACTGGCGGAAATACGCGCGCGTCTAGAGGCCCAACTTCCTGGCGGTATCGCGTAGGCTGGGGTGCCGGGGAGTGCGGAGGTGTGCGACATGGGGAGAGAGAGCGAAGCGAGCGGACGCCCAGCCACTGTCGATCTGGACGGCTTGATCGCTGCCGCGGTGTCCATTTGCCGCCCGGATCGTGAGGAACTCGACTGGGTGGCATTCGCTGTGTTCGATAGCCTGAATGTTGACCACCTGAGGGTGCTTCGATAGCCGAAAAGTTGACCACCCCACCGATGCCTGCAAGCGTTCGTCCGCGTTCCCGATCCAGGGACGCCGACGAGGCGGCAGGAGGAAGGCAGTGCTGAGGATGGTCGACG
>DDYF01000014.1 GCA_002347645.1 Thermoleophilia bacterium UBA2241 | reverse complement strand
GCAACTAAAGACTCAAGACACTAGTATATCGTTCGCACCTGCACTGCCCGGCCAGATCGACGGCAGGGGCGGAGAAGAGCGGAGGTGGAGCGAGGGTGTTCGCGGCCATCGGCCGGTACGCCTACCGGCGCAGAAAGGTGGTCCTTGCGGTCTGGGCGGCGGCGTTCGTCGCCGGCCTGGCCGGGAGCTTCGCCCTCCCGGGGGTGCTCAAGGGCGGTGGTTTCACGCGCCCCGACTCCCCTTCGCAGCAGGCGCAGGGGGTCATGCGCGAGCGACTCGGCGTCGGGCCCACACACCTCACCGTCGTGTTCGCGAGCGACGAGCTCGACGCGCGCGGCCGCGAGTTTAGAGCGGCGCAGGAGGAGGCGCTGACCCTTGTGGCCGGCGCCGATCTGCCGGGCCTGATCGGGATCGAGACGGCTGTCTCGTCGGGCCGCAGCGACCTCACCTCGCGCGACGGGCGTTCGTCGCTCGCCGTGCTCTCGTTCAACGCGAAGCTCGAGCCGGTGCAGGACGAGATACCCCGCATCCGCGAGCTCGTACGGACCCCTGTGCTGCGCACGTACGTGACGGGCGAGGCCGCCGTGTACCGCGACGTGGAGGAGGTCTCGGCTCGCGACCTCCGGACGGCGGAGAGCGCCACGCTGCCGGTCGCCGTTCTGGTCCTGCTGCTCATCTTCGGGACGCTCGTCGCCGCCGCCCTGCCGGTCGTCGGCGGCGGCGCCGCGGTCGCCATCACGCTGGGCACGTTCTACCTGCTCGCACGGGTGTTCGATCTCTCCATCTTCGCCATGAACGCCGCCACGCTGCTCGGGCTTGCGGTCGGCATCGACTACGCGCTGTTCATGGTCGGCCGCTTCCGCGAGGAGCTCGATGTCGGCTGCGGGGTGGCTCGCGCCGTCGAAGAGACGGTCCGCACGGCGGGACGGGCGATCTTCTTCTCGGGCCTCGCCGTCCTCGTCGGCCTGCTCGGCCTCATGTGGATCCCCTACATGTCGATGCGCTCCATCGCGTTGGGCGGGTCGATGGTGGTCTTCTTCTCGGTGCTCTCAGCCTTGACGCTCCTTCCGGCGATGCTGGGCGTCCTCGGCCCGCGGGTCAACGCGCTGCGCGTGTTCTGGTCTTCTGGGCGCGAGGGCGGGTTCTGGCGGCGCTGGTCTACATGGGTCATGAGGCGCCCGTGGCCGGTGCTCTTCGCGACTGTGGCCCTCGTGCTGGTGCTGGCATGGCCGGCGCTACGCCTCGAGGTGGATGTGCCCGGAGCGACGTCGCTGCCGGCGTCGACCGAGTCGCGCCGGGGCTACGACATCCTTGTGCGCGACTTCGACCCGTCGGTCCTCTCACCGATCGAAGTCGTGCTCACCTGGGAGGGCGACCCGGACCCGCTGGCCCCGGCGAACCTCGAGCGCCTAAGGGCGTTCGGGGCCGAGCTGGAGGGGCGAGACGGGGTCGCCGGGGTGACGAGCATCGTCACGCTGCCGGGGGTCGACACCGCCGAGGAGCTGTCCGTGTACTGGCGGATGGTGACGTCGGAGGCGGCTCTCGGGGAGGGAGACACCGGGGATGTGTCGCTCTGGGAGGGCATGCTCGGCGACCAGCGGCGCAAGGCCTCGCTGGCCCTCCTCGAGCGCACCACCGGCGACGGCGTCGCGCTCCTGCGTGTCGCCCCCGAAGCGACGCCGGCGTCGGCGGCGGCGCGCGAGCTGAGCACCGCGATCCGCGACGCGCCGCCGCCCCCCGGCGCCCGCGTCTGGGTGGCGGGGGTCCCCGCCGGCACGCACGACTACGTCCACACGCTGTACTCCTCCTTCCCCTGGATCGTCCTCTTCGTCCTGGTCGTCACCGGGCTCGTCCTCCTCCTGCTGCTGCGCAGTGCCCTCTTGCCGCTCAAGGCGGTCCTCGTCAACTCGCTCTCGATCGCCGCCGCGTTCGGCGTCATGGTCTGGGTCTTCCAGGAGGGTCACCTGGAAGGCCTTCTCGGGTTTCAGGCCAGCGGGGCCATCGAGGCCGACCTGCCTATCCTCGTGTTCTGCTCGGTCTTCGGCATCTCCATGGACTACGAGGTCTTCCTGCTCACCCGCATGCGGGAGTCGTGGCTCGAGACCCACGACAACCAGGCCAGCGTCGCCCACGGGCTCGAGAAGACCGGCCGCATCGTCACCAGCGCGGCGCTGATCATCGTCGTGGTGGCAGGCTCGTTCGCGTTCACGTCGATCGTCATCACCAAGGCACTCGGCGTCGGGCTGGCCGTGGCGGTCGCGCTCGACGCCACCGTCATCCGCGTGCTCATGGTGCCGGCCGCCATGCGCCTGCTCGGGCGGTGGAACTGGTGGCTGCCGGAGTGGCTTGACCGCCGGCTGCCCCACGTGGAGTGACGTGGGCGCCCCGGCGGGTCCGCGGACCGGCGCGGCGGGGGTGCTGCGAGGGGCAGGTAGGATGGCGGGATGAGCGGGTTCGCCGACAGCCTGGCCGCCCTGCGCGAGCCGGAGTTCCGCAAGCTCTTCCTCGGCCAGGCGGCCTCAGTCGTCGGCTCGATGCTGACGATCGTCGCGTTGCCCTTCGCGGTGCTCGGGATCGGCGGGTCGGCGACCGACATCGGTGTCGTCGAAGCGGCTTACTTCCTGCCGATGGTCCTGATGGTCGCCGTCGGCGGCGTCTGGGCCGATCGCCTCGACCGGCGCAAGGTGATGCTCGCCGTGGACCTCGTGCGCACGGCCCTGCAGTCCATCGCCGCCGGACTGCTGTTGGCCGGCCTGGCGGAAGTGTGGATGCTCGTCGCGCTGCAGGTCGTCGCGGGCGTGGGCGACGCCTTCTTCCGCCCCGCCTACACCGGCCTGGTCCCCCAGGTGGTGAGCGCCGCCCGACTGCAGCAGGCGAATGCTCTGCAGGGCCTGGTACAGAGCGGGTCGATCACGCTGGGAGCGGCGACGGGCGGGCTGCTCGTCGCCGCCATGGCTCGGCCGGCTTCTTCGCGGACCTTCGCCTCGGCTGGCGCGAGTTCACGAGCCACACCTGGCTGTGGGTGATGGTCTCCGGCGCATCCGTCTTCTTGATGACCGTAGAGGCGCCCATGACCGTCCTCGGGCCGATCGTGGCGCGCGACTTCTACGACGGCGCCAGGACCTGGGGCTTCCTCGCCGCCGGTATGGGCGTGGGCCAGATCTGCGGCGGCGTGGTCGCCCTGCGCTGGCGCCCGCGACGACCGTTCCTCGTGCTGGCGTGCGGCATGAGTCTCACGGCGCTGCCGATGGCCGCGCTCGCGTCGACGGCGCCCACGTGGTTGCTCATGGTGTCGGCCGCCGTCCTCGGCGTCGTGTGGGGCATGTTCGACCCGTTCTGGCTCACCGCCATGCAGCGCGAAGTGCCGCCCGACATGATCTCGCGCGTCTCGTCGTACGACTACCTGGGATCGCTCGCCTTCTACCCGGCCGGACTGGCGATGGCCGGGCCGGCCTCAGAGCTCTTCGGGGTGTCGACCACGTTGTGGGTCGGTGCTGGGTTCGGGATCGCAGTGAGCCTGTTCTGGCTGTCCTGGCGCGACGTGCGCGCGGTGCACGAGCTGGGGCCGCCGGGGCCGGCGGCGTCGGCCTGAGGCCGCCGGCGCGCCCGCGCGACGAGCGGCCCGCGCGCTCACAGGACGCGCCGCGTCGCCTCCCACTCGCCGTAGAGCTCGGCGTACCGCCCGCCGGCGGCGAGCAGGTCCACGTGGGAGCCCCGCTCGACGATGCGTCCCCTGTCGACGACGAGGATCTCGTCGGCGTAGCGGACTGTGCTCAGCCGGTGGGCGACGATGACCGACGTGCGCCCGCTGAAGAGCACGTCCATGGCGCGCTCGATGCGCCGTTCGCTCTCGGCGTCGACGCTGGAGGTCGCCTCGTCGAGGATCAGCACTCGCGGGTCGGCGAGCAGGGCACGGGCGAAGGAGATCAGCTGGCGCTGACCGGTCGAGAGCCCGCCGCCGCCCTCCTGGACCTCTGTCTCGTACCCGTCCGGCAGGGCGGCGATGAAGTCGTGGGCGCCGACGACGCGCGCCACGCGCTTGACCTCTTCGGGGTCGGCGGCCGGCCGCGCGAAACGGATGTTGTCAAGCACGGTGCCGGAGAAGAGGAACGCCTCCTGCGGGACGACGGCCAGCTGTTCGCGCAGGGAGCGCGCGGTCACCTCCCGCACGTCGTGGCCGTCGATCAGCACGGCGCCCGCCTGCGGATCGTAGAAGCGCGCCAGGAGCTTCACCAGCGTCGACTTGCCGGCTCCGGTGGCGCCGACGAGCGCCACCGTCTTGCCGGCCGGCACCGTGAAGCTGACATCGTGCACGACGGGGTCGCCGGGGTCATACCCGAAGGTCACACGACGCAGCTCGAGATGCCCGGCCACCTCGGGCAGAGGCACAGCGTCGGGGGCGTCGCTCATGTCGGGCCCCGTGTCCAGGACGCCGAAGACCTTCTGCACGGCGGCCATTGACGCCTGGAACGTGTTGTAGAGCTGCGAGAGCTGCTGGAGCGGGTCGAAGAAGCTCGAGAGGTAGCCGAGGAAGGCGACCAGCACGCCGATCCTCAGCGCCCCGTCGCCGACCAGCGAGCCGCCGTACCAGAGGACGACCACCGTGCCCGCGGCGCTGACGAACTCGACGAAGGGGAAGTAGACGCCGCTCTGGACCACGGTCCGCATGTTGACGTCGCGGTACTCGCGGCTGACGCGCTCGAGCGCGCTGCGGTCGGCGCCTTCGCGCCGGAACGCCTTGAGCACGCGCACGCCCGAGATCGACTCCTGAAGGTGCGCGCTGACGGCGGCGATGCGGTCGCGGACCAGTGCGTAGGCGCGCGCCGACCTGGCGCGGAAGACCAGCGTGGCGGCGACGACGAGCGGCATGATGCTCATCGTCGCGAGGGCGAGTCGCCAGTCGAGAACGAAGAGGAACGCGATCGCACCCGCGAAGGTGAGCCCGTTCGTCACCAGTGAGGTGACCCCGTCGGTGACAAGCTGGCTGAGGGCGTCGATGTCGTTCGTGAGGCGTGACACTATCCAGCCGGTCTTCTGCCGGCTGAAGAAGTCCATGGAGAGCTTCTGGATGTGGGCGAAGAGGTCGCGGCGCAGATCGAGGATGATGTGTTCGCCGACCCAGCTGGTGAGGTAGGTCTGGGCGTAGCTGGCGCCCAGATTGACGGCGGCGACGCTCACGAAGGCGACGACCACAAGGTCCACGACGTGGAGGTCGCCGGCCTGGACGCCCGCATCGATGGCGACCTTCACCAGGTACGGCACCGCGAGGCCGGACAGGACCACGGCCACCATGGCGGCGACGCCCAGGAAGGCGCGGCGCCGGTAGGGCCTCGCATAGCGCGCGAGCCGGGCAAGCCGGAGCTCGCGCGCCAGGTGCAGGAAGGCGCGCCAGCCACGGAGTTCCTCGAGAGCCGCGCCGCGGCCGTGCGGGCCGACGTTCCGCGAGGCCGTCGCCATCAGGCCGGCTCCCCTGCGGCGGCCGGTCCCTCCGCCGCAGGCACGGCGTCGAGGTCGCAGTGGCGCGCTTCGGCGTCGCCGAACATCTGCGCGTAGTGCCCGCCGGCGGTCATCAGGGCGTCGTGGGCGCCACGCTCGACGATCCTGCCGTGGTCGAGCACGACGACCTCGTCGGCGAGAGAGATCGTCGACGGCCGATGCGCGATGATGAACGTGGTGCGCCCGCGCATCACCTCGACGAGCGCCGACCGGATGCGGGACTCGGTCTCGACGTCGACGCTCGATGTGGCGTCGTCGAGGATGAGGATGCGCGGGTCCATGACCAGCGCCCGCGCAATGGCGATGCGCTGCCGCTGGCCGCCCGACAGGGTGAACCCGCGCTCGCCGACGACCGTGTCGTAGCCCTCCGGGAGGGCGGTGATGAAGTCGTCGGCCTGAGCCGCTTTCGCCGCCGCCCGCACCTCGTCGACGCGCGCATCCGGCCGGCCGGCACGGATGTTCTCGCCGATGCTCGCCGAGAAGAGGAAGGGGTCTTGCGTGACGACACCGATGTGTCGGCGCAGGTCGTCGAGCCTCACGTCGCGCACGTCGTGGCCGTCGACGAGCACGCGGCCCCCGCTGACGTCGTAGAAGCGCGGCACGAGGTTCGCAAGCGTCGTCTTTCCGCACCCGGTGTGGCCCACGAGGGCGACCGTCATGCCGGCCGGCACGTCCAGGTCCACACGCGCCAGCACGGTGCGGTCCCCATAGGCGAAGCTCACGTCGTCGAACGTGACCGCGCCGTCCACCTGCGGCAGCGGCGCCGCCCCCGCTCGCTCCTGCATCTCGAGTGGCGCGTCGAGCAGCTCGTAGACGCGCTCCCCGCTGGCGACCGCGCGCTGGGCCAGGCCGGTGAGCCAGCCGATCATCTGCGCGGGATAGACGAGCATCATGAGATACGTGTAGAAGGCGACGAGCTGACCGAGGGTCAGGTCGCCCTCCACGACCTGGCGGCCGCCATACCAGAGGAGGAAGGCGATCGCCAGGTTGGGCACGAAGGCGATCAGCGGAATGTAGACCGCGCGCGTCCGGGCGGCGGCGACGCTGGCTTCGAACACGCGCGTGCTGCGTACGCTGAACTTCTCGAGCTCGTCGTCCTCACGCGCGAAGATGCGCACGATGCGCGAGCCGACGACGTTCTCCTCCGCCGCGGCCGTGACGTCGGCGATGCGCTGCTGGACGTCTTTGAGGATCGGCTGCAGGCGGCGGCTGAAGCGCCAGGTGACGGAGAGCAGCACGGGGAGGAAGGCGAGCGAGAGCAGGGCGAGGTCCCAGTCGGTGGCCAGCAGGATGATGGTGACGGCGACGATCATCACCAGGTTGACGGCGAAGAACACCAGGCCGTAGCCGAGGAACATGCGCACGTTCGAGATGTCGTTCATGGCGCGCGACATGAGCTGGCCGGTGGGCCAGCGGTCGAAGTAGGCGAACGGCTGGCCGAGCAGGTGGGCCCAAAGACGGTTGCGCAGGTCGTACTCGATGCCGAGGCTGGCTTTGCCCGTCGTGAGGCGTCGTCCCACGCCGACGGCGAAGCGGACGACGCCGACTCCGACGAGGGCCAGCCCGAACCAGACGAGCATCTCCGCCTCGCCGCCGAGCAGGGCGCGGTCGATGGTCATCTGGGTGATGCGCGGGACGACCAGGCTCATGCCCATCTGCGCGAACGCGAGTGCGAAGCCCGTGACGGTGAGCCACTTGTAGCTGCCGAGCAGCGACGTGATGCGCCAGAACGTCCTCATCTGACGGCAAGCTTACCCGGACGGCTGTGCCGTTCGCCGTGCCATCGGCGCACACGGCGGGGGGCCGTTGTAACCTTTTCTGCCATGGCCCCGTCTAACCATCAGAACTGGCGGCTGCCCCCGGACCCCTCGCGCGCCGACTTGGCGCGGGCCGCGGCGGGCGACCGCGAAGCGTTTCGGACGATCGTGGAGCGCTACGGGACGATGGTCTACTCGGTGGCCTACAACGTGCTCGGCAGCCACGCCGACGCGGAGGACGCGGCGCAGGACGCCTTCTTGCGCTGCTATCGGTCGCTGCCGCAGTACCGCAGCGAGGCGTCGTTCTCGACTTGGCTCTTCCGGCTGGCGCTGACGACCGCCGTCGACGCGCGGCGCCGCGAGGGTCGACAGCCGGAACCGGTGGAGATGCCCGAGATCGTCGACCAGCGTGAGGCGTCCATCGGCGACCACGTCGATGCTGCGACGATCGTGCGCGCGCTTGGCGACCTGCCCGAGGACTATCGCACGCCGACCGTCTTGCGCGACCTCTACGGTCTCCCTTACCAGGAGATCGCCGACCTCACCGGGCGGCCGCTCGGTACCGTCAAGGTGATGGTCCACCGCGGGCGGGCCGCGCTGAGGCTCCGCCTCAGGGCCGCCGGCGTGAGACCGGCCGCCCGGGCGAACACTGCCGGCGTCGGGCACGCGACGGACGCCGTCGCCGGGCACGAGGGCGGGGAGGCCTGAATGGACTGCGGCAGCGTGCGCGCCCTGATCAACCGCTTCATCGACGGCGAGCTCGGGTACGTCGAGACCGCCGAGTTCCAGCAGCATCTCGACTTCTGTCCCGACTGCTCCGAGGAGCTCCGTGAGCTTTGTGAGCTGCGCGGCGCCCTCGCGGCGTGGAGCGGCGTGAGGCTGGCGCCGCCGCCGGGCTTCGCCGACAGGGTCATGGCCGCCGTCCAGCGCCAGCCGCAGCCCGGCTCCCCACGGCCGCTCGGCGAAGTCGTGGACGGGGCGCTCGCGCGGGTCGACGAGGTCCTCGGCAGAGTACGGCTGCCGCACGGCCGGACGATCCCCGTGAAGAACCTTCTCGGATGGGCGCTCGCCGTGGTGGCTCTGGTGATCGGTCTGGGACGCCGGCGTGGCCGCGACGCGACGCAGGCGAGGACGCCGTGAAGCTCGACCGCGGTCAGATCGAGGCGCTGCTGCCGCACCGCCCGCCCTTCCTGCTGGTCGACGAGGTCGACGAGCTGGAGCCGGGTGTACGCTGCGTGGCCAGGCGGACGCTGCGCGACGACGACTTCTGGTTCGCCGGGCACTTCCCCGGGAACCCGGTCATGCCCGGCGTGCTGATCGTCGAAGCGCTTGCCCAGGCCGCGACAGTGGCCGCTGCGAGCGCTGGGCCGGCCGAAGGGAAGATCGGCCTCTTCGCCGGGATCGACAAGGTGCGCTTCAAGCGCGTCGTCAAGCCCGGCGACACGCTGGTCCTCGAGGCCACGATCACGTCGGTGCACGGCCCGGTCGGCAGGGCCGCCGTCAAGGCGACGGTCGACGGCCAGCTCGCCTGTCGCGGAGAGCTGATGTTCGCGATCGTCGACGCGGCCGCGGTCGAAGCCGGAGGGGCGAAGCTGTGAGGCTGCCCGACGACACGCCGGCGCCGCGTCGGCGCGCGGACGAGCGCTCGTGATCGGACTCCGTCGCGGCCTCGTCCGCGGGGCGCGCATCTCGGCGCTTGGCGTCCACGTCCCCGAGCGCGTGCTGACCAACGAGGAGATCTCGCAGTTCCTCGACACGTCGGACGAGTGGATCACCACTCGCACGGGCATCCGGGAGCGCCGCATCGCGCCTGCCGACCAGGCCACGTCCGACCTCGCCGAGGCCGCCGCGCGCCGGTGTCTCGAAGCCGCCGACGTCGACCCGGCCGCCCTCGACCTCGTCATCGTGACGACCATCTCGCCCGACTACATGATGCCGGCGACGGCGTCGATCGTCTGCGACCGCATCGGCGCCGTGCGCGCCGGCGCCTTCGACATCCAGGCGGGTTGTACCGGGTTCGTGTACGGCCTCGCGACTGCTACCGCGTTCGTCTCCGCGAACATCTACGAGAACGTCCTCGTCCTGGGCGCCGAGGTGCTCTCCAAGATCCTCGACTGGGAAGACCGCGGGACCTGCGTGCTGTTCGGCGACGGCGCCGGAGCGGTGCTCGTGCAGCCCACCGACAACGGCAGCATCTTCTCGTTCGACCTCGGGAACGACGGCAGCGGGGCGCCCTTCCTGAACATCCCGGCCGGCGGCACGCGGGAGCCTGCCACCTTCGCCAGCGTGCGAGACCACCGGCACGCCATGCACATGACGGGCAGCGAGGTCTTCAAGTTCGCCACCCGCACGGTCGTCGAGTCCTGCGAGAAGGTCCTGGGCGACGCCGGGATCGGCGTCGACGACGTCGACCTGTTCGTGCCGCACCAGGCCAACATCCGCATCATCGAGTCCGCGGCCCGGCGTCTCGGGTTCCGGGAGAGCCAGGTGTTCGCCAACCTGGACCGCTTCGGCAACACGTCGTGCGCCTCCATCCCCATCTGTCTTCATGAAGCCAGCGAGACGGGCAGGCTGAAGAAGGGCGACACCCTGCTCCTGGCGGGCTTCGGCGCAGGGCTCACGTGGGGCTCGTGTCTCACCCGGTGGGAGCTGTAGCTTAGGCTCGTGAAGAAGCTTGTCGTGATGTTCCCCGGCCAGGGGTCCCAGACCGTCGGCATGGGCTGTGACCTCGCGGCCGCCGACCCGGTCATGCGGCGCACGTTCGTCGAGGCGTCTGTGGAGCTCGGGTACGACGTCGAGGCTATGTGCGCGCACGCCTCGGCCGCCGACCTTGCGCGCACCGACCGTACGCAACCCGCCCTCCTCACCGTGTCGGTGGGGATCTGGCGCCTGTTGCACCGGGAGGGGCTGCGCTTCGACGCGGCGATCGGCCACAGTCTCGGCGACTACTCCGCCCTCGTGGCCACCGGAGCGTGTGACTTCCGCGCCGCCCTGCGCGTGGTGCGGCGGCGAGGCGAGGAGATGCTCGCCGCGTCCGAGCGCGCTCCCGGCAGCATGGCGGCCGTGATCGGCCTGGCCGACGATGTCGTCGACGCGCTGTGCGCAGAGACCGACGGCGTGTGGCCGGCGAACTACAACGCACCTGGACAGGTGGTGGTGAGCGGGACGCTTGACGGGCTGGCGAAGCTGACGGCGGGCGCCGCCGCGGCGGGCGCGAAGAAGGTGGTCCCCCTCGCCGTGAGCGGCGCCTTCCACTCGCCCCTCATCGCACCGGCACTGGAACCGCTGAGCGTCGAGCTCGAGGCGGTCGACTGGCGCCGCCCCGACCCGCCGTTCTTCTCGGCCACGAGCCTGCGCTTCGAGAGCGACGACCTCGAGTCCCTGCTTCAGCGGCAGCTCGTCTCGCCCGTGCGCTTCGCGCCGGCCGTGAGCGCGCTCTTCGCCGCAGGGTATGATGCCTTCCTGGAGATAGGACCCGGCAGCGTACTGAGCGGGCTGGTGCGGCGTATCGCGCCGCAGGCCACTGTGGCTCGCGTGTCGGACGCCGCGACGCTCGCCGCCGCCGCCGACGACGGAACGTACCTGGAGGCACCATGACGCTGGAACTGGACCTGAGCGGCGGGGTGGCGCTGGTCACCGGCGCCGGGCGCGGCATCGGCCGCGACGTGGCGCTGGCGCTGGCCGCGGCCGGGGCCGACGTCGCCGTGAACGACGTGGGCACGAACGAGGCGGCTTGCACGGCTGTGGTGACCGAGGTCGAGGGCCTCGGACGAAGGGGTATCGCCGTCCCGGCCGACGTCGCCGACGCCGAGCAGGTCGACGCCATGGTCGGCCGCATCGAGAGTGACCTCGGTCCGTTGAGCATCGTGGTCAACAATGCCGGCATCACGCGCGACAACCTCATCATGATGATGGATCCGACCGACTTCGACGCCGTGATCGCCACGCACCTGCGCGGCACCTTTCTCGTGTCGAAGGCGGCGGCGCGGCGCATGTTCCGGCGCCGCGCGGGCTGTATCATCAACGTGTCGAGCGTCGTGGGGCGGAGGGGCAACGCCGGTCAGGCCAACTACAGCGCCGCCAAGGCCGGCATCATCGGACTCACGAAGTCGCTGGCCAAGGAACTCGGCGCCCGGGGCATCCGAGTGAACGCGATCGCGCCCGGCTACATCGACACGGCGATGACCCAGGCTCTGCCCGAGGAGACGCGCAAGCTGATCGTCGACAACACGCCGCTGCGTGCGATCGGCGCGACCGACGACGTGGCGAACGCGATCGTCTTCCTTGCCTCGCCCTCGGCACGGTTCATCACCGGCGTGACCCTGCCGGTCGACGGAGGACTCGGCATCTGATGCCGGCCGTGAGCCGGACGGCGCCCCGCGGATCGGGCCGGAGATGAAGCAGATGGCCGTGCGAGAGGGTGAGACCCGATGAGCGCCACCACCCAGCCGGCGCGCCGCGTCGTCGTCACCGGGATGGGCGTCGTGTCGCCACTCGGCTGTGACGTCGATACGCTCTGGCGACGGCTCGTGTCGGGTGAATCGGGGGTGGGAGAGATCACGCGCTTCGACCACACCGAGCAGCGCGTTCACATCGCCGCCGAGGTCGACGGTTTCGATCCCGAGGTGTATCTGGCGAAGCGTACCGTACGGCGCCTCGACCTCTTCAGCCGTTACGCGGTCGTGGCCGCCGCCATCGCCCGTGACGACGCGGCGTTCGACCCGCGCTCCGACCCGGAGCGCACCGGCGCCGTGATCGGCAGCGGGGTGGGCGGTCTCCAGACGTTGCACGTCGAGATCGAGAAGCTGCTCGCTCACGGCCCCGAACGCACGAATCCTCTCCTGATACCGATGATGATCCCGAACATGGGTGCCGCGCAGGTCTCGCTCGAGCTGGGGACGAAGGGTCCGCTCAGCGCCACATGCACCGCCTGTGCGGCGGGCTCGGACGCCATCGCGCAGGCCTTCCACGTGATCCGTCGCGGCGACGCCGAGGTGATGTTCGCGGGCGGCAGTGAGGCGCCCATCTCCGCCATCGGCGTAGCCGGGTTCGCCTCGGCGCGTTCGCTGTCGCGCCGCAACGACGACCCGACGGGGGCCTCACGCCCGTTCGATGCCGGTCGCGACGGCTTCGTCATCGGCGAAGGCGCCGGCTGCATTGTGCTCGAGGAGCTCGAGCACGCGCTCCGCCGCGACGCGCGGATCTACGCCGAGCTGGCCGGCGTCGGGCTGAGCTCCGACTCGTTCCACATGACGGCGCCCGACGAGACCGGCAGATCGCAGGCTCGCGCGATGATGGCGGCCATGGACCTTGCCGGGCTCGAGCCCTCCGACCTGGCGTACATCAACGCGCACGGCACGGCGACGCTCGCCGGCGACGTCGCCGAGGTCAGGGCGGTCAAGGTCGCCCTGGGCGGCCACGCCAGGAAGGTCGCCATCTCCTCCAACAAGTCGATGATCGGCCATTGCCTGGGCGCGTCCGGGGCGATCGAGGCGGTCGCCACCGTGCTCACCGTGGTCAACAGTCTCGCCCCGCCCACCATCAACCTCACCGACCCCGACCCCGAGTGCGACCTCGACTTCATCCCGCTCGAGGCGCGCTTCATGAAGGTCGACGCGGCAGCGTCCAACAGCTTCGGCTTCGGCGGGCACAACGTGACCCTGGTGTTCCGCCGGTTCGACGGCTGACGCTGCCCGCCCGTCGCAAATGAGCGTCACCGTCGAGATAGAGCGCAGGGACTCCCGCCCCGCGAAGCCCGAGTGGATCTGCCCCTCGTGCAAGGACGGCGCGCGCCTGGCCGACGTGCGTGGCAACCTCTTCGTGTGCCCGTACTGCGGCTTCCACACGCGCATCACCGCCGGCGAGCGCATCCGTCAACTGGCGGACCCGGAGAGCTTCAGCGAGTTGTGGCCGTTCGTGCGCACGCTCGACCCGCTGGGATTCACTGATCTCGAGGCGTACCCGGACCGGGTCCGAGAGGCGCAGGCCAAGACCGGTCTCGCGGAGGCGATCGTCACCGGATCGGCGACGATCGAGGGCAACGCCTGTGTCCTCGCCGTCATGGACTTCGGCTTCCTCGGCGGGAGTATGGGCAGCGTCGTCGGCGAGAAGCTCTGGCGCAGCGCGGAGCTGGCCGCCGCGCAGGACCTGCCGCTGGTCGCCGTCTGCAGTTCGGGTGGCGCGAGAATGCAGGAGGGCGTCCTTTCGCTGATGCAGATGGCGAAGACCAGCTGTGCGGTGGACGTGGTGAACGAGGCGGGGACGCCCTTCGTCGCGGTCCTGGTCGACCCGTGCACGGGGGGTGTCGTGGCGAGCTTCGCGACCCTGGCCGACATCTGCATCGCGGAACCGGGGGCCAAGCTCTACTTCAGCGGGCCTCGCGTCATCCAGCAGACGACGCGCGAGGCCCTCCCCGAGGGATTCAGCACCGCCGAACGCAACCTCGAGCTCGGGCACCTGGACGCGGTCGTGCCGCGCAAGGAGCTCAAGACGAAGGTCGGCAACTACCTGCGACTCCTGGAAGGGGGTGACACCCCTGAACGACGAGACACACGACGAGCGCGAGGCCGAAGCAAGAGAGGGTTGGCTCAGGCAACGGCTGACGGAGCTCGGGCGATTGCCGCTCTTGCCTGGCGTTCATTTGTCGGAGGAAGTGGAGAAGCTCCAGGGCCGCCTGAAGAGGCTTCAGCACGAGAAGAGACGCCGTGACGCCTGGCTGACGGTCGAGATCGCGCGCCACAGGGACCGGCCGCGCACGCGCGACTACATCGCCACGCTGATCGACGGGTTCGAGGAGCTCAAGGGCGACCGGCTGCGTGCCGACGACCCGGCCATCGTCGGCGGGATCGGCTGGTTCGGCGACCGCGCCGTCCTGGTCGTCGGCCACCAGAAGGGGCGCACCCTCGACGAGCAGACGGTGCACAACTTCGGGATGGCGCGCCCCGAGGGGTACCGCAAGGCGCAGCGCCTCTTCTCGCTCGCCGAGCGGCACGCCCTGCCGGTGCTCACCTTCGTCGACACCCCCGGCGCGTACCCGGGCGTCGCCGCCGAAGAGGGCGGGCAGGCGCGCGCGATCGCCGAGACCATGCTCAAGATGGCGCGCCTCACGGTGCCCGTCGTGGCGACGGTGATCGGCGAGGGCGGGTCCGGAGGAGCCCTCGCGCTGGCCGTCGCCGACCGCGTCCTCATGCAGGAGAACGCGACGTACTCCGTCATCTCTCCCGAGGGGTGCGCCGCGATCCTCTGGCGCGACGCGGCCTTTGCGCCCCAGGCGGCGGAGGCGCTCCACCCCACGGCCTCGCAGCTCTACGAGCTCGGTGTCGTCGAGAAGGTGGTGGAAGAGCCGCGCGGCGGCGCCCACAACAACCCCGAAGCGGCCGCCGCGAAGGTCGGCGAAGCGATCGGCGCGGCGCTGGCGGAGCTCGACCAGGTCGAGCCCGAGACACGCCGCGCACGGCGCCGCGAACGGTTCCGCAGGCTCGGCGTGTGGGCCGAGCCCGACGCCGGCGGCACGGTGCTGTCGGCGATCCCCGACATGCGTCCGTGAGGCCCGGCGCCCGTCGGCGCCGTCAGGTCTTGCTCCGGTGAGACGGGTCGCGACGCAGGCTCAGAACGCGGCGAACACCGCGTCGACGCGCTCACGCACCAAACGCTGCAGCTTGTTCAGCGCGGTGTCGCCGTAGAGCCACACCTGGCCGACGGGGTCCGGCGCCGCGAGCGCGCAGCCACCGTCGACGGCGTACACTGCGACCGGCAGCGCCACCGCGGCCGGCATGGCGGGATCGATCGCGAACGCCTTGGTCGCCGCGGCCGGGACACCGACCATCAGCAGCGTGTAGTCGACGGGCAGTCCTCCCGCGATGGACGCGCCGTCGACCTCGGCGAACACCGCGAGCCCATGGCCCGCCAACAGCTCGCGCAGACGTGACCTGGCGGCGGCGTGGCCCAGCGGCGACGTGGCCGCGCTCCGGTATCTGCCGGCCACGAGGTGGTCGGGCGCGTCCGCCGGTGCAGGGTAGGAGGCGCGCAGGTGCGCGATGACGCGCGCGGAGCCGACGACGACGCGATCCCCGTCCTGAAGTGCGGGGACCACAGCCTGGCCGGTCAGCGCGAGGAGCTCGGCCCGCTCCTCGCGACGCGCCGGCACGTTGACCGTCACGTACGTCAGGCCGAGCTCCGTCATGACCTGCCGCACCATGTGGCAGTACGGGCACCACTCGACCTGACGGAGCGTCAGCACGGTCACCTCCCGCGGTTCGGCGGATGCGCGAGTGTGGCACCGCCCGGCGCGAGCGCGCAAGGGAGATGCGCGCTCAGGACTTCGCCGACTGCGCCCGCCAGCGCTTGATGTCCTCCACCGTCGGGAAGGAGATCGCGTCCTGCTCGCAGAGCGAACCACAGTGCGAACAGCCCGGCACGCAGTTCGTCTTGACGACGACCCAGACCTTGCCGTCGCGCTCTTCGAAGACGCCCTTGTGGCAGAAGTCGGCGCAGGTGCGACAGCCGTTGCACAGCTGTTCGTCGATGGTGGGTCCCCACTCGAAGGTGGGGCGCCCGGGATCGTCCGGTGTGCTCACGTCGCCTCTTTCGCGCGGCACGTGGCCGCCGTCGCTGGTCGTGGCACGGACGAGCGTACAGCGGCGCGCCGCCAGCTTCGACCGGCGCGCCGGCAAGTCAGCGCGGGTCGCGGACCAGCCCCATGAACAGCGGCGCCTGCGTCTCCTTCTCGGTGAGTACGAACAAGAACGGGCGGTCGGCGCGGATGTCGAACTCCACCAGCGGCATGCCCGTATCCTCCATGATGGCGCCGGACGCGGCGGCCGCCTCGACGCCCTCCTCGTTGAACTCGACGAACGTCCTTTGCACGACCTTCGAGATGAAGACGCGGCGGGGGCCCACGTCGGCGATGCCGGCGAACTCGGCGTCGTTCGGAGAGAACGCCCGCGGCATGCCCATGGCGGCGAGGTCGGCCTCGAGGTCTTGCGCCTCGTAAGTGGTGGTGAAGCGCGGCAGGGCGAGGCTGCCGGTCGCGACGCGCGCGTCGCGATACAGAGCCTCCAGCTGCCGCGCGTCGAACTCCCGCAGCAGTTGCTCGGCGCCCACGCCCTTCTTCGGCACGGCCACCCAGACGGTGACCGGCCCCTTCGTGCTCAGGGCGACCGCGTCGTAGCGCTCGCTCCGCGTCACCGGGGCTTCGAGCGTGAAAGCGTGCATCATGGGCACGTCGGTCTTCTCCCCCCCGGCCAGGGTGAACGGCTCGTCTTTCGTCCCGTCATCCTCGAAGTGCTCCCACTTCGCCTTGAGATGGATCGTGTTGAACAGCGCGAGGATCGTCTGGTCGTTGAACGAGCTCGGTTGCACGATGTCCTTGATGCGGCCCGCGGTGTGGTCCTCCACCCAGTCGTTGATCGCGGCGGCCGCCTCGTCGGGATCGTTCGCGAGCTCGCGCATCTCGGCGGCGAAGTAGTCCCGATTGGTGTCGAGGAACGGCTGACGAAGGGCGACCCCGTCGCGCAACCACAGGGAGTCGGCGACGCGCACCTCGTGCTCCTTGCCGGCTTGCGCGAGCGTGATGAGGTCGGCCCAGCCCTGGTTGACGTCACCGGCGAGATCTTCCAGGTCAAGCGCGCGCCGCATCTCGAGCGCCGTCTCGCCCTCGGCGCCGTTCAAGACCATCGACAGGACGGCGTGCAGCGAGAACGGGGAGACGACGACGTTGCCGCCGGGCGATCTCTCCGCTTGAAGCCGGAGGAGCTCAAGGCCGAACTGGTCGAGCGGTGCGGCGAGGTCCTGGGCGGGGACGGACGAGGCGTCGGCACGCCCCAGCGCAGGCTGCGCCTGCGCTTCCGGCGCGCCCGGCGTCGTCACGAGAGAGGCGATCAACCCGGCCGTGGCGGCGAGGAGCGTTGCGGTGAGCACGAGCAGTCTGCGGCGCATGCGGCCTCCAGTGGGGGACCGGGCCTGCGACCCGGACGTGTGCGACGGTTCCCCCGGGTGACGCGGGAACCAGGACCAGGGTTCGCGCCGGCGCCGGCCCCCAACGGCAGGCCGGTGTCGGCGGCCCTTGCCGGGGTACACGCACCTTCATCGACAATCCAGGGATGGTCGGACCACGGTCCCTTCGAAGCGCAAGGAGACGTCGCGATGCGCGTGATGGTGTTGGTCAAGTCGGACGAACGCACCGAGGCGGGCGACCTCGGCGAAGAGCGCGAGTACGCCGAGATGGGGATGTTCAACGAGGAGCTGGTGAACGCCGGCGTCATGCTCGCCGGCGAGGGTCTGCACCCGAGCTCGAAGGGCGCGAGAATCCGCTTCGGCGGCGCGTCGCCTACGGTCACCGAAGGGCCCTTCCCGGGACCGAGGGGTCTCGTGGCCGGCTTCTGGCTCTGGAAGGTCGACTCCCTCGAGGAGGCGATCGACTGGGCCAGGCGCGCCCCCTTCACCGAGGGGGCCGAGCTCGAGATCCGTCAGGTCATGGAAGAGGACGACTTCGGCGACGCGCTGACGCCCGGGGTGCGGGAACAGGAGAAGCGCCTGCGCGAACGGACCGACGCGCTCAGGAAGGCGTCGTAGTCGCCGACGCGGCCGCCTGCCGGTACGCGTGTGCCGGCGGGCGGCCGCGTTCCCGCTCAGGCGCGCCGGCGAGCGAGCGGATAGAAGCGCACGCTCAGGCCCGTGGCGGTCTTCTCGACGACCGCTACCGTCGGCCCGTCGTCCTCCTCCTCCGGCGAGCTCGCCGTGCCGGGGTTGAGGTGGAGCACGCCGTCGACCCAGGCGGCCGCCGGAACGTGCTCGTGGCCCCAGACGACGAGGTCGTACTCGGCGAGCGAGAGCCTTCCGCGCGCGAAGCGCTTGAGCAGCCGCTTGGGCTTGTGCCCGACGACGAAGCGCACGCCGTCGACCTCGCCTTTGGCCTCGCGCGGCAAGCCGTCCGTGACTCCGGGCTCGTCGAGGTTGCCGGCCACAGCCGTGACTGGGGCGACGGTCGCGAGCGTGCGGAGGATCTCGGCGTCCATGACGTCGCCGGCGTGGATGATGTGCCTCACGCCGGCGAAGAGCTCGAGCACCTGCGGGTCGAGGTACCCGTGGGTGTCCGAGACGACGCCGATGCGAATGGGCCCACCGGCAGGCGCCCCCTCGTCGGGAATCCCGGGCTGGACGGGGTGGGCCCTCGAGCGCTGTCTCGGCTGGCTCTCCTTTGCCATGACCGGCCTCCCTGGACGGCGGGGGTTCATCGTACACCTCTGATGCGAGGACGATGTGACGGTCTGGATGCGGCGGAACTTGGGAATGCCCTGAGGATCGCAAGACGAAGGAGACGACAATGGACAATACCATCGTCTGGGCCGACATCCCGGTCACGGACTTGGACCGCGCCATGAAGTTCTATGGCGCCGTCCTGCAGACGACGTTCGCCCCGGCCGAAGGCATGGAAGGCATCGCGCTCGAGGTGCCTCCCTCCGACTTCGACCCCTCGGACATGCAACCGCCGTTCCCGGTCGCGTTCGACCTGGCGCTGACGCAGGACAGCAAGCCCAGCACCGACGGCTGCACCATCTACCTGAACAGCCACGGCGACCCTGAGGGCATGCTGAAGCGCGCCGAGGAAGCAGGTGGCACGATCCTCATGCCGGTGACCTTCATGGGCGAGATGATCGGCAGTCTCGGCTTCTTCCTCGATTCCGAAGGAAACCGCATAGGTGTGCACGCGCCTCCGCACATGTGAGGTGAGCGCGGCACGAGGCGAATCGCTCGAGGGGCGCGGTGTGCGTGGCACACCGCGCCCCTCTCGTCCGGCGATGCCGCGCAGGTCGCCCGATTGCCCTCAGGACGCGGTCACGCGTCCTCGCGCCGCGACAGCCGCCACCACAGGAGCCCGTAGACGGCCGCCGCCCACGCCAAAAGCACGCTGAGTGAGAGCACCCCGTGCGCGTAGAGCGCGCGACCTGCAAAGGCGTTCGCCGCGAGCCGGAACGTATGGACCGTCGGCAGGAAGTACATCACCGTGTTGACGGCGTCCGGGGTCGGCATGCCGACGGTGAACGCCGGGGCGAGCAAGGGCAGCAGGATGGCGCCGCTCCACGTGTTGACCTGCTGCTGGGTCTTGAACAACCCGGCGGAGAGCAGGCCGATGCCGACCAGGACGACCGCCGACAGCACGACGGTCACCGCCAGCATCGCCACGTCGTCGGCCTGCCCGCGGGTGACCACGAGCAGCAGGGGCACCGAGATCACGCTCAGCGCGAGACCGAACAGTGCCTTGGCGGCGATCACGTCGGCGGTCGATGCGATGAGGGTGAGGGCGTCCATGGTCTTCGTCTCGGCTTCCTCGATGAGGACCGTCGGCACCGCGTAGACGGCGATCATGCCCAGCAGCAGGACGATGGAGATGAGGATGAAGGTCGTGCGCGGGCCAAGCGCACCGAGCGCGGTGGCGTCACCGCTTCCCGGCGGGAGCGAGCGCTGCACGATGCGTGCTGCCGGTGCGCTCCCGGCCAATTCCTGCACGCTGCGGTCGAGGATCGCGACGACGTAGTGGCTGTCGAAGTCCGGTGACGCGGGCAGCACCACGGCCAGCTCAGGGGAGGCGCCGTCCTTGACCGCGTCGTCGAAACCCTTGGGGAGCACGAGACCGAGGTCGACCTCCTCCTCGCGCATCTGACGTTCCAGCCCGGCGGCGTCCGTCACGGTGACGAAGGACAGCCGGACGTTGTCCGGGGCCTGCTCCTCGATGGCCGTCGTGAGCCGCGTCGCAGTCGCGCTCACGACGCCGATCTTGAGCTTCTCGATCATGCCTTCTTCATCGGGGAGCGCAAAGGAGTAGAGGAGCCCGAGCAGGAGCGGCATGAGGACCGCGGTGAGCACGCGGCTGTCGCGGATCGCGTCGCGCATGTCCTTGCGGTAGATGGCGCGGATGCGTGACCAGCTCATAGCGGCCTCCCGGCCAGCTCGACGAAGACGTCCTCGAGCGTGCCCTCCTGCGAGTGCACGCTGAGCACGCTGCCTTCGGCCATCCAGCCCTCGAGTCGCGCCGCGTCCGCCGCGTCGTCGAGGCGCAGCCGTTCCTCCGCGCGCGAGTCGAGCAGCACGACGACGGCACGCTCTCCACAGCGCAGCTTGAGCTCTCGCGGCGTATCGAGCGCCACGATGCGACCCGAGACGAGGAAGGCCACGCGGTCGCAGAGCTCGTCGGCCTCCTCCATGTAGTGCGTCGTGAGGAAGACGGTCGTCCCCTGCCGGGCCTGTTCGCGCACCATCGCGCGGACCTCGCGCGCGGATGTAGGGTCGAGTCCGCGCGTGGGTTCGTCGAGGAACAGGACGCGGGGTCGGTTGATCAAGGCGCGCGCCACGAGCAGGCGCTGCTTCATCCCGCTCGAGTAGGTCTTGACCTTGCGCTTCGCGGCAGCGGTCAGGCCGACGGCCTCGAGGAGCTCGGCGACACGGCTACGAGGCACCCCGTACAGCTCGGCGAAGAGCTCGAGGTTCTCACGGCCGGTCAGGCGCGCGTAGAGGTTCTGGTCCTCGAAGACGAGGTTGATGAGCGGCTTCATGCGCTCGCGCTCGCGGACCACGTCGTGTCCCACGACCGACGCGTGTCCGCTCGTCGGGCGCGCGCGCCCCGTCAGCACGCGTATGGTCGTCGTCTTGCCGGCACCGTTGTGGCCGAGGAACCCCAGGATCTCGCCCTCTTGCACCGTGAAGCTGATGCCGTCGACGGCGTGTACCGCCCCGTAGTGCTTGACGAGGTCTTCGACCTCGATGCCCAAGGTGCTCATGGATTCCCTCCTCCTTCGTCGACGGGCGCGCCGAGGATCGCCGCGAGCAGCGTCTCGAGGGGCGCGCCCATGCCCACGACGATCTCGAACTCGGCGAACTGGGTGGCGTCACGGTCCCCCTCGGACCCGTGCAGCGTCAGGGCGACGAGGCGGCAGTGCGGCAGGCCCTCACGGATGCGCCTGGCCGTCTCGCGAGCGTCGGGGTCGCGTATCTCCAAGCCCAGGAGGACCACGTCGGGTCGCAGCTTCATCGCCAGCCGCGCGGCGTTGACGCCGTCGGCCGCCTCGCCGACGACCTCGACACCGGGAAGTAAGCCGAGGAGCCCACACAGCTCCTGGCGCACCTGGGCGTTGTCTTCGGCCACGAGCACCCGAAGGCTCCGCCGTCCTTTCTCATCCGCCGCCACCATCGCCCTCCTGACCAGTCTACGGGTGACCGGGGTCATCGTGACGCACGTGCATCGGCCGCGCATCGGGCGCAAGACGTGTCGAGCGTCAGACCTTCGAAGGAGTCGCGGCCGCGACCTGAGGCCGAGGGGCTAGGGTCCGCCCGGCGCGGTGCCCTTGGGGCGCAGATCGGCGATGAGGGTGCGCATCTGGCCCAGCGCGCTCTGGGTCAGCGACTCCAGCCGAGCCATCTGCTCTCTGGCTCGGCCCGCGTCGCGGTCCAGCAGGAGGCGGGCGGACTGCGCGGTGAGCTGGATGCTGAACATCGTCTGCGAGACCGAGTCGTGCAGCTCGCGCGCCAGCCGGTCACGCTCGTCGAGGGCGGCCAGCTCGGCCACCTCCCCCGCGTACGCCTTGAGGCGCTCGTTGGTCGCCTGGAGCTCGGTCAGGGCGAGCGTGCTGCGGCGTCGCGCGGCGGCGATCTCGGTCGCGGCCACGTAGGACGCCGGCAGGACGATGCCGATCGCCATGGAGGTGAGACCCAGGGCGAGGCCCTCCAAGGGCCCGCGGGCGGCGGCGAGCGAGCCGCCGATAAGCGCGACGAAGACGGCGACCCAGACCCAGCGCGAGCGACCCGAGAGCACGACGACCGCCTGATAGCAGAGGGGGACGAAGAGAGCGGTGACGAAGTCGGCGCCGGTGTCCAGTGAGAGGAGCACGAGGACGAGCGCACACTGGAGCGCGAAGACGACATGCGCGAGGCGCGGCGAACGGCCGAGCGTCCACGCCGCCAGGAACGACGCCAGATAGGCGGCGTGCAGCCCGGCGTACCACCAGCGCATGCCGGGGTCGGCGGCAACGATGGCCCGTGCCGCGAGCGCCACCACAGCCACGCACAGGATCGCGACCAGGAATCGGTCGCTGCCCGAACGCTCAGTCGTCGACGAGGCCATGCTTGATCGCGTAGATGGCGAGCTGAGTCCTGTCCTTGACGCCCAGCTTGGTGAGCGCGTGGCTCACGTGGGTCTTGACTGTCTTCTCGCTGATGACGAACGCGTCGGCGATGTCGCGGTTGCTCCGTCCCTGCGCGATCAGACGGACGACCTCGAGCTCGCGTTCGGTGAGCTCGTCCAGCCCCGCCGGCGTGCCACTCCCAGGCTCCGACGACCCGTCCCTCATAGCCGCCATGAGTTTCTGGGCGACGGCAGGGTGAAGGCGCGGCTCGCCGCGGTGGACGGCGCGGATGGCGGCGACCAGATCGTCGGGCGAGACGTCTTTGAGCAGATAACTGGTCGCCCCGGCCTGGATGGCCGGGAACACGTCGTCGTCGCCGGCGAAGCTCGTCAGCACGATGACCTTGGCGCCGACGTCCAGCTCCACCACCTTGCGAGTCGCGCCCACGCCGTCGAGCACCGGCATCACGAGATCCATCAGGACGACGTCGGGGCGCACGCGGGCGACAAGCTCGACGGCCGCGGCCCCGTCCTCAGCCTCGCCCACCACCTCGATGTCGTCCTGCAGCTCCAGGAAGGTCCGCAACCCCTGGCGCACGACCTGGTGGTCATCGACGATCAGTACGGTGATCCTCTCTCCGTCAACCGTCACGGCGTCCTCCTCATCACGTCCCCGTCGCCCTCTCCACTCGCACCACGGTGCCTTCGCCGGGTGCGCTGTCGATCCTCAAGCTCCAGCCGATCTCCGCAGCCCGCTCGCGCATGCTGGTCAGTCCGATCCCCGTCCCGCCGGCTGCGCGGCCTTCGGCGAAGCCGCGGCCCCGGTCGGCCACCTCCAGAAGGAACGGCTCGCGCAGCCTCAGCCGGACGCTTGCCTGCCCGACTCCGGCGTGTTTGGCCACGTTGTTGAGGGCCTCCTGCACGATGCGAAAGAGAGCCTGTTCCTCCGCCGCGGGGAGCGGCTCCTCACCCTCCGCGTCCAAGTCGACAGCGAGGCCGTCGGACGACGCGCGAGCTGCGAGATGGCACCGCAACGCGGCCGTAAGGCCCTCCGCCGTCACGTCCTGTGGACGCAGTTCGTCGATAAGGACGTGCATCTCCGACAGCGCGCCCTCGGCCAACTGGGAGAGACGGTCGAGCTGTCCTTCGATCCGCTCGCGGTCGTCGGCGGGCACCAGGACCAGCGACCTGGCGGCGAGGGTCATCGCGAAGATCGTCTGCGTGACCGAGTCGTGCAGCTCGCGGGCGATCCGGCCGCGCTCCCTCGCAACCGCGAGGCGCTCGACGCGGTCGGAGTGGTCTCTCAGGTCGCGGTTGGCCTCCTTGAGGCGGCCGGAGAGCGACTCGGTGCGCCTTTGCTCCTCGTCCGCCGTCCTGGCAGACCACGCGTAGTAGGCCGCGAGGGCGGTGACGGCCCCGAACGTGAGGGACGAGACCACGGTCTCGGCGGCGTCGTACTCGTCGGCGATGCCCAGGGCCGTGAGCGGCACCGACAGGGCGATGCACACGGCGGCCGGCTTCAGGGTCAGGCGTTGCGCGACCTGCATGCCGAGGACGGCGAACAGCACGGCGAAGAAGTCGGTCGAGTCCTCCACCGTCAGCAGGACGACGACCAACGCCGCCTGGACGACCAGGTACACGACGAAGAGCCACGTCGGGACGCGCGCGCGTGACTGTGCGGCGACGAAGAGGGCGAACCAGGCGGCCAGCAGCAGGAGCGCCCGCCTGCCGTCGCCGCTTCCACCGAGGAGGAGCACCGAACGAAGCAGCGTTGCCAGGAACAGAAACGCAGCGCTCAGGTAGAACACGGCGGTGTAGGGCCGCGGGTGCGCGATCTTGTCGGTCACCCGCGGCTCCGACGATGACAGGTCGGTGGCCATGCTCCCCCAGGCAGCGGTGTCCGGTCCTCTGCTCGCGGACCTCGCCGAGTCTAGCAGGCTGCTGAAATACGTCC
>DDYF01000012.1 GCA_002347645.1 Thermoleophilia bacterium UBA2241 | reverse complement strand
TTTTCATGCCATCTTGTTAGGTGTGTCCGTGCCGCCTCACACTCCTGGGCTCGGTCGCGCCTCGAGCGGCCTGCGCCGTGCGTAAGCCAGCCAAGTGAGCACGAGGCCGGGGAGCAGCGGGACGGCGAGCAGCGGACCGGCTGCAAGGCAGGCCACGATGAGCAGGACGCCGCCGCTGAGCAGATAGCTGCGAGCGGATCTGCGACGAGCCTCGCTGAGTGCGAGCCAGCAGTCGACCGTGGCCACCAGTGTGCACGCGAGAGTGACGATGCCGAGGAGCAGTCCCGCGACGTGCGGCAGTGGCCAGCTTGAGTGAGCGACGCCTGCGAACTCGAGGAACGCGAAGAAGGCCAGACCGAGAGTGGCGAGGATCGCAGCAGCCAGACCGAGCACGCCGCTGCCACCGCTTCCGCTGGACCTAGTCACGCTCACCTCCTGCTTCGCTTTCGGGGACCACATCTAACGCATGGCGCGTAACCTGTGAGCGGTCTGGCCTGAACCTACACGACCAGACCTGCTGCGAATCAGGTTGACGCGCTTGTTAGAGCTGCTCGGTGGCATCGGATGGGCTCAGGTGGCGCAGGCGCTCGAGCTCCAGCATGGCGACCACCGTGAGGTAGGGCGGGAAGAGCATCAGCTCGCCGGGATCGCCGTCCTGCACGAGGTTGGCGAGCTGGACCACGGTGAGGGCGGCGCCACAGAGCAACAGGGCGACCCAGACCAGGCGCGAAGGACGCTGGGTAAGCAAGAGCACCGCACCGGTACCGAAGAGCAACGCTGGAACGAGGCCGATCGCAACGTTACCGGGGTGGAAGCTCATGTCGGTCCCGACACCGAGTGCCGAGGCCAGCCACCAGAGCTGGGCGGCGACGCCGAAGAGGAGCGGGAGGGCGAGCAGCCAGCGTGTCAGGGTGCTGCGCGCCCCTGCATCCCGCGAGGTCTCTGCGTTGCCTGCCTGCACGTGCCTCCCGTCCGTGCTAGCTCTAACGGTGTGCACGTAACCTGCGAGCGCCAAGCCTGCAGCGAAGCGCCGCGCTTGGGCGAGACAGGTTGACGTGCTTGTTAGAGCGCGTTTCCAAGCTGCCCTCTCTGCATCAGGGACTCGGCGACATGCCAGCGGGGACGGTGCCCCCGACCGCGACGCCGTCATGCGTCCCAGGGGTGTTGGCGACGATCGGGTCCTCGTAGAAGCGTTGCGCCACCGAAGCCACGTCGGCTCCGTCGCGCACCACAAGCTGGAAGGAGGCGGGCAGGGGGTTCATGGGGAGGTTCTCCAGGTCGAGGTCAGGGCGCTGGGCCGCGAAGCTCTCGAGCGCCTGGCGCTTGCTCACGAAGCGGTAGGCCTCGACCTCGGGCATCTGCGCAATCTCCTCTGCCATCGCGAGCTTCTGCGCGCCGGTGGCGCGGTCTCGGAGGAAGACGGTGACAACGCGACCCGCCTCGACGTCGGGCAGCACACTGACCGAGACGGCGGGCCGTGGCGAGGGCGCTGCGTTCATGGTCCCCGAGCCACAGGAGGTGGTCCAAAGAACCATGAGCAGAAGGGCGAGCGAGACGAGCAGTCTCACGCCCCGCGACCCATCAACTATCACGCTCCCAGCCTCCGTCGCTCTAACAAGGATTAGACAGTCTGCGTAAGACATCGGCACAGACGGCCCTCTTCTGCATAAGACGATATCACGAGCCTGGAAGTTCGCCAGAGGCAGACTGCGTTCCCCTGAGGCCGTCCGTGGGGCTGTGCAGCCCGTGGCAGCCGCGGTTGACGGCTGCGCGTGTGGGTCATCGTGATGCTCACGCTCTTGGGCTGAGGAGCCCTTGGATCGTGCAGATGTTGCAGCCGTACTCGGTCTGCAGGAGGAGGTGGTGCGTCCAGCCGGCGGTGCTGGTCTCCAAGGCGCGGACGGCCCAGACGTGGTCGCGGAGCTCGGTGGTGAGGGTCTCGGCCCAGACCCGGGCGGTCACCTGGGTGACCACCCCCCGGACGGCTGCCTGGTCGTCGCCCTCGAGGCGGCGGGGAGCGGCGCGCTCGAGCTCGATCGCGGGAAGGCGTCCGGGCCGGTGGACCTGAGGATGCGGATAGATTGGGCGACGTTCATGGGGATCTCCTTTCGAGGGACGCGGCTGGGAGAGGGGAGTGAGTCACTCATGTGTCTCTTCCTCCTGTGGGCGCGCAACCGCGCAACCGGTCGGCATGGGGCAGGATCTCGAGTTCTCCGGGCAGCGGTTCGCCAACGACGAGCTTCGCGGGCTGTCCCCTGCGCGTCTCGAGGTTCTTGAGGTAGCCGCGCGAGGTCGCGACCCTGGCGCGGCGCATCGCGGAGCTTTTGTCGAGGCCGAGTTCGTCGGCGAGTTGCAGGTAGGTGACGCCCTGTGGGCGCTGGGCTGCGAGTTTGCCGACGGCCGCAACGGTCTCGCATACGGTGGCCGGCACGGCGGCTTCGACCTCGTCGGCCACGAGGTCGGCCACCAGGCTCCGCACGGTGGCGTAGTCGTCGAGGCGGGCGACGACGCGCCCGCGTTCGTCGCGGTCGCGGGTCGCTTGATGGAGGATGGCGTGCGCCTTTACCAGGTTCAGCACCGTTGCGAAGTCGCGCCGCAAGCGGACGGCGACCGGCGGCACCAGTTCGGCGATCTCCGCGGCGAAGGGGATCACGACCCGGTTGTCCTGTCGCTCGAGCCAGCCCTGCAGTTGGTGCCACACATCGAGCCGGTCGTCGTCAGAGAGTCCACCCTCGCAGGCGAGCATCATGATCACCTGCTTGGTCTGTTCCGGCGTGTCGTTCGCGGGCACGCTCAGTAGGCGGGTCTCGTTCTCCGGGTGGAGCGAGACCGCGGTGGTCGTGACGATCAGGCCGGTCGGGCCCTCCCTCACGATCAGCCGGGGCGCGAGTCCCTGTCCCTTCACCTTCTCGACCGTCTCGTAGCGGATGCACCCCTCGCTCAGGAGGCTGCGGACGAGGTACGACGCGAAGTCGCCCTCGAGGCCGGCGGCCTCGTAGAGCACGAGCATGCGGTGCGACAGCGGCTCCTGGGAGTAGGCCAGGGCGCGCTCGCTCATCGCCGACAGGGCGTAGTAGGCGCTCTGCGGGAAGAAGCCGAGGACCCGCTCGACGATGAAGCTCTTGCCGGCCGAGGACGGCCCTTTGGCGGCGAGGCTCACCGGCCGTCCGAGCAGGCGGCTCGTGACGCAGAGGTAGACGACCTTGGCGAAACGGTCCTCGCCGACGACGCCGCGCCCGTGCAACTCGAGGACGAAGTCGTCCAGGATGGCGGGCGACAGCGCAAGGTCCGGGCGCTCCGGGGCCGGTTGCACGGTTGCCTGTGCATCGGGGGGGAGAGATACATCGGGGGCACCGAAGGGATCGCCGACGCCATGCTTGACCGCGACGGCCCGGCAGGCCGACTCGCAGGCGGCGATCGCGTCGGCGTGATCGGGGTAGAGGTGCCGGACGACGTCGGCCTTGCAGGCGACCTGGAGCCGTAGGTCGTCGCCACGGTACGCCATCGCGACGACCATGCCCTCGGCCCATTCCCGAAGTTGCACCTCGGGGGCCTGCGCGACGGCCGAGCTCACGGCTGCGCTCTCCCGCGCAGGATGGAGGTGATGGCCCGCTGCCGGGTTGCAGAGGGCGGCCGCTAGGGCGGCGTCCTCTGCCTTGTGGTCGTGGAGGTCATGGCAGGTGCTGCGTACGGCCGGGAAGGCGTTCGGACGGGCCATGACTCAGCCCTCGCGAAGACCTGCCGCGAACGCCTCCACGTCCCCGCGCCGGTAGAGGTTCCTCCTGATGCCCGCAGGCAAAGCCACGGGGCGCAGATGGCCAGCCTTCATCCACTCGCGCACGGTCCAGCGGCTGACGCCGCAGAGCTCGGCGACCTCGAGTTCGGTGAGCAGGTAATGGTCGCGGACTGGGATCGCGCCGTGGCTGTTGTCGGCGGCGATGCTGTCCGGTACGCTCGGGGCGTACCTCCGGGTACGCGGCCCCCTCTTCCCGCCAAGGACCGGGGGCCGTTTCTTGCAGGTCTTCACGTCCTCTGCTCCTTCCGTCGCTGCAAGTGCCGTCATGTTCCGTGAAGGAGTGTAAGGGCGCGTCTTTGTCCACCCCCGGGAAGACCGCCAATAGCTGCTCATCAGGGGGCCATAGGACCACCATTAGCGGCGATAATCGGGGTTGACAACTTCCGTCGGCGCTCGCAGGGATGGCCGGTGACAGAAGGTGTCTCATGGAGGTGTCTCCTATGTGGACCTCCAAGGACATCGCCTACCTTCGCAAGCATGCCGGTCTCGGTCCGGACGATCTGGCGGAGCGCCTGGGCCGCTCGCCGGCCGCGGTGAAGCGGGCCGCTTCCAGGCACCGCATCTCCCTGCGGCGGCCGGGGAGCCGGAAGGGGATCGTCCTCGGCCAGCCCAGGGGGGTGTCGCTCAGGTCGGACATCCGCGAGGACCTGGTCACGGGGCGCATCGACCCGGCCCTGTTCGCCGAGCGCCTGCGCATCGACCGCGAGGCTGAGCTCTGCCCGTCCTGCGCCATGCGGCCGATCACGGTGGGCAGCACGGGCCTATGCCGTGTCTGCCACCTCAAGAGGCTTACCGAGGCGCACCGGGAGGCCGTCCGGGGGCTTCGATGCCCAGCGCGCCCTCTGGAAGGCTCGCCAGGACCTCCACAGGGCACGGGACGCCGCGGAGGACGAGGGGTGGTGGGACCGGGAGCGCGGCGTGCCCGAAGAGGCCGCGCTCCCGCGAATGGTCTAGGAGCGCCGGCCGGGCTCGGAGCCGAGCGCCCGAGGCGGCAGCGGTATCTCTGCCTCGACCCGCTCACCTCCCGGGAGCCAATGGGAGTAGGTGCGCGCGGTGATGGCGCTGTTCGCGTGGCCCAGCAGGCGGCTGACCTCCTCGACGTGCCGGCCGCGCATTAGCAGGCCGGTGGCGTAGGTGTGCCGCAGTCGATGCGGGTGGCACGTAAGAGGCTCGTAGGCGTCTGGGTCGCCGCCTGCCTCGACCCACTTCTTCTTGGCGGCCTTGTTGCCGGCCGCGATGGCCTTCCTCCAGGCGTGGCTGAAGGCGTTTGGCGACCAGATGCGGCCGGCGAGGAACCCGCCGGGTGAGACTTCGCAGGAGGGGAAGACGAAGTCCTGGTCGTCGTAGCCCCGTCCGAGCCGGAGCTTGACGGCGGCCTGCTCGGCCCGATGGGCCTTCAGGGCGGCCACGACGTTCGAGCCGATCGGGACGGTGCGGCGGCTGCGCTTCGACTTGGGCGTCTTCAGGGCGACGGCCTTGCCGACCTGCTCGACTGCCGCGACGACGCTGACGGCGCCGCCGTCGAGGTCCAGGGCGTCCCACTTCAGCGCGAGCACCTCCTGACGCCTCAGGCCGGCGGCCAGCATGAGGACTCCTGGGGCGTACACGGTGCTGCCCTCGGTCATCTCCAGCAGGCGGGTCTGCTCTGCTGGGGTCAGCGGCACCACCTCTGGGGTGTCGTTCTCCGGCGGCCTGACGCCGCCCGCCCCTTTGCGCATCGGGTCCGCGCTCGGATGGATCACGCCGTCGAAGATGGCGGCCGAGAAGACGAGGCGCAGCGTCCGGTGCACGGATTGGCGGCTGGTGCCATGAAGGGTCGCTTGCAGGTCGGCGTACAGGCGCCTGATGTGCATGGCGCTGATGCTGCCGAGCTTCATGCTGCCGATGGCCGGCAGGACGTAGCGACGCAGGCGGGTCTCGTAGTTCTCGAAGGTGCGATGGGCGACGGTCGGCCGCGTCACGGCGAGCCACTCCTCCACGTAGTCGGCGAGGGTCATCGAGGAGTCGAGCCGTAGGCCGCGGTCGCGCTCGGCCAGGAGCTTCGCCTCCAAGCTCCTCGCCGCCCTGATGCCGACGACGCGCTTGCAGGTGGGCCTGGGGCGTGCGCCGGGGACGGCGACGCGGTTGTAGACCTTGACGTCGTAGGTGTTGGGGACGATTGCGCCGTCGCTCTTGCGCTTCGCCGGTGTGATGCTCACGACCGCCTCCCATCCGTTGGCTTCGGAGAAGAGTAGCAGACGGGTAGCAGACGTGTACAGTAGTCCGTGAAGGAGAAAGAGACGAACAGTGCCGTTTTGGAGGGAAAGAGGATGGAGCCCGGTCACGGACTCGAACCGTGGACCCCCTCCTTACCATGGAGGTGCTCTGCCGACTGAGCTAACCGGGCTCGCTGGTGGGGGAGCTAGGATTCGAACCTAGGTAGGCTGCGCCAACGGATTTACAGTCCGCCCCCTTTAGCCACTCGGGCACTCCCCCGGGAGCAGGCCGATGCTAGAGGAAAGGGGGCACGACTTCAACCGCCGCCGAGGCTGAGCGGAGCGCGTCCTGGACGGCCCCGGCACGGCTGCCGACACCGGATTGAGGGCGCCGCCGAGCCGGTGGTATCATCCTCTTCCCGCCGGTGGCGGCGTAGCTCAGCTGGTCAGAGCAGCGGAATCATAATCCGCGTGTCGCAGGTTCGAGTCCTGCCGCCGCTACCAAAGCCTCAATAATCCCCTGCTCAGGGGCATGTGCGTTCTTCTCTCTCGGGCGGTTGGGTGCCCGATTGTACTCCGTTTGTACTCCGAGCTTCGGCACTAGCGCGCCTCGCCGTACACCTTGGAGTCGAGCACGTCCGCGATGCTCTCCTGCATCGTGGGCAGCGCGTGGGAGTACGTGTCCATCGTGATCTTGATGCTCTTGTGGCCCAGGCGTTCCTGTAGCACCTTGGGATGCCCGCCGGCCATGAGCCACAGTGTCGCGTGCGTGTGCCTCAGGTCGTGAACGCGGATGCGCTTGACGCCTGAGGCCTTGACAGCCTCCCCGAACAGCTCAGTGATCCTGTTCGGATGCCAAGGAGCGCCGTCCTCGCGCGTGAAGACGTGGCCGGTGTTGGCCCAGGCCGCGCCCCACTCGAGGCGTTCCGTGTTCTGCCTGGCGCGCCACGCTTTCAGTGCGGCAATCGTGCCGGCGCCGATCCGGACGTGGCGTCCTTCGCCTCCCTTCAGTGGCCCCTCGACTACCGCGTAGCCCACTTGGTGACGCGAGCGCTGTAGGTAGACCGATCCGGCCTCGAGGTCCACGTCGGACCAGCGGAGCCCCAAGGCCTCGCCGCGACGGACTCCGGTCTTCGCAAGGAGCATCCACAGCGGCGCGAGCCGATCACGCCGCGTGGCCGTGAGGAACTTGTCGAGTTCGGCCTCTGACCACGTGTTCAGCCGCCGGCGCCGCTCCACTCGCGGGTACTTCACACCTGTCGCCGGATTGGTCCTCAGGAGTCCGGCCTTGACGGCCTCCCCGAGCGCCTTGTGCAGCACGGCCAGCACGGCACGGCGCGAAGCGGGGGAGAGGACGTTTCCCCGCGGGCCGGGCTCGCTGGCGAGCTTCGCGTGCAGGCGCACGACGTCGCTGTAGCTGAGCTGCTGCAAGGGCGTAGCGCCCAGGTGCGGCACGATGCGCTTCTCGACGTGCAGTCGGTAGGCGAGCTTCGTGTTCGGTCGCAGCTCGAGCGCGTCCAACGTCGGCAGCCAATGCTCCACGAGGTACGCGCCAAGCGTGAGATCGACAGGCTTGACCCACTCGCCGCGCTCGCGCTCAGTGAGAGCATCGCGCAACGCCTTCGCGGCCAGCTTCTTCGTCGGGTAGCGCGACGGCAGAAGCTCTTGCCTTCGCGCGGTCAAGTCCTCCATCGGTCCGCCGCACTGCGGGCAGGAGTCGGGCGCGCCGTCCATCATCCAGTACCGGCGCCGACGCCCGCGCTTGTCCACACAGTCAGGGCAGGCGCAGGCCGGCTGCTCGCCGTGCTCGAGGACTACCTCCCAGCGGCCGCCCCGCTGTCGCACGTGTCCCGTCATTCATCCCCCTTGGATCGCTCTCCGCTCTTGAACGCCTCGATGGTCGAGACCGGAATCCGCCAGTCGCCGCCACGACGCTCGCCGCCGGGTGTACGGAAGGCGCCCGGCAGGCGGCCGGCCGTCGCCCAGGTCAGCACGGCCGCCGACGTGACGCCAAGCATGGCGGCCGCCTTCTCCGTGCTCACGTACTCCTCTTCAACCATGCACCACTCCTTTCTAGCTTTGCGAGCTTTGCGAGTCATGATAGCACAGTACATCAAGGCGGAGTGAGGCTCCAGTCCCATTGGATTAGGCAGGGTGTCTGCTGCATCGAGCCTGACGAGTGCTCCCGATGGACGCCAAGCGGGCAGCGTGCAGGCTCGAATCGTCATCCCAACGGTAAGGCCTAAGATTATTCAGGCACGCGCGCGGCTTCGTGCTTTCCTCTCGTCATGCAAGAGAGACGGGAAGGGAGGCCGCGTTGACGGCACGGGAACTCCGGCAGATCGCCGCAGTGCGTGACAAGTTCGCGAGCGGCAGGGCTCGTGAGATCAGGCTGGCGGCTCGCGTCTCACTTCGAGAGGAGGCGCGGGCGGCTGGCGTGTCCGAGGCCGCTCTGTGGCGCTACGAGAACGCGGAGCGCGTTCCTCGGGCCGCTCAGGCCTTGGCGCTTGCGCGCGTCCTGGCGCGTCTTGAGCAGGAGGCGCGGGCGTGACGCTGCGCGACCTTCAGGCTGCGTACCTTGCGGGTGAGGTCGTCGTCACGTGTGACGAGGCCGAGCCCTGGAAGATCGCCAAGGTCTCGCGCTCGAGCTGGTACCGCTTCATGGCCTCTGACGAGGCGCCGGCCGGCCTCTGCCTCAAGCTAGGTCGCCGCCGGCTCTTGTCCCTGCCGGTGTTCCTGGCGTGGATAGGCGCGAAGCCCGACCAGGCGCCGCCGGGTGGCGAGTGCGCGACTGCGGAGTCGTGATCGTGTGGGCTCTGAGCGCAAGTCACGCGCGAAGCCTCGCGTACCAGGTGGCTACGTCGATGTACCGCGCCACCTGTACGACGCCATCGTGGCCGCGCCGTTCACGCTCGCACAGCTCAAGGTGGTGCTCGTGATCGTGCGCTTCACGTGGGGGTACTACCCGGCGGAGAACCATGCCGGCGCGACGATCAGCCAAGCCACGATCGCGAAGTACAGCGGTCTCAGCCGATGGTCGGTCAAGAAAGCCATGCCGTCACTCGTGGACAACGGCGTGGTCGAAGTCGTGCGCCAGGGTGCGGGGCGGAGCCCCGACGTCCTGAACGTCTGCACGCGCCCCTCCCAGTGGGGCAAGTTTGAGCCTGTAGCGGAGTACGCTGAGGTACCGCTGGACGAGTTATCCACAGGTGAGGGCGCGGAGGCGCACCCGGAAACCGTAGCGGAGTACGTCCATACCCCGTACCGGTGTACCAGCGTACTCCGCACCGGTGTACCACCGTACTCCGCTACAGCCTCGCATGAACTTCCCTCTCTTGAACTTCCCTCTCCTGAACTTCCCTCAGGGGAGGAGAGCAACGAAGAACAGCGCGGAACAGCGCGGAGCAGCGCTCCGCCGTCACCAGGAGCACCCCGGAGAGCACTTGACCCGCCTGCCGGCGGCGCCGACCTGAGCGCGCTGCAGCGGGCAGCCGCGCGCGGTCTTGCGAAGCGTCTGGCCGACCATCTCACGGTGGAGGACTGATGGAGAGCATCGAAGAGGCTCGCGCTCGTCTGCTCGACGTGGCCCCTCAGCTCGCGGCCGAGCTGTGGACCATCAACGCGCTGATCGACGAGCTGGCGAGCCTGGTAGACGCTGCCGTGAAGTCCGACGCCCAGGTGAGGACCATCCTCACGCGCCTCGAGCTGTACTCGCCTCCACGGTACCGCGATGCCCGCGAGATCATCACCAAGCGCCTGTATCAGCGCCTCGGCGCACTGAGACCGTACATCCCGTTTGAGCCCGACCCGGACAAGGAGTGAGGCATCGTGAGTCACGTCAGCAAGCAGCTCCAGGAGCTTCGCGCGCGGATCCTCGCGGACGAGCACGCGCACATCGACTCGTGGCGCACGCGCTACGAGAGCACGACGCCCGGCGTCGCTGCGGCCTTCAAGGCCTTCAAGGAGACCGGCGGGAAGATGCACACGCTGGCCCGCGAGACGGTGGGCAAGGTACGCGAGGTCCGCGCGAACGACCTGGCCTATCCTGAGGGCCGCCAGCGTCTCGAGCGCGAGCTGAAGGACACTGCGCAGGCGGAGCTCTCGACGCTGCGAGAGCAGCGGGCTCTGAGTCTCGAGCTGTTGCGGCGCGAGCTGGAGTACGCGGCCTTGCCGAGAGTGGCGAAGGAGCGCGAACTGCTGGCGCGCGATGAGGCGCGCATGATCCTCGACACCTCGCCGTCGCCAGGCGTTGCGATGCTCGAGCTGGCACAGCGGCACGATGAGCTGGCCGCCGTCGTGACCGGATCATGGGGGGAGAGCTACCTGCGAGCCCGTGGCGAGCGCAGGGCGCCGGAGGTTCACCGCGACGTCTGCAAGGTCGCCATTGAGGCGAACGCACAGCACCACGACGGGACCGTGCGCCAGGCGGCAGCCGGCTATCTCGCGCTCAACGAGCTGCAGATGGGAGCGGCCTGCACGGATTCTGCTGTGAAGTCCGAGCTAGAGGCAGCGGACGAGCCGAGCGAATGAAGCGGCTTGAAGCGGCAGCAAGCGGCGCGCCCGTCACACGCCGAGTACGGGAGGAGTACAGAGGCCGCCGCGTGCTCAGAAAGTGCCTGCTCAGCGCGCGCAACGCTGCGAATCTACTGTTCGCAGGTGAGGGCTGAGAGTGCCGCGCGCCTGCACAGTCTGTGAACATCCGGAGCGGGACGCAATCGACGCGGCGCTCGTTTCCGGCGAGCCCGTCCGCGCGCTCGCCAGGCGTTACGGGCTGTCGTCGTCGTCAGTCTCGCGCCACGCTCACAACCACCTGAGCGCTGCCCTCGCAGCGATGCAGTCACAGGAGCAGGCCGAACGTCGTGCCTCACTGCTGGACAGGATCGAGACGCTGATAGGGCGCGCCGAGACGATGTTCGCCACTGCCTCAGAAGAGGGCAAGGCCTCGCAAGCGCTGAACGTTCTGAAGGAGCTGCGCGCCCTGCTCGAGCTGCTAGGCAAGGCGACCGGCGAGCTGGACACGCGGCCTCAGGTGACGGTCAACCTGCTCACGACGCCTGAGTGGTACACGGTGCGTGACGCGCTGCTGTCTGCCCTCACGCCGTACCCGGACGCCCGGGCCATCGTCTCCGGGCGCCTGCTCGAGCTGGAAGCGGGGGAGACCACGTGAGCCGGCTTGCCGTAGACCTGGCCCGTGCGCTTGACCCCGTGCAGCTCGCGAGCGGCATCGGCATGGACCCCGATCCCTGGCAAGCGGAAGTGCTGAGGACCGATCACCCACGCCTGCTCCTGAACTGCTGCCGGCAGAGCGGGAAGAGCACGACATCGGCAGTGAAGGCTACTCACGTCGCCGTCTATGAGCCGGGAAGCCTCACGCTCCTGCTCTCCCCGTCCCTCAGGCAGTCGCAAGAGGTCTTCCGCAAGGTCACAGCCGTCTACCGCTCTCTCGGCCGTCCTGTGCCCTCTGAGAGTGAGAATGCGCTCTCTCTGACGCTGGAGAACGGCAGCCGGATCGTGAGCCTCCCGGGTACTGAGGGCACCATCCGCTCGTTCTCGGCCGTGCGCCTGCTCGTGGTTGACGAGGCCTCGCGCGTGCCTGACGAGACGATAGCGGCCGTGCGTCCCATGCTTGCCGTCTCCGGCGGGCAGCTCGTGGCGCTCTCGACGCCGTGGGGCCGGCGCGGGTGGTGGTTCGAGGCCTGGGAGAACGGCGGGGCCGTCTGGAAGCGCGTGAGGGTGCCGGCGTCCGAGTGCCCGCGCATCTCGCCGACGTTCCTGGCCGAAGAGCGGGCCGCGCTCGGCGAGTGGTTCTACCGACAGGAGTACGACTGCGCGTTCGCCGAGACGAGCGCGCAGCTCTTCACTGAGGAGCACCTGCGAGCGATGTACGACGCCCGCGTGCGCCCTCTCTTCCCGACAGGAGCGTGAGCCGTGGCGAACTTCACAGTGGGGCTCGACCTGGGCCAGGCGCGCGACTACTCGGCACTCGTCGTGACCGAGCGCGTGCAGGTGGTCTGTCCAGTCCCGGCTGAGTGGGAGAGTTTCGAAGAGCCGACGCTGCCCGACGACGCATACACCTGCGAGGGCCGGGACGTGCACGACGAGTTTCACGTGCGCCACGTCCAGCGCTGGTCTCTCGGCACGCCGTACCCTGTGATCGTCGACCAGGTGGCCGAGCTGATGCAGACGCCCGACTTCGATGGTGTGGCTCAGCTTGTGCTCGACGCTACCGGCGTCGGCGCCGCCGTGGCGGACATGTTCACAGAGGCCTACAAGGCCGGCCGGCTGGGTGAACTGTGGCCGAAGAGGATCACGCTCACAGGCGGCTTCTCGAGCGACCTCGCGCGGCGCCGGGGCAGCCGCACGGCGCACAAGGGGGACGTGGTAGCTCGTCTGCTCTCCCTTTTCGAGCGGCGGCGCCTCGTCATGCCGCCAGGGCTCCCGCAGGCGGACGCGCTCGAGCGCGAGCTGCGGGCCTTTACTCTCAAGCAGAGCAAGGCCGGACGTCTCACCTTCGAGGCGAAGAAGGAATCCGACCACGACGACCTTGTGATCGCCCTCGCGTTGTCTGTGTGGATCGTCCACAGGCGAGGCGAGCCGCGCTACGTCACACCGAATGGCGAACTCCGGGAGAAGCTATGAGCGAGTACACCTGTCACGCCTGCGGCCGGCGCGCCGGCGACAGGCCGCCGGAGCGGCCGCCGTGTGAGCTGCCCGATCCGGAGGCGCCGCTCCAGCGCAGCGGGCGCATGTGGAGCACGTTGTTCGGCTGGACTCCGGCCTGGTGGCGCCCACGGCTCTCCTGTCCGGCCGGCATCCCGCGCCGTGATCAGGCTGCCGGTTGTGTGCGTCAAGTTGTG
>DDYF01000034.1 GCA_002347645.1 Thermoleophilia bacterium UBA2241 | reverse complement strand
CGGCCGACGCCAACTTCATGGGCAACATCCACGGTGGCGTGATCATGAAGCTCATCGACGAGGCGGCGGGCACCTGCGCCTTCCGGTTCTGTCGCACGCGCGTCGTCACCGCCGCCATCGACCGTATCGACTTCCTCTACCCGGTGCAGATCGGCAACCTCGTCACACTCAAGGCGAACATCAACTACACAGGCACGAAGTCGATCGAGGTCGGTGTCCGGGTCGAGGCGGAGGACCTGACGACGGGCGTGATCACCCACTGCGCGTCGGCCTACCTCGTCTTCGTGGCCCTCGGCGACGACGGGGAGACCATCGAGGTCCCCCGGCTGACGCCACGCAGCGCGCAGCAGAAGGAATGGTTCGAGGCGGCACGGCGACGGCGCGCCAAGAGGCTCGCCGAGCGCCGGCCCGCCGACTGAGCGGCCGTCTCTGCGGGCGAGCGCCGCGACCGGCACAAAAGACGGTCCCCGGCGGCCGGCAGCCTGGCTCGACTCCCCCAACCTCACGCCGTCACTGCGCGGGGCGCCCGGCCCTCCAGCCGCAGGAGCTCCTGCAATGCGGCGTGCGCCACGTCGAGCTGGTCCTTCGTGGGCTCGCTCGTCGTGAACAGGCGCTGGAGCTCGACCCCCGGCCGCCCAAGCACTCCCGCGAGCGGGTGCTCCCGGTGCCGGGACATCCAGGAGAAGACCTCCATCGCGGTACCCAACGAGACGAGACTTGCGAGAAGCGTCGCGAGCGGTTGGCGTTCCTTGCCGGCCGCCCGAAGGGCGAGGCCCGCCGCAAGGTTGGTCGCGACGAGCGGCGCCATGAGGTTGGTGCCGCAGCGCTCGTGCTCGCGGGCCGCCCCCTGAGCCGCGTCCACGCCGTTCGGCGCTTCGCCGCGCATCGCCGCCTCGAAGGCGGCGATGCTCTTGTGCTCCGCGCCGTGGTACCGCGCCAGCTTCGAGTCGCGCATCGCGAGAAAGACGGGCAGCAGCGCGACGCCGGCGACCGCCACCTCACGGGCGATGGGCGCCCGGGCGCCACCGCGGCGCAGCGCCACGGTGGCGGCAGCGCCTCCGAGCGTCGCCGCCAGCAGCCGTGGGTCCTCCTGCGGCAGCACAGGTGCGCCCGTGGCACGACGCACCGCGGGCAGCACAGCGAGGGACTCACCCAGGCGCACGAGGCCGCGTGCCAGCGGCACGGCGCTCAACGCCCGACGCCCGGGGACGCGCGGTCTGCGCCCCGAAACGACGCGGATACCGCCTTCGTCGGTGCGCACGGCTGCGGCCCAGAAACCCGGGCTCTGCAGGAGCACGCCGTCGCGCAGAGCCATGCCTCCGAGCGGCATTGTCACCTCGTCGTCTGCCGGCGCTTCGACGCGCTCGCGGGCGTCGTCGCCGGCCGGTCCCCTTTCTTCGCTCATCGCGCATCACCGTCCCCTTCGCCTTCGCGTACAGCTTGCCGCATCAGGCGCCCGTTCTCCACCGGCCGGGCGAGCACTCGTCCCCTCAGGCGCGCCCAAAGCCGGTGCGTGCGGCGCACACGGCGACCTGCAGCCCTGCGCCGCGCACGGCTACCGAGTCGCGGCCCCCCCGACGGGCGCCGTAGAATCTGACCGTCCCGCCCGTCCCTCCGGGAGGCCCGTGCCCCGACTCGACCGCGACCTGCGATTGCTCAGCGCCGCCAACCTGCTGTACGGGCTGGGCATCGGCCTCTACCTGCAGCTCCTGTTCGTCTACGCGATGGACCTCGGGGCCTCGCGGGCGACCATCGGCGTGCTGAACGCCGTGATGCTTGCCTGCATCGCCGCGGGCAACATCCCCGGGGCGTGGGCAGCCCAGCACTTCCGGCTCAAGACGGTGATCGTCGTCGTGTGGTGGCTCCCCGTCGCCGCAGCCGTCTGCTTCGCGCTGGCGCCGTCCTGGCAGTGGCTGGTCCCCGGGCTGATCCTCTCCGGCCTCGCCATGGCCAACAACCCCGCCTTCAAGTCGTACATAACCCTGCACTCCGAACCGGAGCGCGTCGCGCGCAACATCACCCTCGTGTTCGCGTCGTACCCGGCGGGTCTCGTCGTCGCACCCCTGGCCGGTGGCTTCATCGCCGATCGCCACGGTATGCACGCGGTGTTCTGGCTGAGCGCCGTGCTCTACGCCGCGTCGTCCATGGCCGCCACACTCATCGGCCACATCCCCTCGCAGGAGCATCGGGCCCCGCTCCGGCCCGCCGTGGTCCGCGAGAACCGAGGCTTCCGCCGCTACGTCGCCTTCTTCCTCGCCGGCTTCCTCGCCGTGTACGTCGGCCAAGCGTTCCTGACGCCGTACCTCTCGGTGGTGCACGGCCAAGGGTACGGGGCGCTGGGCGTCTACGCCGCACTCACGGCGCTCGGCACCGCTCTACTGACCCCCGTGAGCGGTCGCATCGCGGATCTGCGCGGCACGCGCGCCGGAGCCGCCGTCGTGCTCAGCCTGATGTGCGCGGGCACCCTGCTCCTCCTGGGGGGCGGGTCGCCGTACGCCTGGGCCGTGGCCATGTTCCTCTGCGGCGGCTACGACACCTTTCGCTTCCTCGCCACTGGGGTCGTCGGACGCTCGTTCGGAGACATCCCCCTGGCGTGGGGCTTCGCCCTCTTCGACACCATGATGGGCATTCCGATGGCTGGAGGAGCGGTGTTGGGCGGCGTCCTCTTCAGAGCCGACGCGGCGCTGCCGCTCGTCCTCGTGGTGGCCATCGCCGGCGGATTGCTGGTCGTGCTGGCGGCCTGGCGCGAGCGCGGCGAGCGAGGGCGGCCGGATCGGGGTACGTAACTGACGCAAGAAGTGCATACTAGACGTGTAACCATTGGGGACCATGGAGCTTAGGAGGGCGCATGGGCATCTTCGACAGCATCAAGGACAAGGCCGAGGACCTGGCGGGTGACGCGGAACGCGCCGGAAAGGTCGGCGCGGCGCAGGTCAAGCTGCGCTCGCTCAAGGGCGACGTCAGTGAGGCCATGGAAGCGCTGGGGCGCGAGGTGTTCGGCCTCGTCGAGAAGGGCGAGCTGACGCATGCGGGCCTCGACGCCGTCGTCGCCAAGGCGCGCGAGGCCAAGAAGGCCGTGGCCGAGAAGCAGGCGGAGATCGAGCGGCTCAAGGCCGAGGACTGACGGGCGCCGCCCGCCGCCGAACGTCACCGTCGTGACGCTCGGGTCTCCGTGCGACGTCTGCTAGTCTTGCCGACGACCTGGGAGGCCCCATGAGATTGAGCGACGCGTGGCCCGAGGCGCCGGGCGACGCAGGGCGCGAGGCGCCCGACGAAAAGACGTACGCCGCCGACCTCGTCGACGGACAGACCGTGACGAGCTACTTTGTCTGCCCAGAGCGCGACGTAAGGACGACGAAGAACGGCGGCACCATGGTCAACCTGACCCTTCTGGACTCGTCAGGGCAGGTGAAGGCCGTCCACTTCGAACCCTCCGATGAGGTGCTCGACACACTGGCGCCCGGCCGGGTCGTGAAGGTCCGCGGCCGCTACAAGATCGACCCGAAGTGGGGGGCGCAACTCGTGGTCGATCGCCTGCGCGTCCTCGAGGAGGGCGACTACGACCCTGCCACGCTCATCCCGGTGTCGCCCATCGGCGTAGATGAGCTGCGCGAGCGGCTCGAGGCGCTCGTCGTCGCCGTCGCCGGACCGCACATGAGGCGGATGCTGGAGCGCGCCTTCGACCCGCAGCGGGAACCCGGACGGACCTTCGCCGTCGTCCCGGCGGCGGTGCGCAACCACCACGCGTACCGTCACGGGCTGCTCGAGCACTCCGTCGTGGTCGCGGAGGTCGCGGCCGCCGTCGCCGAGCGACTGCCGACCGTGGATCACGACCTCGTTGTCGCGGGCGCCCTTCTGCACGACGTGGGCAAGGTCGCGAGCTACTCCAGCGACCCGTTCGCCCCAGGCTTCACCGACGCCGGACGCCTTCACGGCGAGATCGTACTCGGTCACGAGATCGTCCGCGGCCTCATAGCCGAGGTCGAGGGGTTCCCCGCCGAGCTGTCGGCTCGGTTGCGCCACATCATCGTCGCCCACCACGGCGAGAAGGAGAAGGGCAGCCCGGTCGTACCCATGACGCGCGAGGCCATCGTCGTGCACTTCTGCGACGACATGACGGCGCGCGTCGCCGCGGCGGACGACGCCGAACGGGCGGCCTCTGCTGGCGACCGGTGGACTGCCTTCAGCCGGATGCTCGAGGCCTTCGTCTACGTCGGCGATGCGCCCGCCGCGGGAGAGCCCGTCGCGGGCGGCGTCGAGCCGGGCGGCGACGGCCGTCTGCCCTTCGACGACGAGACATGACACGGCGGCGGGGGCGGGCGTATCCCGCCCCCGCCGCCGCTCGCACCCCCGTCGGCGGCCTGCGCTACCCCCACACCTCCTGGACCGCCGCGAGCACGTTCGCGGCGTGCCCCTTCGGCGTCACCTTGGGGAAGATCTTGCGCAAGGTGCCGTCGGCGTCGATCAGCCAGGTCGTGCGCTTCGCGACACCGACCATCGGGCGAGCCACGCCGAACGCGCTCGCCACGACGTGGTCGCCCGGGTCGCTGATGAGCGGCATGCGTAGGGAGTACTTGACCGCCCACTTCTGGTTGGCGGCGGGCTTGTCGACGCTCGCACCGACCACCTGCACACCGAGCTTGTCGAACTCGTCCAGCAGGCCGTTGAACTCAACGGCTTCGAGCGTTCAGCCCCCGGTGTTGGCCTTCGGATAGAAGAACAGGACGGTCGGCTTGCCAGGCGCTCCCAGGTCGAAGGTCGCGCCGTCGTAAGACGTCCCGGTCACAGCCGGCGCCTTGTCGCCCTCTTTCAGCATTTCTCCCCTTTCGCTCACGGGTCCTGGATCGCCTCGTGCGGGACCGGCGCCGCGTCAGTAGCCGCCCCACATGACCTCGGCCTCGCTCAGCACGTCCCGCGCGTGCCCATATGGGGGCACGTCGGCGAAGATGCGCCTCACGAGCCCCGACCTGTCGATCATGAAGGTGGCCGCGCGTGGGCGGCCACGGCGGGTGCCGACTACGCCGAAGGCACGACAGACAGTGCGCTCCGCGTCACTGACCAGCGGACAGCCCAGATCGTGCGCCGACGCCAGGCCGGCGATCAGTCCGGGGCGGTCGATACCGACCCCCACGGCCTGCACACCGAGCTGTCTGAACCCCGCGAGGTGGTCGTTGAAGTCCACGGCCTGGCCGATACTGCGCGCACCGCTCGCGTCCTCGATGAAGAAGACGACGAGGTGCTGTCCGGGAGCCCCGAGGTCGAAGACCTGCCCGTCGTGCGCGACCAGCACGACCGAGGGAGCGTCTTCGTCGATGCCGACCATGACCCGGCCGCGCCCGCGGGACCCCTCAGCCGGTCGCGATCTCGGCGTCGTCGGCCGTCGGCGGAGCGGCCACGACGAGGAAGGTGAGCGGACCAACGCCGACGTTGGACACCCTGTGCCAGGCGCGGGCCGGAACGGCGAGCGCGTCGCGCTCGCCGACCTTGTACCGCGCCTCGTCGACGTCGATCATGGCCGTTCCGTCGAGGACGAGGTAGAACTCCTCCTGCTCGCGGTGGAGGTGCCGCAACATGGAGCCCTCGGCAAGCGTGTAGACGTTGGCGCGCATCTGCGAGAGCTCCAGCACGTCGCTGAGACGCTGGACGCTCAGCTTCTCCGACAGGCTCTCGGTGGGCACGGCGTGAACGACGTCCATCGCATCCTCCTCGTCAGGCTGCCGCCGGCGATTCGCTTCAGTCTCTCTCGGGGTCGAGGATGGTCACGGGCACTGTGCACAGACGCTCGAAGACCCGGGCGTCATCCCTTGAGCCCACGATGTCCCCGAAGTGCATGGGCACCGCGACTGCCGTCCGGAGCATCGTGCAGGCGCGCGCCGCCTCCTCGGCCGTCATGGTGTACGTCCCGCCGACCGGCAGCAACGCGACGTCCACGTCGACGGCCTCCATCTCGGGGATCGCGTCGGTGTCGCCGGCGTGGTAGATGCGCATCCCGTCCATCGCGACGATGTACCCGACGTGACCGGCGTCCCGGGAGTGGTACACGACCCCGGGCTGCTTGAACTTGTCGACGTTGTAGGCCGGCACCGCCGTTACGGTCGCGGTGTTGACTTCAAGCGTCTCACCCGGGCGGATCGTGCGCGTCGCCTGGCCCCGGACCTTCGCCGTCACCGCGGACGGGCCCACGACCACCGTGTCGGGACCGGCGACGCGAGCGATGTCGTCGGCGCTGTAGTGGTCGTAGTGGTCGTGCGTGACCAGGACGACGTGCGCCGTGGGCTGCCCCAGCGGCAGCTTCCACGGGTCGATGTAGACGACGCTGCTGCCGTCGAGACGGAACGAATCGTGACCGAGCCAGTGGACGCGCTCGAGCATGTGCCCCTCCTTCACAGGCGTGCCACGAGCATCGTACCCGATGGAGTCCCCGGGCAGACAGGGGGGTGGCCGCCGGACCGGCCGAGCCCGGTCCCGCGGCCACCCCCGCCGGTCGTCAGGTGTGCGTGGCGCTTACTCGGCGCTGTCCGGAAGGTCGTCGTCAGCCGGTTCCTCGGCGCCTTCGTCCTCCGTCGCCGCGATCTCCGGCTCTGCCTCCGGCTCTGTCGCCTCGGGCGCCGCGGCCTCCGGCTCTGTCGCCTCGGGCGCCGCGGCCGTGGCCGGCCGCACGTTGGCGGCCTGGTTACCCTTGCGGCCCTGCGTGACCTCGAACTCCACGAGCTGGTCGGTCTCGAGTGACGTCACGCCGGGGGCGAGTCCGGTGACGTGCACGAAGATATCGTTGTCGTCCTCCTGCGCGATGAACCCGTAGGCCTTCTCGGTCGAGAACCATTTGACCTTGCCTTGAGGCACTGCTTCCTCCTGCTGTTCTGTGAAGCGAGTCCTCAGCGGCGCTCGGGCCACGGGGCGCGCTCCCCTTGTGTTGTATGAAGGGTTATACCCGCCGGCCCCCTCCGGCGCGACCCGGGCGCCGTCGGCGACAAGCCGGACGCCTTCAGCAGCGCGTCACGGCGAAGATCGCGATGCGCGCCATGAGGTCGGGCGCGATCTGGCGCCGGGGTGGCGGCGCGTCGAGCGATCGCAGGTAGACCTCATGCTCAATGCACAGGCCCTCCTCGCGACACAGCTTGCGGAAGTCGCGGATCGCGCAGAGGTGGATGTTCGGCGTGTCCCACCACTGATACGGGATCTCCTTCGAGACCGGCATGCGGCCGAGGAAGAAGAGCTGCGCGCGGACCGCCCAGTGGGCGAAGTTGGGGAAGCTGACGATCGCCAGACGGCCGACTCGGGTCATCTCGCTGACGATCATCCGCGGGCGTCGAAGCTGCTGCAGGCTGAGGCTCAGGACAACGACGTCGTGAGAGCCGTCCTGGAAGTCGGCGAGCCCTTCGTCCAGGTCGCCGTGGAAGACCGACAGTCCCTTGCTGACGCAGGCCTCGACCGCCGCCTGCGAGATCTCGACGCCGCTGCCGCGGACGTGCTTCTCGCGGACCAGCTCGGCGAGAAGCTGGCCGTCCCCGCAGGCGAGGTCCAGCACCGTCGCTCCTTCCGGGACGAGGTCCTCGATGAGCTTGTAGTCGATGCGCGGCACGGGGCTCTCTTACGGGGCGAAGGACCGTGCGCCGCTGGCGAGGAAGGCGCCGATCACGCCTTCCATCTTCTCGCGCTCGAGCAGGAAGGCGTCGTGGCCGTAGCGGCTCGACACCTCGTAGTAGCTCACGTGCTTGTGCGTCGCGCGCAGAGCGCTGACGATCTCCTTGAGCTGGTACGGCGGGTGGAGCCAGTCGCTCGAGAACGACAGCACGAGGAAGCGTGACTTCACTTCGCGGAACGCCGAGACGAGGCTGCCGTGACGGCGCGAGAGGTCGAAGTAGTCGAGCGCCCGCGTGATGTACAGATACGTATTGGCGTCGAAGCGGTTGGTGAACGCCAGCCCCTGATGGCGCAGGTAGCTCTCGACCTCGAAATCGGCGTCGAACGTGAACGTGTACTGCTGGATGTCCTGCAGGCGACGGCCGAACTTCTCCTGCATGGCTTCGTCCGAGAGGTACGTGATGTGGCCGACCATGCGCGCGACGGCAAGGCCCTTGGACGGCGGCTTGCCGCCGTAGTAGTGGCCGTCGCGCCAGTCCGGGTCGGCCATGATCGCCTGGCGCCCGACCTCGTTGAAGGCGATCGCCTGGGTGGGCTGCCGGGCAGCGGTCGCCAGGGCGACCACCAGGTGCAGCCGGTCGGGATGCGACACGGCCATCTCGAGGACCTGCATGCCGCCCATCGACCCGCCCACGGCGGCGAGCAGCTTGTCGATGCCGAGGTGGTCGAGCAGCAGCAGATGGGCCTCGACCATGTCGGCGATGGTGATGATGGGGAAGCGCGTGCCGTACGGCTTGCCCGTTGCGGGATCGATCGAGGACGGGCCGGTCGAGCCACTGCAGCCGCCGATGACGTTGGCGCTGATCACGAAGTACCGGTCGGTGTCCAGCGCCTTACCCGGCCCGATGACGATGTCCCACCAGCCGGCCCGCTTGTCATTGGTGCTGCGACGCCCCGCGGCGTGGGCGTCCCCGGACAGCGCATGGAACACCATGATGGCGTTGTCGCGCGTCTTGCTCAGCGTGCCGTACGTCTCGTAGGCGATGGTCACCGGCCAGAGTTCGCCGCCGCCCTCGAGGCTGAGCGTCCGGCCCGGCTGGTCGAACGTGACGTGCTTCGTGCGCACGATGCCAGCCGAGCCGACGTCGTCGCCGAAGCCCGCCGGCACGTCGCCGATCTCCAAGGACGATGTCCTTCTGACGTCACTCATGGCTCGCGATTGTAGCGGAGCAGGAGGCCCGCCGGTGCCGTCACGCTCACCGGCCGTCAGGCCGCGTCCAGCGCCTGGGCGACGTCGCCCAGGATGTCCCCGACGGTCTCGAGACCGATCGACAGGCGCACGAAATCGTCGGTGACCCCGGCGGCGCCCTGTTCGTCGGGCGTGAGTTGCGCGTGCGTCGTCGTGGCCGGGTGGATGCACAGGGACTTCGCGTCGCCGATGTTGGCCAGGTGCGACAGGAGCCTCGTCCCCTCGACGAACCGACGCCCGGCCTCACGGCCACCCGCGATCCCGAAGCCGATCATCGCCCCATACAGCCCCCGGTAGTGGTACTCGACCGCGAGATCGTGGCACGGGCACGAACGCAGACCGGGGTAGGTCACCCAGCCGACCTTCTCGTGCGCTTCGAGAAACTCGGCCACAGCCTGGGCGTTCTCGCTGTGCCGCTCCATGCGCAACGGCAGCGTCTCGACACCCTGGGTGATGAGAAAGGCGTTGAAGGGCGAGAGCGCCGCGCCGACGTCGCGGAGCATCGTCACGCGCAACTTGACGGCATACGCGGCGTCGCCGAACGCCTCCACATATCTGAGCCCGTGGTAGCTCGCGTCGGGCTCGACGAGGCCGGGAAAGCGGCCGCTCGCCGCCCAGTCGAAGCGGCCGCCGTCGACGACGACACCGCCCATGGACGTGCCGTGGCCCCCGAGGAACTTGGTCAGCGAGTGGACGACGAGGTCGGCGCCGTGATCGAGCGGGCGCACCAGGTACGGTGTCGGCATGGTGTTGTCGACCACCAGCGGCACGCCGGCCTCGTGCGCGATCCCGGCCAGCCCTTCGAGGTCCGCGGTGTCGAGGCGCGGGTTCCCCACGCTCTCGACGTACAGGAGCTTCGTCTCGGAGCGCACGGCAGCGCGGACTGCATCAAGGTCGCCCTGCTCGACGAAGGTGACCGTGATGCCCATCTTCGCCAGGGTGTGCGTGAACAACGTGTGCGTCCCCCCGTAGAGGCTGGACGAGGAGACCACGTGGTCGCCGGCAGCGGCGATGTTCAGGATGGCGAACGCGATCGCCGACTGCCCGGACGCGAACGCGACGGCGGCGACGCCGCCCTCGAGGGCGGCGACGCGCCTCTCGAGCACGTCCGTCGTCGGGTTCATGATGCGCGTGTAGATGTTGCCCGGCTCCTGCAGGTCGAAGAGCCGCGCGGCGTGCTCGGCGCTCTCGAACACGTACGCGGTGGTCTGGTAGATCGGCAAGGCGCGCGCCCCGGTCGCCGGGTCGGGCTCCTGCCCCGCGTGCAACGCCAGGGTCTCGAAGCCCAAGGGCGCGGGCGGCGCGGTGTCCTGTTCGGTCATGGCTGCTCCTGTGGACGTGACCCGCGAAGCATACCCCCGGACACGCGATGCGGCATGACCACGACCCCGTCGGCGCCGTGACCCGTGCGCGGCCGCCGGGAGCCCTGCGATGCTACGATGCTCGTGTGGACGACCTGCGGGACATCCTGAGGCGCGAGCTGCCCGGCCTCGAGGAGGCCGTGCCCCTCGCGCCCCTCTGCGCCTACGGCGTCGGCGGACCCGCCGAGTTCCTCTTCGCGGCGCGTGACACGAACGCACTCGCGTATGCCGTCCGCCTGGCGCTCGACCTCGGGATCCCCCTGACGGTGCTCGGACGGGGGACCAACGTGCTCGTCGGTGACGCAGGCCTGCCGGGCCTCGTCGTGCTGGCGCGCAACGAGCGCTACGAGATCGACGCCGGCCTGCTCCGCGTCGAGGCCGGCGCGGAGCTGCCCGGCCTCGTCGCCGACCTGGCCGCACAAGGTCTCGCCGGTCTCGAGTTCGCCGGCAACATACCGGGCTCGGTCGGCGGCGCGATCGTCGGCAACGCGGGCGCCTACGGACGCGCGATGAGCGACGTGCTCGTCGAAGTGCAGGTCCTGGAGGGTAGTCGCGAGCGTCGCGCCACTCCGGCGGAGCTCGCCTTCGAGTACCGCGCCAGCGCGTTCAAGACCCGGCCGGACCTTGTCGCCCTCTCCGCGATGTTCCGCCTGGACCGGGGCGACCCCGAGGCGCTGCGCGCGGAGATCGCCCAGGACGCCGGCCTGCGCCGGAGCAAGCATCCCCTCGAGTACTCGTCGTGTGGCAGCTACTTCAAGAACCCGTCACGCGAGCTGCCGGCGGCGCGTCTCATCGAGGGGGCCGGGTTGAAGGGCCTCACCGTGGGGCGCGCCCGCGTGAGCGAGAAGCACGCGAACTTCCTCGTGGCGCTCGACGGCGCGACGGCCGCCGACATCCTCGCCTTGGCCGCCGAGGTCAAGCGTCGCGTGCGCGAGCATAGCGGGTACGAGCTGGAGGAGGAGGTCCGTCGCCTCGGCAGGGGGCAGGACCCCCCGGACGGCTCCCCGGCTCTGCTCTCCCCGCCCTGACGACCCGGAGCCGCGACGCGGCTATACTCTGCCCGTCGCGGCGAACCCCGTCTGCGAGCCAGGCGTCACTCCCTCTGGAGGCAGAGAATCGACGAGTTGCCGGGCGGCCTCGCGGCCCGCATGGGCCGGGCGCAACCGGAGGCGCGTGCCGAGTTCTTTCGCAGGTACGCGCCGCAGGTGCGCCGCATCCTCTTCCTCCAGGGACTCTGCGACGAGGTGGACGACGCCGTGCAAGAGGTCTTCATCAAGGTGTTCCGGGCGGACCTCCCGGCCGAGGAGCGATTCCTGGCGTGGTTCTACCGCCTCATCCTGAACACGGGGCGCGATCAAGGCCGGCGGCGCAAGACGCGACGCGGGCTGGTCGAGCGGCTCGAGCAGCTGGCGGCGGAACGGTCGGCGGGCACAGCCTCACCGTCAATGGATCCCGCGCAGCACGCGACGGCCGCCGACCCGGCGCTGCGCGCCGCCCTGGACCAGCTCACGCCGGACTTCCGCGAGACGGTCGCGCTCCGCTTCTTCGCCGACCTCTCGCTGGAGAGCATCGCCGCGGCGCAGGACGTGCCGTTGGGCACCGTCAAGTCCCGACTGCACACCGCTCTGGCCCGGCTGCGACAGGTGCTGACCGAAGCCGGGTACGACCGTGAGATATGACCGTGCGTGATCGGCAGTCCGAGAGGAACCGCCCGGCCACAGCCGAGGGTGCGACACGATGACCGAACGCGACGACATCCATTCCGGCGGGCGCCCCGCCGGCAACGGCGGGTCGTTGGACCGTGGCCGCCCGTTCGATGACGACCGCCTCCTCCACTTGGTCCTCGGGCTTGGGACCGACCCTGAGCTCGAGGCGGCGGCGCAGCGAGACCCCGAGCTGCGGCGACGACTCTCGGCGATGCGCGAGGAGATGACTGGGGTCGCCGCGGGTCTGGAACGGGTCGTCCCGCCACCTCCGGATCACTACAGCGACCTGGACGACCCCCGGTGGGGCGAGCTTCGTGAGCTCGTCGCGCAGGCGCCGAGGGTCGCGGCGCGTCGGCGCCCCCGCTGGCTGCGCGTCCTCGCCCCGGCCGTGGCGATCGCCCTCGTGCTGGTCGCGGGCATCGTCGGCGTGCAGCAGCTCGGCGTCGAGCGCACGGCCGACGAGGCCCTCACGACCGGAGTCGCGGAGAAGGCGAACGAAGGCGAGCAGGGGTCGTTCGGCGCAGCCGAGAGCGCCGGCGGGCCGGTCGTCGACGGCGTGGCCCCGTCTCGCGAACGGACCCTCCCCGACCCGAAGGGCTTCCAGACAATCGTCGTCGCGCGCGCCCTGACGCCCGCCTCCGGACGCCAGGAGTTCGCCGTGGAACGCGTCCTCAAGGGGAGCGCGCCCGAGACGATCACGCTGTCGGTCGTGCTGCAGCCGGCGTTGCCGGACCTCCTGCACCTCCTCTTCCTCCTCCCGGTCGAAGGCGCGGGAGACGACGCGCCAAGCCCGCTCGCGGGGGCCGGCAAAGACGCGACCGGTCTGCTGCACTTCACCTACCGGGGCGCGCCCGCGCTGGCGGAGCCGCTGTCGAAGGACATCGACCCGACGGACGTCACCGTGGAGTGAGCGGCCTGGGCCGACGGCGAACGGCGCGGGGGCGTCGTTCGCCGTCGGTACCTCGGGTAGACTCTCTCGCACGCAGAGGACGAGGCCGGACTGCAAGGGAGGCGATGTGCGCGTGGCTGGGTTGCTGAGCGGCAAGAACGTGCTCGTCACCGGCGCCGCCAACCAGCGGTCCATCGCCTGGTCGGTCGCCGAGGCGGTCCACCGCGAGGGCGGAGCCGTCGCGCTCACGTACCAGGCCGAACGGCTTCGTGGTCGCGTGGAGCGACTCGCCGTCGAGCTCGGAGGCGCGGCCATGATCGAACTGGACGTCGCCAGCGACGCGGCGGTCAGCGCGGCGGTCGATGATCTGGCCGCGCACATGCCCGTCCTGCACGGCGTCGTCCACAGCATCGCCTGGGCACCCGCCGAGGACCTCCAGGGCAAGTTCGTCCAGACCACGCGCGCCGGCTTCGCGGCCGCGAACGACATCAGCTCGTACTCCCTCATCGCCCTCGCCCGCGAGGCGCAGCGGCTCATGACCGAGGGCGGCTCCATCGTGACGATGACCTACGCCGGATCGTGGCGCGTGATCCCGAACTACAACGTCATGGGTCCGGCCAAGGCGAGCCTCGAGAGCTCCGTGCGCTACCTGGCCGCCGACCTGGGGCCGGCCGGCGTCCGCGTGAACGCGGTCTCGGCCGGCCCGATCGCCACGGTCGCGGCACGCACCATCAAGGACTTCAGCGGCATGCTCGACCTGCTCGAGAGCCACACGCCGCTGCGCCGCAACGTCACGGCCGGCGAGGTCGCCGACGCCGCCGTCTTCCTGCTGAGCGACCTGTCGCGGGCGATCACGGGAGAGGTCGTGCACGTCGATGCCGGTGCGCACGCGGTGACGTGACCGTGCGGCCCGCGAGAGCCGGCGGCGTCATCGCCGGCGGAAGACGAGACGGCGACCGGTGATCGCGTACTGCGCGCGCGACCTCGCCTCGGGTCGCGAACTCGCCGCCGGCGCCGACGTGGTCATGCCGTCGTGGAGCACCATCAAGCTGCTGCTCGCCGCTGCGTTCTGGCGCGCCGTCGAGAGCGGTGACCTGCGCGAGGCCGAGCCGTACGCCTTCCAGCCCTGGCAGGCCGTCGGCGGCTCCGGCGTGCTGCACGGCTTCCGCCACGCGGCGAAGGTCACCCTCGCCGACCTCGTGCACCTCTCGCTCGCCGTCAGCGACAACGACGCGACCAATATCGTGCTCGGCTTCGTCGGCTTCGAGAAGTCGAACGCCCTCGCGGCCGAGCTCGGCCTGCCAGCCACCCGCCTGCGCCGCGCCATGATGGACGGCGCGGCGCGCGAGGCGGGTCGCGAGAACACCACGAGCGCGCGCGACATGGCGACGCTGCTGGCAGAGCTCGCGCAAGGACCGCGTCTCAGCGTGGCCGTACGCGAGCCCGTCGTCGCGTCGCTGGAGAAGACCGAGCACCTCGGCGGCATCGCCCGCTACCTGCCGGACGACGCACTGTACGCCGGCAAGCTGGGCGACGACGCCCCGGAGGGCCGTTACACCCACGACTGCTGCCTCGTGCGCCGCGGCGACGCCACCATCGTGCTTGCGGTGCTCACCAACGAGGGCGAGGGGTATGAGGCGGTCTCGCGGCTGGGCGCGGCGCTCGTCGCCGAGCTCACCGGGGCAGGCGGCGCGTCGGCGGGCTGACGGCTGCGGCGCACAGCGCCGCACCCCGCACCAGACCGTGTCTCACCGTGCCACTCCGCCGGTGTCCCGCGCCCCCTCCCCCCGCGGCCGCACGCCCAGGCCGGGCTCGTCCGAAGCGGTCAGCTGGTCGCCGTCGACGGTGATGCCTTCGTACGGGTCCGCGGCCAGCAGCAGGGCGCCGTCCAGGTCCACGTGGTCCGCGAGCCCGGCGATCTGCAGGGCCGCGGCGATGCCGAGGCTCGACTCCACCATGCACCCGAGCAGGACCTGCAGGCCCCGCCCGTGGCAGGCCGACGTGAGCGCGAAGGCGTGCGCGATACCACCTGCCTTCGCGAGCTTCACCACGACGCCGTCGTAGAGCTCGGCGATTGACTCGAGGTCGGCCAGCGTGAGGACGGCCTCGTCGGCGAACAGGGGGAGCGGCGAACGCTCGCGAAGCCAAAGTTGATCGTCTGCGGCCGCGGCCGGGAGCGGCTGCTCGACGAGTTCCGCGCCCATGCCCGCCAGCGTCTCGACGGCGCGGGCCGCGCGCTCGCGGTCCCAGCCTTCGTTGGCGTCGAAACGCAGGGTCTTTCCGGGCAGGGCGCGCGCCAGCGACCGCGCCACCTCGAGGTCTCCGTCGAAGCCGAGCTTGACCTTGAGTGTGCCGAAGCCTTCCGCGGCGCGCGCCTGCGCCACCATCTCGTCCGGCGCTCCGATGGCGATCGTGAACGACGTGCGCACCGACGGTCGCTGGAACCCGAGCATGCGCCAGACGGGCTCGCCCGCCTGCTTGCCGGCCAGGTCCCAGGCGGCGGCGCTGAGGGCGGCGCGAAGGCCCGGCCACGGCGGGGCGCCGGCACCGAAGGCGGCCGGCGGCTCGCCGCGACTGAACGCGGCCGCCTCGGCATCGAACGCGAGCTCGTCGCAGAAGCCCTCGACTGCCGCCGGCGCGTCGAGGTCCGCGATGCCCGGCGCCAGGCGCTCGAGGAGCGCCAGCCCTTCGGCCCGTGCCTCCCCATAGCGCCGGTTCGGTGCGGCCTCACCCGACCCGCAGGCGCCGTCGGGGGCCGTCAGCGTCACCACGTAGTTCTCGAACGTCGAGTGCGTCCAGCGCGCGATGCCAAAGGGCACCGCCGTCTCCAGGTCCATCGTGCGCGCCGACAGTAGAAGGGTCACTCGTGGTCCTCCAGTAGGAAGAGGCCTTCCGAGGGAGCGTAACACCACCGGCCGAGGGCGTCGCGCACCTCGACGTACCAGGCGTAGGTGCGCCCGGGGCGCAACGCGCCTGCGGTCACGGTGGTCCGACAGCGCGACGCGGCCTCGCCTTCGAGGAACGCCTCGAAGACGGGCTCGGCGTCGTCGGCGAGGCACGCGCCCTCGAACACGCGGACACGCGCTGCAAGTTGCGTGAACGCCGGGTCGGCGATCGACCATGTGAGCTCGAAGCCGCTCGCCTCCGGCTGGACGACGGCGAGCCCGTCCGGCCACAGATCCTGCGGCCGGTCGGCGTTGTAGAGCAGCAGGCCGTTGCCGGGGCGAGGACGCCAGAGCACCGTCGCCAGCGCGTTGCCGGAGAATCCTCCCCGTCCGCGTGCCCACAGGACGACGGCGAACCGCGCGTCCTCGCGCAGCAGATTGGGCGGCACTGCCCAGGCACGCTGCCCGGTGTCGAGGTCGGCGCGGAGGAGACGGTGCTTCCATAGGTCGACCGTCTCCTCCCACAGTTCGACGCGCCATGCGTCGACCGCCTGCCCCGGGCCGGGGTCCCACCGCACGACCCACTCGCCTTCGCGCAGGATGCGGTGCGGGACGCCGACGATCCTCGGCGCGGCGAGCTGGCCTGGCTTCCCGCCGTCCGGGGTGTAGTAGTCGAGGTGCCGTGTGTCGCGATTGTCGTAGACCTCACGCCCGCGCGCGTCACGCTCGAGCGCGCCGGTGCAGTAGAACGGCAGGTCCGAGAGGCCGGCCGCCCGTCTGCTCTCGACCAGCTCACGCTCGCGACCCGGGTTCGCGGCGCTCAGCCGCTCGTGCCACCCCCTGTGCATGAAGCGCATACGCTCGTCGTACAGGCGGAGCCAGCCACCGCCATCGTGACGCATTCGGTCGGTCGTCTCGGTGGCGCGCATGTAGCGCGTGAAGAGCGGCCGGCAGCGCGTCATTCGACCCGCGCCGTCGAACAGGGGGACGTCGCCGCGCGGCGACGAGTCGTAGACGAGATCGGTGCCGCCGACCCGGCCGCAGTGGACGACGACGTGGAAGTCGCGCGCGGCGTGTGGATGCGAGGCGAGGATGTCACCCGGCAGGAGCTGGTCGCGCCCGTCGATCGGCGCCCAGTTCTCCGCCTCTGCCGCCGCCGGACCGGTCCCGAGCTCGTGGTTGAGTTCGTCGCCGTGATCGAGCCAGTCGACGACGCGGCGCACCAGGCCCCAGCAGTCGAACATGTCGTCGAAGTTGTACGGTCGCGCTTGGGGCCCGAAACGCTCGAGGGCCTCGATCACCCGGGTCGGTGGCAGAGGGTCGCGACGCATGCGCGATGCATACCAGCCCCGGCGACGCGCCGTCAAAGCCCGTTCGGAGTCGAAATGATGCTCGCCGGGGTTTACACTCCGCCTGCGATGGGGGTGACGACTTCCCGACTCCTCGACATCACGGACCTCTCCGTTGAGTTTGCCTCGATGGAGGGGACTGTGCACGCCGTCGACCACGTGAGCTTCGCCGTGGCGCCCGGCGAGCTCGTCGGCCTGGTCGGCGAGTCTGGGTGCGGCAAGAGCGTCACGGCCACGGCCATCCTGGGGCTCACGCGCATGCTCGCCAACGCGACCGTGTCCGGACGCATCGACTTCCAGGACCGCGATCTGCTCGCCCTCCCCGAGAGCGAGGTGCGCAAGGTGCGGGGCAAGGAGATCGCGATGATCTTCCAGGACCCCGTGACCAGCCTGAACCCCGTGCTCTCGATCGAGCGCCTCATGACCGAGGGCATAGAACTGCACTTGGGCCTGTCGCACGAAGATGCCGTCGCGCGCGCTATCGACATGCTGCAGAAGGTCGGCATCCCAAAGGCGGCCGAGCGCATCAAGGACTACCCGCACCAGTTCTCCGGCGGCATGCGCCAGCGCGTCATGATCGCGATCGCCCTCTCCTGCAACCCCAAGCTGCTGCTGGCCGACGAGCCCACGACCGCGCTTGACGTGACCATCCAGGCGCAGATACTGCGCCTCATGAAGCAGCTCAGCCGCGAGTACGACGCCGCTGTGATCGTCATCACCCACGACCTGGGCGTGGTCGCCGGGATGTGCCGGCGGATCCTCGTCATGTACGCGGGCCGCATCGTCGAGGAGGGACCGGCCAAGCCGCTCTTCCATCACCCGCACCATCCGTATACCGTCGGGCTGCTGAAGAGCGTGCCGCGCCTCGACCGGCCGCGCTCCGACGAGCTCGAGTCGATCGAGGGCCTGCCGCCCGACCTCAGCCACCTGCCGCCCGGCTGCTCGTTCGCACCGCGCTGCTGGCTGGCGACCGACGAGTGCTGGCAGACCCCGCCGAAGCTGTTCGTCACCGGCGACGGCCGGCGCAGCGCCTGCTTCCACCGCGACAAGCTGATCGATCTTGCGGCCGCGGAGGTGACGGCGTGAACGCCGTCGACGCCGTGCGCCCGGCCGACGGGCGCGGCGACACGCTGGTGACGGTCGACGACCTCGCGGTCCACTTCCCCATCACCAGCGGCATCGTCTTTCGCCACAAGATCGGCGCCGTGCGCGCCGTCGACGGGCTCTCCTTCACGGTCAAGAGGGGTGAGACCCTCGGCCTGGTCGGCGAATCTGGCTGTGGCAAGTCGACCACCGGCAGGGCGATCCTGCAGCTCATCCGCCCGACGACGGGAAGGGTCCTCTACGAAGGCGCCGACCTGGCGCACCTGCGCGGCGGCGCGCTGCGTCGCCAGCGCCGCCGCATGCAGATGATCTTCCAGGACCCTTACGCGTCGCTGAACAGCCGCATGACCGTGGCCGACATCGTCGGCGAACCGCTGCTCGTCCACAGGATGCTCGATCGCTCCGGGCGCCGTGACCGGGTGCGCGAACTGCTGCAGACGGTGGGCATCAACCCGAACACCCTGAACCGCTACCCGCACGAGTTCTCGGGCGGGCAGCGCCAGCGCATCGGCATCGCGCGCGCCCTGGCCGTCGAGCCGAACTTCATCGTCTGCGACGAGCCCATCAGCGCGCTCGACGTCAGCATCCGCGCACAGATCATCAACCTCCTGCAGGAACTGCAGCGCGACTTCGGCCTCACCTACCTCTTCATCGCCCACGACCTCTCCGTCGTGCGCCACATCTCCGACCGCGTCGCCGTCATGTACCTGGGGAGGATCGTCGAGCTCGCCGAGAACGCCGTGCTCTACGGCGAGCCCATGCATCCCTACACGCAGGCTTTGCTCAGTGCCGTGCCGATCCCCGACCCCGAGGCAGAGGAGCACCGGCGCGCAGTCGTGCTGCAGGGCGACGTGCCCTCGCCGGCCGACCCGCCGCCGGGCTGCCACTTCCATACCCGCTGCCCGGCGATGCAGGAAGGCCACTGTGATCTCGAGAGCCCGGCCCTGAAAGAGGTCCGGCCCGGGCACTTCGCCGCCTGCCACCTCATCAATGCCGGAGACTACCCCCGCATCAGGGCCGGGGAGAACGATCTCGCGGTCGTCGCCGGCAGCCCGGCCGAAGGCGGCGCAGTGGCAGCCGTCAGCGACGTCGCGAGCGAGGAGCTCGAGATGGGGAGCTCTGAGTGAGCGGCGTCCTTCCACCTCACGACCCGTACGCCGCCGGCGAGGTCGCGTCGCCGGCGAAGGCCACCGACGTCGCCTTGGGCGGAGGCTCGACGGCCCCTGTCGGCGTCGACTGGTCGCCCGACGCCCTCCTCATCGAGCACCGCTCGACGTGGAAGGAAGTGTGGATCCGCTTCCGTCGCGACAAGTTCGCCGTCGGTGGGCTCGTGGTCGTCATCCTGCTCATCCTCATGGCGATCTTCGCGCCGTGGCTGGCGCCGCACGACCCGACGGTGCAGTACGACGAGGGCCTGACCATGCAGGGCATGCCTGTAGGCTCCTCGTCGCAGTTCTGGCTCGGCACCGACACGCTCGGGCGCGACCTGCTCAGCCGCCTCATCTACGGCGCGCGTGTCTCGCTCGTCATCGGCGTGCTCGCCAACGGGTTCGCCCTCGTCCTGGGCGTGATCTTCGGCCTCACGGCCGGCTACTTCCGCGGGTGGATCGAGACGCTGCTCATGCGCATGACCGACGTGATGATGGCCTTCCCCATCTACCTGTTCGCGATCGCGCTGGTCAGCGTCCTGAAGCCCAGCCTCTGGATCCTCGTGCTGGTGATCGGCATCGTCTACTGGACGCCGATGACGCGCGTGATCCACGGCGAGGTGCTCTCGATCCGCGAGAAGGAGTTCGTCGACGCCGCGCGCCTCACGGGGTGCACGAACGCGCGGCTGCTCTACCGCCACATCCTGCCGCACCTCGTGGCGCCGGTCATCGTCTACATCAGTCTGGGGATCGCGACGACGATCCTCTTCGAGTCGACGCTCAGCTACATCGGCCTCGGCGTACAGCCGCCGACGCCATCCTGGGGGCAGATGATCTCCGAGGGGCAGCCGTACTACCTGTCGGCGCCGCACCTCGTCATCTACCCTGGCCTGATGATCATGATCACCGTGCTGGCCTTCAACCTGGTCGGCGACGGCCTGCGGGACGCATTCGACCCGCAGCAGCGTCGCCGCTGAGTCGCGGGCCACACGAGAGAACGACCGGGGGACGACATGCACAACAAGGAGGAAGGGATGAAGAGGACTTCGATCGTGCGCCGGCCGCTCGCCGTGCTCGCCCTGCTGGTCGTGGCCGCCATGGCCCTCGCCTTGGTCGCCTGCGGCGGCGAAGGGGACGAGGGCGACGGGGCGACGACCGGCGGTGACACGCCCAAGCAGGGCGGCTCGCTGAACCTCGCGTACCTGACCGAGCCGTCGAGCCTCGACCCGGCGATCGCCTACAACGTCATCGACTGGCAGATCGAGTACGAGGTCTTCGACAGCTTCCTGCGGTACGCGCCGAAGCCGGGCGTCGAGGGCACCACCCTCATCCCGGCCCTGGCGGCCGAGGTGCCGTCCGTCGAGAACGGCGGCATCAGCGAGGACGGCCTCGTCTACACGTTCCACCTCAAGGAAGGCATCAAGTTCCAGCCGCCGGTCGACCGCGAAGTGACCGCGGCGGACTTCAAGTACAGCTTCGAGCGCATGATGGGCGAGCCGCGCGCGCCGGGGACCTCCTTCTACATGGGCGTCGTGGGCGCCGAGGAGTTCATGGCGGGCGAGGCGGACGAGATCACCGGCTACAAGGTCGTCGACGACTACACGGTCGAGATCACACTCGAGGCGCCAGACCTCTCGTTCCTCCACGCCCTTACCATGGAGTTCTGCTCGGTGATCCCCGAGGAGTGGGTGGAGAAGTGGGGCAAGGAGATCAACCGCCACCCGCTGGGCACCGGTCGGTACGTGTTCGACCACTGGACGCCGGGCCAGGAGATCGTCCTCACGAAGAACCCCAACTACTGGGAGGAGGGCAAGCCGTACTTGGACGAGCTCCGCTTCGTGCTCTCGTTCAACCCGTCCACCGCGCTACTGAAACTCCAGCAGGCTGAGGTCGACATTCTCGGCGACGGCTTGCCGCCGTCCGACATCGCGCGCCTGCAGAACGACCCCGAGTGGAAGGACTACGTCCACTCTCAGCCACTCATCGCCATCAGCTACCTCTTCCTGAACGACGCCATGCCACCGTTCGACAACCCAAAGGTGCGCGAGGCGATCGCCTGGGCGGTCGACCGCGACAACCTGGTGAAGCTGCAGGGCGGCCAGGCCCAGGCGCTGTACCAGTTCTACCCGCCCGGGATGCCGGGCCACGTGGAGGGCAAGGAGTACTACGGCTACGACCCGGAACAGGCGAAGCAGCTCCTCGCCGAAGCGGGCTATCCCGACGGCTTCAAGACGATGCTGTACACCGACAACGTCGACCCGAACCCGAAGCTCATGCAGTCGGTGCAAGCCGACCTGAAGGTGATCGGCATCGAAGCCGAGCTCAAGACGATGGGCAACAACGCCTACTACAACCAGCAATCCACGCCCGAGACGCTGACCATGGGGAGCTTCGGCTGGTGGATGGACTTCCCGGACCCGAGCGACTGGATCCTCCCGCTGTTCAGCAAGGCGAGCGCCGTGCCCGGCGGCATGAACTCGAGCTTCTGGTGGAGCATGGAGCTGGAAGACGCCTACGCCGCGGCCCAGAACATGACCGACCCCGAGGCGCGCATCGAGGCCTTCTCGGCGATGCAGGACATCATCGCCGCCGACACCGCGTACGCGCCTCTCTATTCCTTGATCCAGACCACGATGTGCTCGCAGAACGTGGGCGGGTTCTATCTGCATCCCGTCTACCAGTTCAATCCGAGCAACTACTGGAGGCTCTAGGAGGGCTGCGGGCGGCGGCGCTTCCGCGCCGCCGCCCGCCCGAAGCCAGGGCGGAGACGCCCGCGCCGCGAGGCAGGGAAAGGAGCCACACATGAAGACGAGACGGACCTGGATGGTGTTCCTGGCGATCGTCTTGGTCGCCGCCCTGCCGCTCGCTCTTGCGGCGTGCGGCGAGGAGCAGAGCGACGAGGGCGCCGCGGGGGGCGGCGAGCCTGTCACGGGCGGCACGCTGAACGTGACCTTCCAGGGCGAGCCGACCGAGCTTGACCCGGCGATCGCCTGGGAGATCACGTCGTGGTCGATCCAGCGCCTGACCTACGAGACCTTCCTCACCTACGCGAGCGAGCCGGGCGAGCCTGGGACGGAGCTTGTCCCGGCGCTGGCCACCGAGGTCCCCTCGGCGGAGAACGGCGGCATCAGCGAAGACGGAAAGGTGTACACGTTCCACCTGAAGGAGGGCGTCAAGTTCGCCCCGCCCGTGGACCGCGAGGTCACGGCCGAGGACTTCAAGTGGAGCTTCGAGCGCATGATGAAGGAACCGCTCGCCCCCGCCACCTTCTTCTACACCGGCATCCTGGGCGCGCAGGACTTCATGGACGGCAAGGCCGACGAGGTCGCCGGCTACAAGGCCGTCGACGACTCGACCGTCGAGATCACGCTGGACGCGCCCGACTCGTCCTTCCTGATGGCCATGACCATGCCCTTCACCTCGGTGATGCCCAAGGAGTGGGCCGACGAGGTGGGCAAGCAGATCAAACGCAAGCCCCTGGGGACCGGTCCGTTCGTGATCGAGTCGTGGACGCCCGGTCAGGAGATCGTCGCCAAGCGCAACCCGAACTACTGGGACGAGGGCAAGCCGTACCTCGACGAGATCCGCTTCGACCTGACGACCAACCCGAGCACCGCGCTGCTGCAACTGCAGAACGGTGAGGTCGACATCCTCGGTGACGGCGTCCCGTCGGCCGACTACCAGCGCGTCAAACAAGACCCGAAGTGGAGCGAGTTCACCTACGACGCGCCGGAGATCGCCTGGTACTACGTGTTCCTGAACGCGCTCGAGAAGCCGTTCGACGACAAGCTCGTGCGGCAGGCGGTCAACCACGCCATCGACACGGCGAAGATCCAGAAGCTCCTCGCCGGCCAGGCGCAGGCCCTCAACCAGGTCTATCCGGACGGCATGCCCGGCCACCAGCGCGACAAGGTCTACTACGAGTACGACCCCGAAGTAGCCAAGGAGATGCTGGCCGATGCCGGCTACCCGGACGGCTTCAAGACCACGTTCTACGGCCACAACGTGGACCCGTTCCCCAAGCTGGCCCAGGCGATCCAGGCCGACCTGAAGGCGGTAGGGATCGACGTTGACATCGAGCTGATGGACAAGGCGACCTACTGGGACTTCATCAGCCTGAAGGGCTCGCGCGCCGGCATAGGGCTCTCGGACTGGTATCAGGACTTCCCCGACCCGAGCGACTGGATCGGTCCGCTGTTCATCAAGGCGAGCGCCATCGACGGCGGGGCCAACTCGAGCTTCTGGTGGGACCAGCGCGTCGAGGATCTCTACGACCAGGCGGTGAACGAGCTCGATCCCGAAGCACGCATCACCATGTACGAGGAGATGCAGGACATCATCATGGAAGAGGCGCCGACGGCGCCCCTCTACCAGCCGGTGTGGAACGGGATGTTCGGCGAGAACGTCGGGGGCTACTACTACCACCCCGTCTGGAACCTCAACTTCCAGGACTACTGGAAGCTGGACGGCAAGTGACGACGTGACTGATCTGGAAGACTGAGGAGCAGGACGGATGAGTCGGGCACGGCGAGAAGTGGGCAGGGGGCGGCGCGATGGGTAAGTACCTCGTGCGCCGCCTGCTCTGGGTCGTGGTGGTGCTCTTCTTCGTGAGCGTCATCACCTTCCTGCTCGCCTACGCCGTGCCCGGCGACCCCGCCAAGAGCATCGCCGGCGTGCACGCAACGCCCGAGGTGCTCGAACGCATCCGCGACGAGCTCGGCCTGAACAAGCCCGTCTACGAGCAGTACTGGATCTACATCACGAACCTGCTGCAGGGCGACATGGGCTTCTCGTACGACACCCAACGCCCGGTCGCCCAGTCGATCATCGAACGCTTCCCGGCGACGGTCATGATCGCGCTCTTCGGCATCCTCTTCGAGCTGGTCATCGGTATCCCCGTGGGCATGGTGAGCGCGCTCAAGCAGTACAGCTTCCGCGACCGGCTGTTCACCGTCCTCAGCCTGCTCGGCATCGCCGCCCCCGGGTTCTGGCTGGGCATGCTCTTCCTCTACGTGTTCGCGTACCAGCTGCAGATCTTTCCGCTGGGCGGCTACGAGGGCTGGGCCGAGCCGCTCTACGGCGTGCTGCCCGGCCTGACGTTGGGTGTCGGCGGCGCCGCCTGGTACTCGCGCATGCTCCGCTCGAGCATGCTCGACATCCTCAACGCCGACTACGTGCGCGCGGCCCGGGCCAAGGGCTTGCCCGAGCGCACCGTCGTCTGGCGGCACATCATGCGCAACTCGTGGAGCCCGATCATCACCCTCCTCGGGCTCGACTTCGGCTGGTACCTCGGCGGCGTGCTGGTGATCGAGGTCGTGTTCGGTGTCCCCGGCATCGGCTGGCAGGCGTGGAACGCGATCCAGACGCAGGACATGCCGATGATCATGGGCACGGTGCTGTTCGCCGCCGTGCTGGTGACGGTCAGCAACCTGGTCGTCGACATCGCCTACACCTGGCTCGACCCACGCGTGAAGTACAGCTGAGTGCCGGACGGGTCGCGCCGGGCGGCCTACTCCCGGGTCGCGGCCGCGGGGACGCCCGACTCGAGCAACTCGGGCAGTGAGCGCTGGAGCATGAACTCCAGCACGGCGTATGCGCGACGCATGTCGAAGTCGTCGTCGACGGCCTCCTGGATGGCCAGCCCGTCGACGACGGCCGTCATGAGATCGGCAAGGCCGAGCAGGGCCTCCTGCTCGGCGGGCGGTCCTTCGTTCTTGGCGCGCAGCCACTCCAGCTTGATCTCGCGGTACCAGTCCATCGCGCTCGCCATCTGGGCGCGCCAACTCTCGTGCCGCAAGGCCTGAGGGAGGACGTCGAAGAACACGCGGAACGAGCGCGACGAGCTCACGGTCCTCAGCCCTTCGACGAACCGGGGGAGCAGCTCGTCGTTCGTCACCGTGCTCATGGCCGCGGCGACCTCCTGCTGCTCGTCGCGGAAGCTGCAGTCGATCATCGCCCTGACGAGCCCGGCCTTGTTGCCGAAGTAGTACTGCACCATCGCCGAGTTCTCGCCCGATTCCTGCGCGATGGCGCGCAGCGTCAAGCCGGCGAACCCCTTCGCCACGAGGATGCGCTGTGCGGCCGCCAGGATCTTCGCTGCAGTGGGCGGCATGTCCCGGCGGGGGTCGGGACGGGTGCCCGGGGGCGGGGGCTTGCCCGGACGCGCCCGGCGGCCCGCCGCAAGCGCAGCCTCGCCCTTCCCGTCACGCTGTATCGCCCCGTCTGCCATACGGTCTGTCTCCCGTCCGCCGCCGGTCGGCCGTGCCCAAAGGAGTTGCGGCTAATCAGTCGATTGATTAGACTCCAACGAGCCGACCGAATCAACCCCGACTGAGCGAGAGGAACGAGATGGCGACAGTCACCGAAGTCAAGACTCTCAAATACTGCGTCAACGGTGAGTGGGTCAAGTCGAAGACCGACAAGTACATGCCGGTGACCGACTCGAGCACGGGCGAGGTGTTCGCTGAGACGCCGTGCTGCACTGCGGACGAGGTCGAAGAGGCGATCGAGAACGCGCACTGGGCGTTCGAGAGCTGGTCGCGCCTGCCGATCCAGAAGCGCACCCAGGTGATCTTCCGCTGGAAGAGGCTGCTCGAGGAGAACGCCGAGGAGCTCACGCACATGGTCTCGCGCGAGCTCGGCAAGAACCTCGACGAGGCGCGCGGAGAGATCATCAAGATCATCGAGGGCTGCGAGGTCGCCGTCTCGGCTCCCATGACCATGAAGGGCGAGTCGCTCATGAACGTGTCCACCGGACACGACACCGTGAGCTACCGCGAGCCGCTCGGCGTGTTCGCCGGCATCGCCCCCTTCAACTTCCCGGCCATGATCCCCTTCGGCTGGATGCTGCCGCTGTGCATCGTCACCGGCAATGCCTTCGTCCTCAAGGCCGCCAGCATGGTGCCGACCTCCGGCATGCGCCTGCTCGAGCTCCTCTACGAGGCCGGCCTGCCCAACGGCGTCGTCAATCTCGTGACCTGCTCGCGCAACGAGGCCGAGATCATGATGACCCACCCGCTGGTGCGCGGCGTGACCTTCGTCGGCTCGACCAAGGTCGGCCTCCACGTCTACTCGCTGGCCGCCGCCCACGGCAAGCGTGTCCAGGCTCAGACCGAAGCCAAGAACCACGGCCTCGTCTTGGCCGATGCCTCGCTCGAGCGCGCCGCGGCAGGCATCATCAACTCCACCTTCGGTTGCGCCGGCATGCGCTGCATGGCGCTGCCCGTCTGCGTCGTCGAGAACAAGGTCGCCGACGAGTTCATCGGCTACATGAAGAAGTTCGCCCAGCGGCGCGTCGTGGGCTGTTCGTACGATCCCAAGACCGAACTCGGCCCGGTCGTCAGTGCCGAGCATCAGGCCTTCGTCAAGGGCTGGATCGACAAGGGCGTCGAAGAGGGCGCCGACCTCATCCTCGACGGCCGCGACCTCGTCGTGCCGGGCTACGAGAACGGCTTCTTCGTCGGCCCCACGATCTTCGACAACGTCACCGAGGACATGTCGGTCGGTCGCGAGGAGATCTTCGGCCCGGTGCTCTGCATCAAGCGCGTCGAGGACTTCGAAGAGGGCATCACCCTCATGAACAACAGCCGTTTCGCGAACGGCTCCTGCATCTTCACCGAGAGCGGCTACTACTCGCGCGAGTTCGCCCGCCGCACGCACGCCGGCATGGTCGGCGTCAACGTGGGCATCCCGGTGCCCGTGAGCTTCTTCCCGTTCGCCGGGCACAAGCAGTCGTTCTTCGGCGAGAGCCACGTGTTCGGGCTCGACGGCATCCGATTCTTCACCGAGACCAAGTGCGTCACCTCGCGCTGGTTCACCGAGGCGGAGAAGAAGGAGAAGAAGGTCGGCACCTGGGAGGGTACCGTCAACAAGCAGTGGTGAGACCAAGCTGGACCGCTCGTTCGTGACGGGGGCGCTCACCTCTCCGGAGGTGAGCGCCCCCGTCGTTTCTGGGTAGGCTGCGCGAAAGACGACCGAGGCTCGCGAGAAGGAGGCCTTCGTGGCACGCCAGTTCCCCATTGTCGCCGACGCTGCATCCGCCTTTCGCTTCGCGCTGGAGGCCGAGCTCGCCGGCGCCGACTTCGCGGCGGCCGCCGAGGTGGTCGCCCCCGGCGAGCCGTGGCGCGAGAAGTTCGAAGTGCTCACCTGCGCCCACGACGACCGCCTGCAGAAGCTGCGCGCCCACCAGAGCGGCGTCGACGCCGCCGCGGCCGCCGACTGGAGCGACATCGACGGCACCGGACCCGCGCACGTGCTCGAGGGTGAGCCCGCCGCTACCTGGCCGGCCGCGGCCGTGCAGATGGCCGAGGTCGAGGATGCTATCGCCGCGTACCACGAGGCCTTCGCCGCGCGCGCGGCGGACGCCCTCGCCGACGACGCCCGGCTGTTCGCCAAGGCGGCCCAGCAGGCGCGTTCGGCAGCCGCCGAGCTGCGCGCGATGCTCGGCTGAGGCGACGGCGGGGTGACCGACCGCTCGGGCCGCGACGGGATCGTCGAGGCACGCAGGCCAAGGCGTTGAGCACATGACGTGCGGTCACGGGACGGCCCGGCCGGGTCCCGTGGAGGGACGCCCGGCCGTGAGGGGGCGCGAGAGAAGCGGGTGGAGCGAGGCGCGCCGAGTCCGGCGCGCCTCGCAAGCCGTCTTCTTCGCGCTGTTCGTCTACCTTCTCTTCGCCGCACTTCAGCGCTATCGGCCGTTGACCCTCGCCGACGGCTTCTTCCGCTTCGACCCGCTCGCCGCGGCGGCGACGATGCTCGCCGGACGCCAGTGGATCGGGACGCTCGCCCTGGCCTTTGCGACCGTCGCCGCCACGGTCACCCTCGGACGCGTGTGGTGCGGCTGGGTCTGCCCGCTCGGCACGCTGCTGGAGTGGTGCTCGTTCAACGGCGCTGAGAGAAGGGCGCGGCGGCTGCCGCAGGGCCTCCGCCGCGCGAAGCACGTCCTGCTGACGGTGATCCTGACCATGGCGGCGTTCGGCAGTCTGACGCTCATGGTGCTCGATCCCCTCTCGCTCCTGACGCGGACGGCGACCACCACGGTGATCCCCGCACTCGCCCACGGCGCGACCAGCGTCGAGCGCTTTCTCCTGCGGTGGCCGGCGCTCGAGCCCACGATCTCTTGGATAGACGACAGGCTCCGCGGCACCGTGCTTCCGGTGGTGGAGCCAAGATTCGCGCAGACCATCGCCCTCGCCCTCGTGTTCGCCGCGGTGATCGCCCTCGGCCTGCTGGCGGGTCGCTTCTGGTGCCGCTACCTCTGCCCTCTTGGAGCCCTGCTCGGCCTCCTGGCCAAGGTCGCGGTCCTGCGCCCGGTCGTCGGGACGGCCTGCGATCGCTGCGGGCGGTGCGCGGCGGCATGCGGCCTGGGGGCGATCGAGCTGCCGGGAGCGGGAGGTACATCGATGCCGGCCCACTCGGGGGCAGATGACGAGAAGGACGTCGCGGGCGAGCCTCGCGCCAATCGGGCAGTCGTCGTGAGCTCGGAATGCACGATGTGTCTCGACTGCCTCGTCGCCTGTCCCAAACCGGACGCCCTGCGTTTCGGGCGCACACCCGCGGCGGGGCCGTGGCGATCGTACGACCCGGGGCGCCGCGCCTTCATCGGTTCGGCGGCCGCCGGAGCAGGCGCGTACCTGCTGGTGACGGCGGGCGTCGCCGGCGGGCGTCCGAGCCCGGCAGTCCTTCGCCCGCCGGGCTCGCAGGACGAAGACCGCTTTCTCTCGCTCTGCCTGCGCTGCACCGAGTGCATGAAGGTATGCCCAACGTCGGGCCTGCAGCCGGCCCTCCTCGAGGGCGGACTGCAAGCCCTGTGGACGCCCGTCCTCGTCCCACGCCTCGGCGCCTGCGACTACGGCTGCAACGCCTGCGGCCAGACCTGTCCGTCGGGCGCGATTCCAGGGTTGACGCTGGCGGAGAAGCGGTCGCAGGTGCTCGGAGTCGCCGTGATCGACCGCGATCGTTGCCTCCCTTGGGCCCAGGACACGCCCTGCATCGTCTGCCAGGAGATGTGCCCGACACCGGAGAAGGCGATCGAGCTCGACGAGGGCCGCTACGTTCCGTCGCCGAGCGGCGGCGAGAACTGGGTCGCGCGGCCCAGCGTCGTGACCGAGCGCTGCATCGGCTGCGGGATCTGCGAGTTCAAGTGCCCTGTCGCAGGCGTGTCGGCAATCGTCGTGGAGCGTGTCGCGCCGGGCGTCGCCCGTCCGGACGGCGCCACAGGGTGAGGGCGGCGACGGCCAGGTCGAGCGGCCGCCGCACCGCAGGGTCGCGGCCGGCCACGCGCGGCCGGCGACGCGCGGCCCACAGGTATACTGCGGGCCATGGACGCCGTACCGCGCACGCTCGCCGACCTGCGCCGCTCGACACTGTTCCAGGGCCTCGACGACGGACAACTCGACCGGCTCACGGGCATCGCCTGTCCGGTCTCGCTGCCGCCCGCGCGCACCGTCTTCAGCCAGGGTGACCCCGCGAAGGCGTTCTTCCTCCTCGCGGAGGGCAAGGTCAAGGTCTTCAAGCTCTTCCGCGACGGGCGCATGGCGACGATCCGCCACGTGGGTCCGGGCGAGACCTTCGGCGAATCGGTGCTCTTCCACGACGTGTACCCGTCGAGCACAGAGACGATGGAGGACTGCCGCCTGTATCGGTTCGAGACGGGCGAGTTTCGTGCCCTCATGCTCGAGCACCCGGAGATCGCGCTCGGCGTGCTCGCCGCCATGGCACGGCTGATGATCATGCTCAACCGCCGTGTCGAGGAACTGCTCCTCCCGGTGCCGGCACGCCTTGCGCGCTACCTGCTCGAGCTCGCGGAGGAGCAGCTCAGCGCGCCTTTGATAGCGCCCCGCATCGTGAGGCTGCCGACGAGCAAGCGCGAGCTCGCCGCCCGCCTCGGCACCGTCCCGGAGACGCTGAGCCGGACGTTTGACCGCTACAAGCGCGCCGACGTCGTGCGGATGAGCGGCGGCGGCGAGTTGATCGAGATCCTCGACTTCGCCGCCCTGCACCGCATGGCGCAGGAGTAGCCTGCAGGCAAAGGGAGCGCGCGGCGGCTTCGCGCGGCCCAGCTCACGCCCGGCCGCGCAGTACCTCCGCCACGCCGGCCTCGACGTCGACGGGCGCCCCGCCGTAGCTGAGAAAGCGCTCGCCGAAGACGGGCCGGTCGCGCACGCTGAGCGTGCCCAGCGCTATGGGCCCGTCGGAGGCGTAGTCCCACTCGCGGATCTTCTCGAGCGCGCGCGCTTCGTCGCACGGGTCGTGATCCTCAAGCTCGTAGACACGCTCGTTGTAGACGTCGTACATGTTGCGGAAGGTCACGCAGACCTGCAGCGTGTCGACGAGGCTGAACCCGCGGTGGCCGATGGCTTCGCGGTAGAGCTTCTTCAACAGCGGTATGCCGTGGGTGTACCCGCGGCCGAGCCACGTCGCCCCCGCGACGTGGAGCAGCTCCAGCGGATTGAAGGGCGCACCCTCGCTGCCGTAGGGCGTCGAGCGTCCCTTGTAGCCCGGCGGTGTCATCGGGCCCGCCTGCCCGATGGTCAGACCGTACACGCCGTTGTCGTGGACGATGACGGTGATGTCCACGTTGCGCTTGGCGGCGAAGAGCAGGTGCTCGAGCCCCTCGGCGTAGGCGCCGCCGTCGCCCGCGTGGACCACCACGGTGAGATCCGGGTTGGCCAGCTTGACGCCGACGGCCGTCGCGATCGCGCGGCCGTGCAGTGAGTCGAAGCTGTTGACCCCCATGTAGTCGATGATCTTGCTGCTGCAGCCGATGTCGGCCACGACGACGATGTCCTCGCGCCGCGTCCCACTCGCGATCAGGTCGGTGAGAACGGCCGTGGACGCGTTCAGCACGGCGAAGTTACCGCACCCCGGACACCACGTGTTCCTGGCCGTCGTCCCAAGCTTGACGGCGCTCATGCCAGCTCCTCCTCGACGCGCTGCCGCAACTCGCCCACACCCCACGGCCGACCGTCGTAGCGGAGCAGGGTCCCGTGCACGGCGAAGCCGTGGCGACGCAACAGGCCGGCCAGCTGACCGGTCGCGTTCATCTCGACGGCGACGACCTGGTCGCTGCCGGCCAGTGCCTCCTGCAGACGGCGCCGCGGGAACGGCCACAGCACCACGGGTTGTACGACGCGCAGGCCCGCGAGGCCAGCGATCTCGCGCAGCGCGCCCACCGGAGAGCCCCACGTGACGACGGTGCGGGACGCCCGGGGATCGCCGAACACGTTGACGGTGGGCAGCCCGTCCAACTCCTCGGCCATGGCCCGCCCTTTGCGTAGCCACTTGTCCTGCATGGCGACGGTCGTCGCCGGGTCCTCCGTCGTGAACCCGTACTCGTCGTGGGTGTAGCTGTTCACCTTGACGACCGCACCCTCGCGGCCGGGGAACGCGAGGGGTGAGACGCCGTCGTCGGTGATGAGGTAGCGCTTGTAGGCGAGGTCGGGGGAGGCGTCCATGGAAGCGCCGTCCCAGTCCTTCTGCTCAAGACGCGGCAGCGACGGCACGTCGCCGGCGACGAAGCTCTGCGCGTTGTCGTTGAGCGTCCGGTCGCCGAGGACGATGACCGGCGCCTGGTACTTCCACGCCAGGTCCATCGCCAGCGTGCTCCACGCGTAGGCCTGCTCGACGTCGCCCGGGGCGACGACCGCCCGCGGGAACTCGCCGTGCCCCGCCGTCAGGGCGAACTCGAGGTCGCCCTGGGCGGTGTAGGTCGGCAGGCCCGTGCTGGGGCCGGGCCGCTGGCCGAGCACGACGACGATCGGCAGCTCAGCCTGCCCGGCCATGCTGAGGGCCTCGACCATGAGGGCGAACCCGCCGCCCGACGTGCCGACGGCGGCGCGTTCGCCCGCATAAGCGTGCCCCAGCGCCATGACGACCGCGGCGATCTCGCCCTCGGGCTGCACGACCTTGAGCTCGAAACGCGGCGCCTGCCGGGCGAGGAAGTGCAGCAGCCCGCTGGCCGGCGTCATCGGATACCCCGCGTACGCCTTCAGGCCGCCGCGGATGAGCCCCAGCCCGGTGGCCTCGAGCCCGCCGACCACGGGCACGGGTCCACCGCCCGGAAGGTCGACGAGCAGCTTCTCGGTCGCGGCGTCGTAGCCCCGGCGCGCGACCTTGAGGTTCAGCTCGGTCTTCTTCGGCTGGTACCGCTTGATGACGTCCTCGAGCACCATCCATGGGATCGAGATCGCCTTGCAGAAGGCTCCCAGGATCGCGGTGTTGCGCATCACCGACGGGGCCTCCTCCTGCTCGAGGATGGTCGCCACGGGGATGCCGGTGCGGAACGGGTGCGCCATCGACGGCAGGTCTTCCGCCGTGATCGTCTCGTTGTCGTAGACCGTGACCGGGCGCTGTTTGAGCCGCCACGCGTGCGTCGCAAGCGTCTCCTTGTTCAGCGCGATGAGGACGTTGACGTGGTCACGATGCGCGCCGATGCGGCCGCGGTGCGCGCGCACGATCGCGAAGTTGTGACCACCGCGGATCAAGGAGGGGGAGTCGGTGTGCCGGTAGAGCCGGTACCCAAGCTCGTTGAGCAGGTGGGCGATCATGCCGCCGGCTTCGGTGATCCCGTCGCCGGCCTTGCCGCCGATCAGGACGGAGAACGAGTCCAAGAGCCCTCCGGGTCGGGGTCGCGTCCAGGTGGTCGGCCGGGGTTGTACCCGCTCCCGCGCCTCCCGAACGTCGGCCTGAGGGTTGACGCTGGTCAATGCGTTGACAGAGGTCAATGTACCGGCAGCCGAAGAGCCGCTACGGTAACCATCACGACGATAGTGTTTACCCCGTCGCCATAGACGGCGGCGGGCCAAGACGGCCGTTCCCCTGGCTCCACCGACACCACGGTGCCGATGGGGTCGGCGGCCGCGAAACCGGAAAGGGGTCACATACTCATGGCAGTCCGCAGCATCGTGAAGATCGACGAGGAGCTCTGCAACGGGTGTGGGCTCTGCGTGACCCCGTGCGCCGAAGGCGCGATCGAGCTGGTCGACGGGAAGGCGAAGGTCGTCAAAGATGAGCTGTGCGACGGCGCCGGCTTCTGCCTCGCCGTCTGCCCTACCGGCGCGCTCACGATCGAACAGCGCGACGCGGCGGCGTTCGACGAAGAAGCCGCCGCGGAGCGCGTGGCCGAGAAGCTGGCCGCGGCCGTCGCGATCCAGCAGCGCTGCTTCAACTGCGGGCGCAGCGAGATGGACGCCGTCCTCTTCCCGTGCCGCAAGTCGGGCGAGAGCACCTGGGTCTGCGTCAAGTGCCTGCCCGAACTCATCCACGGTTGACCAGCGCCGCGCGCGCCCGGCCTTTCCATCACCGCCGCCCGGGAGGAGTCCATGGCGGATAGCTCACACGCCTCGGTCCACACCATGCTGGAGAAGACCCGCGCGGCCGCCGAGGACACCGTCTTCGACCGTATGGAGGCGCAGGGCGACCTCGGCACCAAGCGCTGCAAGTTCTGCGAGGGCGGCATCCGCTGCTCGCTCTGCTCGCAGGGCCCCTGCCGTATCACCGAGAGGACGCCGCGCGGCGTCTGCGGCATCGACGCCGACGGCATGGCGATGCGCAACCTGCTCCTGCAGAACACCATGGGGACCGCGACCTACACGTATCACGCCACCGAAGTCATGAAGACCCTCCGCGAGGCGAAGCCGGGCGGGACGTACGAGATCAAGGACTGGAGCAAGCTCGAGACGCTCGCCGCCGTCGTCGGCGAGCCCGTCGAGCCCAAGGACACGCTGCCGAAGCGCCTCGCCGACGCGATCCTCACCGAGTTCAACCGCGACCACCAGAGCCCTTCGCCGTTCGTCGAGAAGTTGGCGCCGGCGGCGCGCGTCGAGACGTGGAAGAAGCTCGGGATCATGCCGGGCGGCATCTTCCACGAGAGTATGTTCGCCACTTCGAGCTGCTTCACCAACGTCGACGGCGACTACGTCAGCCTCGCGCTCAAGGCCCTGCGCCTGGGCGTCGCGACCGCCTACGGCGCGCAGGTCCCCCTCGAGCTCGCGCAGGACGCCCTTTGGGGCACGCCTGCCCCGCATCCGATCAAGGTCGACCTGGGCATCATCGACCCCGAGTACGTGAACATCCTTGTCAACGGACACGAACCGATGATCGGCGCCGCCCTGATCGCCGCCGCCCACGAGCCGGCGGCCCAGGAGAAGGCGAAGGTCGCCGGCGCCAAAGGCCTGCGCATCGTCGGCTCCATCGAGACCGGCCAGGAGCTCGTCCAGCGCTTCGAGGTGGATGACGTGTTCGTGGGCCTCACCGGCAACTGGTTGAACGAGGAACTTGCCGTCGCCACCGGTGGCCTGGACATGTTCGCCGCCGACATGAACTGCACCGTGCCGACCCTCGGCGCGACCTGCGCCGCCCACGGCACGCTGCTCGTCCCCGTCAGCGACCTCGTCGGCATCGACGGCGCCGAGAAGCCGATCGTGTTCGAGGCGTCGAAGGCCGCCGAGCAGGCGCAGCAGCTCATCGACCTGGCCGTGGCGAACTTCCCCAAGAGGAACGCCCTCGGCCAGACCACGCCCCCGCTGCGCAAGGGCGATGCCGTCGCCGGGTTCAGCACCGAGTCGCTCCTCGGCACCCTCGGCGGCAGCCTCGACCCGCTCCTCGACGTCATCAAGAACGGGACCCTCAAGGGCGTCTGCGGCCTCGTGAGCTGCACCACGCTGCGCGACAGCGACCAGGACAGCTTCACCGTGGCCGTGGCCAAGGAGCTCATCAAGAACGACGTGCTCGTCCTGGCGTTGGGTTGCGGCAACGCCGCCCTGCAGGTCGCCGGCCTCGAGGCGGCCGAGGCCAAGGAGATGGCCGGCCACGGCCTCAAGGCCGTCTGCGAACTGCTCGGCATCCCGCCCGTTCTCAGCTTCGGCACCTGCACCGACACGGGCCGAATCATGCTGCTCGTCGGCGCCATCGCCGACGCGCTCGGTGTGGACGTACCGGCGTTGCCTGTAGTGGCAACGGCCCCCGAGTACATGGAGCAGAAGGCGACCATCGACGCCATGGCGGCGCTGGCCTTCGGTCTCTACGTGCACGTCAACCCGATGCCGTTCGTGACCGGCGCGCCGAATCTCGTCAAGCTCGTGACCCAGGACCTGCCCGGCGTCACCGGCGGCAAGCTGGCCGTCGAGACGGACGCCGGCGAGGCCGTGGCCGCGATGCTGGCGCACATCGCGAGCAAGCGGGAGGCGCTGGGCATCTGAGCCCAGCGCAGACGCCGCCGGACGATGCTGGGGGCGCTCCGCGAGGGGCGCTCCCTTCATCGCGAGCAAGCGGGAGGCGCTCGGGATCTGACCCGCACACCACGCCGACGCCTCGCACGGCGACCGCGCCGCACGGCGCCGGTCGCACAGTACCTGCGACGGGGGGCGGGCCTCACGGCCCGCCCCCCGTCACTTCAATCTGATGCGCCGGATGCGGCCATCCACCGCCGCGCACACTACGGCGTCGTCGACCCACACGATGCGGCGGACCTCGGCGGCGAACGGCCGCTCCTGGGCAAGCTGGGTCCCGAGGTCGGCGCCCAGGACCCGGACGAGTCCGAACGCCGTCCCGACGGCCACGGTGCCTGCATCGCCGTCGGCCGTCAGGGCGGTGATCTCTCCTCCAGCGTCGACACTGCGCAGCGGCTCGCCTCCACGCCACACCGCGACTCGCTCGTCGTCGCTGGCGACGAGCCAGCTGTCGTCCGGAGCACCAGTGACCGCCACGACCCCGCGACCCGACGCCCGGCCGGCACTGAGGACGGCCACGACACCTTGACCGCCGACGTCCACCAAGTGGACGTCGCCGCTCGCCGATCCGACGGCCAGTACGCGGCCGTCCGGCGAGAAGCCGAGCGCCGTCGCCGGCTCGACGCCCTTGAACAGGACACGGGCGATCTCACTCGTGAGGAAGAACCCCGTCACCTGCGCCTTCTCTCCGCCGCCGGTCACGACCAGCGCGCCCGACGGGCTCACGGCGAAGCACGTCGCCTCCTCGATCACACCCGAATGCTGCACCCTGACGGCAGCGATCCCTCGGTCGTCGTCGTCGGTCTCGTCACTGAAGGACAGGTCGAGGACCCGGCCGCCACCGTCGACGAACGCAGCGCGGCACTGGGGGATCGGGCCCAGCCCGAGGGGCCTCACAACGGCCACGCGCTTGTCGCAGACGGCCGATCCGCGGCGGAAGAGGGTGATGTCGCCCTCCTCACTCAGGACCACGTAGTCGTCCTCGCCGATGCGTGCGATGTCGACGAGCGGTCCGGCGTCGAACAGCGGCGTGACGGCAGGTGGTGACGGCTCGCCCGCGGCGGCCGCGCCGCCTGCCGCGCCGCCGTCGCCGGTGTCCCCGCCGGGCGCATCCGCCTCCGCCCAGATCGGGCGCTCGTCCGCGTCGTTCCGCTCCCAGATCGGCTTGTCGTCGAACCCTCCGCCCATCGCTCCGCTCCCTTCGCCCTCCGCGCCCGGAGACCCTGAGGCAGGGCTTCCGCCGCCCGCCGCCGTCGCGGCGGAGTCGCCCGTGGCCGTCCCCGCACCTGCGCCGGTCGTCTTTGCGGACGGCTCGCTGCCGCTCGATGGCATGATGACGTTCGTGCCCAGCGTGCCGGACACGCCCGTGGCGTACCTCTCGTCGTGCAGCAGACGCGCGGGCTTGCCCGGAGACAGCACCGCCCCAGTCTGCAGCCACGTGATGCCGATGCCGTAAAGCAGGACCCCTGCCGGCGCCACGAAGGCCGCCAAGATGGCGATGCCCATCTGCCACACGGGGCTCGTGAAGACGGGCACGCGCTTCGACACCGAGATGCGGGCGAAGACGCGCCCGGTGAGCACGGCGGAGGCGCCCAGGATGACGGCCAGCGAGAAGTACGAGACCTCCCACACCGGACGGAAGCTGGGCACCGCCAGGTCGGGGATGCGGATGACGTCGAAGGGCAGCGCGCTCGCGTCGCCGGCGGCCCACCGGAGGCCCACCCAGAGCATCGCCGCCGTGCCGATGTACAGGATCTCGTAGGCCAGGACGATGACGGACGACCAACCGGTGCCGTATCCCTCGAGCGTCACGAAGCGGGCAACCGCAACGGCGTCGCTCCCCTCGGCGCGACTCGCGGCGACGGCGACCTGGTTCATGACCACGAGCTTGCGCAGGACCGGCAGCGACGCGAGCACGACACCGGCGCTCAGGGCGAGGACCCCCCATCCTGCCGAGCCCAAGTGCTCGTCCGAGGCGAGCAGCAGATCCTTGAGCCACGACGCCGGGCTGGCCCCGGCCGCAGCGGCGACGGTCTCCCCGGCGCCGGCGGAGACCCCCCCGGCAATGAAGACGGCGGCCACGGCCAGCGCTGGGGCGAGCTCGGCGCCGGCGCGGCGCCAAGAAGCGAGGCCGATCAGCACAAGGGCGGCAAGGTCGATCCACCCCCAGAGCGAGGTGGCCGCCTCGCGGAGGGCGCCGCCGACGGCCGACAGGCCGTCGGCGGCGCTGAACGCGCCCGACCCACCCCCGGCCGCCTCCGTCGGTCCCGCGAGGGACGGATAGACGACGATCGGCGCCAGGACGGCGAAGACCATGACGAGGATGCCGAGGGCGACCAGCGCCTCGCCGTGGCGGCGGCTGTCGTTCCACGCGCTGCTGCCGGCGACGGCGATCGCCACGCCCATCACGAGCAGGGCCGGCAGCCACAGCCAGCGGCCGGCCATGTCGCCGAGCCACATGGCGTCGACCGTCGAGACCACGCCGGCGCCGATCGCGAACCAGGCGCGGCCGTAGGCGCGTATCTCCACGGCACCGCAGCCCAACCACACGAGGATGAACCCGGCGCCCACGAGCAGGCCGACGACGACACTGCCGGCCAGGGCGCCGAACCCCGACCCAAGGCCCAACAGCACGAGGGAGATCAGGGTGACGAGACCTCGATTCGAGCTCACGCCGCCGCCGTCTCGGAGCTCGATCGACTGCGGCCGCGCACGGGCGTCAGCGGGTCGTGTCCGCCGAGGCGGCGTCCGGCGCAGCGAGCCGGACGACCTGCAGTCCCACGTCCGCGAGGTAGTGTGGTAGCTCGCGTACGATGACGCGGTTCTCCTCCTTGACCTTCTTGGGGAGGTCGTCCCAGCTGACCAGGAGCGGATTGGTCTTGCGCGCGCCGTCCTTGGGACCTGGGGCGTACGTCCACTTCGCCGCGCGGCGCTCCTCGCGCCAGCGCTCGTGCTCGATACGCGCCATGTCGTCGATCTCGCGCTCGGTGAACGTGAACCGCTCTGCCTCCCAGTCGGACAAGGGCGCGATGTCGCAACCCACGGCGCCGAGCCTGACGACCGCTTGGTCGGCCTGGCGGCGGTTCGACTCGCGGTACTCCTCCGACAGGCGCTCCCAGGACACCATCGCCGGGTTGGTGCTCTCCGTCTCCCCGAGTGAGAGCTGCTCGGCCGAGTAACTCCGGTGCATCGCGCGGGCGATCGTCTCGTGCGTCCCCGCGAAGAGGCGGTCGGGCTCGCAGACCCAACTGATGACGGCGAAACCGGACAACCCGGGGAAGCCGCCAGCGCCGGCGGCGAGGCTGGCCAGCCCGGTGTCGAACGCCATGCGCACGACGACGGGCAGCGGGCGGTGCCGCGTGCGGCGATGCAGGACGAGTGCCGCGCTGAGCGCGCGCGACTCGTCGTCGAGGCAGACGTAGGCAATGCTCACCGGCGGACGGCCCTCGGCGTTGCCCTCAAGGAACTCGCCGCGCTCGAACGCCGCCGAGGTCACGTCCATCGGGGCGCGGACCAGCTCGCACGACTCGACGAGACGCGGCCATCGCGTCTCCATGGCCGCGCACCTCGCACGCGCCTCCCGGTCGACCACCGTGACCGTCAGGCGACGCTCGCTCCCGGCACCCGCGCGCCACCAATCCCGGGCGCAGCGCGCCACGACGTTGCTGCCCATGTTCCCGCACCCAACGACGAGCACGTGCGGCGTCGGGCCGACGGCCGTCGCGTCCTCACGTGCGAACGGCGGGTACTGGCGGACGAGGATGCGGGCGCCGCTCTCGAAGACGTTGAAGAACTCGAGGCGCATGAGGTCCTCGCCGGAGCCGCGCAGTTCCTGCTCCTTCAGCAGGCGGCAGAGGTCGCCGTCGACGATGTGCACGTGGCAGTCCAGCGCCGACCCGCTGCTCTCGCGGCTCAGCTCCCGGCAGCGCAGCGCCACCTCGGCGTTGACGGCGTCGTCGCCACAGACCGCGAGCACGCGCTTCGCGCGGCCGGCGCGGGCCCGGCGCAGGAGCTGCGGGTCGGCGGCGTCGCCCAGGAGGACGGTGATCCCGCGCTCGCGCAGCCGCTCGACGTGGTCGTTGAGCTCGTCGTTCTCGATAACGACGACCCGCTCGGACCGGTCGGCAAGCGCCTCGGCGACGCGCAGTCCCTTGCGCCCCAACCCGCAGATCACGGTGTGGTCGCTCACGAAGCGCAGGCGGGCGAGGCTCAGACGCTCGCTGAGGAGCGCCGCGATCGCGGCGACCGCGGTCACCATGGTCACGGCAGGGGCGAGGAAGCGCGCGACCTGCAGCTCCCACGGCACCCAGCCGCTCACCGAGCCGGACTCCATCGTGAAAAGCTGCAGGTCACGATAGAGGATGTCCCAGAAGGTGGGCGACTCGCCAGCCGCCTCGATGTAGCGTACGAAGCCGGCGTAGCCGAGCACGAGCGCGACGGCGGCGGCCGCCACGACCGCCGGCCACTGCGTCCGGCGCACGACGTCGCGCAGGCGCCGGGGCCGTGCCGCGCGACGCGGCGCGATTTCGCCCTCCGCCCCGGGGCCGCGCGCCGCCCCCGACGTCGCGGCGCTCGTCATCTGTGCCTCGTCGTCGCCCACCGTTCTCAGGGCCGCTGCACCCTGACCCACATCAGCAGGGCGCCATTCTCGGCGGCGTAGGCGACGATCTCCGCCGTGCCGCCCTGCCCGCGAGAACCCTCGCCGTCCCACACGGCGACGAGAACGTCGCTTCGGTCGGCGATGCGGCGCCCCTGCATCTCGTAGCCGGCCTCACGCGTGGGCGTGGCAGGCATCACCTCGACGTCCTGCGCCCTTGCGAGGAGCTCGGCGAACTCCCGCTTCGACTCCTCTGTCTCGAAGTCGCGCGCGTAGTCGTCCGCCGTGAACGGCAGCACGACGGACAGGGTCGTGCCCGGCAGCGCCAGCGCCTCGCGGGCGACGAGCCGGTCGGCACCCTCGGCGAGCGCCGAGATCATCTCGAGCCGTGCACGGGCGCCGTCGCCCTCGTCGCCGGCCAGGGCGAGCACGCGGCGCAGGCCCTCGCGCACGCGACGCGCCGCCCCACAGGGGTCGTCGAACGTCCGGTGGCCGGTCACGCCGACGCGGATGACCCGCGCGTCGCCCGGCGCCGGTTTCCCGTCCGCCGGCACCGGCGCCGGGGCGCTGTCCGCCCGATCGGCGACGCTCACGCGCGCTCCATGAGATCCAGGAACGCGCGCGCGTCGACCTGCAGCGCGAGCTGACCTTCCGGCGGCAGGCTGGAGCGCTCGTAGAGCAGCCTGCCGCCGAGGGCGCTGGTGTCGATGATCGCCTCCATGGACCGTGCGCCGTTCCGGTAGCGATCGATCCCGATGAAGGCGCGCAGCAGACCGTCGTCGATCTGGAGCTTGCCTCTCTGGAACAGCTGCGGCGCCTTGCCCGTGAGCATGCCGCGCAGCAGGAGCGCGCGACGAAGCATGAAGGCCACGTCGTCCGGACCGACGGGGTTGGGACCGAACACATTGACGTAGCCCTTGAGCCGGCTCAGGAAGTCGGGCTTCTTGGCCGCCTTCTCGGCCTCCTCGTCGCGCGTCTCGGCGAACTGCTGGAGCGTGGAGCACGTGCCGCCGGCGAAGACGAAGATCGCCGGCCCGACCGGGTGGAACGCCCCGGCCTCGCGGAACTCCCCGTCCTGCATCGGGGCGAGGAAGTAGCGGAGCCACCCTAGGCGCTCACCGGCCAACGGCGTATCGAACTCGTCCCAGAACACGAGCGGCAGCGCCTGCTTGAGCACCATGTCGCGGACCTGGTGGAAGGCCTGCGGCAGCTCGTCCTCGGAGCGCGACTGCGACAGGTTGAAGGTGACCGTCTCCAGCCTGCCGGGCAGCAGGACCTTCGCGATCTGCTTGACGGCGAACGACTTGCCGGCGCCGGGCGGGCCGAAGACGGCGATGGAGAGCGGGCGCTCGAGGCGCGCGCCGCGCAGGAAGTCCGCGATGTAGCCGGCCATGATGTTGCGCACGGCGCGCATGCCCTCGATCTCGCTGCGGTCGACCGACGACCACTTGCCGACGGCCTCGACGGGGATGCCTGAGGGCAGGCTCTCGGGTCCCGCCACGGCGGCCTGACAGGCGACGGCAGCGAGGTCCCGCTCGCCCAAGGACTGGACGAGGATGCTGGACCCGGTCTTCGGTGCCTCGGGCAGATGAAGCTGGGCGAACGCGGCGGGACGGTCGCCGGCAAAGGCAGCCGCGACCGCCCCGTACGGAAAGCGAAGCCCGTGCACGCGCCGCGCGTCCTTGGCGTCGTCGACGCTCATCGGCGCGCCTCCGGCGTCGACCACGTCGTATCCCTCTGAGTGCAGTGCGCGCATGGCCTGGATGCTCTGATCGAGCAGGAGCGACGGATCGTCGCCTCCGCGCAGGGCGTCGAGCACCAGCGCGGCGGACACGCAGGTCGCGTAGCCCAGGACCAGCCCGGGGTGCTGCTTCTCCCAGTCACCCTCCTGGGCGCGCGGGTCGAACACGAGGGTGAACCCGCCGTCGCGCTCGACCAGCATCACTCCGGCGGGACCGAGATTGACGACGACTCGCGCGGCCTTGATCAGACCCGTCGAGCGCACGGCGACGTCGATCTCCTGCGCCGTCCGCTCCCACGACAACGGATTCCCGACCTGCACGCTGCCCTTGCGCAGGTCGTTGACCGGTACGACCACCGTGAGCGCGTCCGCGTGGCTCGCGCTAAGCCGCTGCCACAACGGGCCGGTCGTCAGCGGCGCCGTCATCTTGAGCACCACCGCCCGCGGCGGTTCCTGGGCCTCGACGAGGCGCGACCAGACCTGCTCGGCGTCGCGGAAGCCCAGCCGCGAATCGTCCACGGCGAGGATCGCCGGCGCCGACCCGTCCGCCGGGTAGACCTGCCCGAGGTCGCCGGCGCCCTCGGGACCGCTCTGCCCCCAGAAGCTGACCATGCGCCAAGCGAACGCCTTCTTCTCGGCCAGGCTCCGCGGGTGCAGGGCCCACGAGGTCCACGTGAGGTTGAGGCCGTCGTAGGCCGGCGAGGCGAGCGCTCGCGACGGCACCGCCGGACCCGTGACGCGGTACGTCTTCGCGAGCGCAGGGTCGCCGGCGACAAGCGCCTCCAGCAGTGCGGCCAGCATCGCCGCTCCGCCCGGCTGCGCCGCGGCGCGGCACAGGTAGCTCCCCCAGATGTCGGGGTACTCGATCATCGACGGCGCGCCGCCGGGGTTCATCACCATCCAGTCGATCGTCACGTCGCCGACGACGGCGACCGTCTTCTTCTGAGCAGCCATCAGCGCCCCCCGTCTCGCATCATCCGGTCACGTCGATTCACTCCGAAGGGAAGTCCGCCAGCGCGGTCGCATAGTCCTCCTGCAGGGCGAAGGCGCCCGCGAACAGGGTCTTCGGCTCGCCCTTCTCGTCGGTGGTCTCCAGGCGCCCCACGCGGGCGCACTTGTTCTCGATGAACGTGAAGTCGGTCAGGGTCTCGTAGACGTCGTCCCACAACTGCGCCTTGGCCTGGTGGTACGGAAGCTCCGACAGACCGCGCGCCGTGCCGTCCCGCCAGGAGCGGAGACCCTCGGCGTCGGGCCCGGCCGGGTCGGCGGCCCACTTGAAGTACTCGGCGAGCAGGCGATGCCGTTCGCGGCCAGTGACGCTCAGGGGCACCGCCAGCACCTCACTGGCCGGCAACGTACCCCTATGCAGCTTCTCTTCGATCTCGGCCACGCGCGTGCGTACGGCGTCGCCCGCCTCACGGTCGGCGAGATGGTCCAGGTAAGCCACCTCGCCGAGCTGGCGGTGGTAGAAGGCGAGCACGCGGGCGCCCTCGACCTCGCGCTCGCTGAGGTACGGCTCGAGGTCGCTGTAAAGGCGTGCCCAAACGGCCACCGGGATGCGCCGCCGCCAAGGCTCGCGCTCCGAGCCCCTCATCGTCTGCGGCAGGTCGTGGTAGGCGTCCGGCGCCACGAAATGGTCCCAGTAGCGCTCGTCCCACGCCAGCACGCCGAGCAACTCCTCCTCGGACAGGCCATAACGCGACGCGGCGAGCAAGCTGACCACGCGGTCGACGAGTTCGGGACCGTGGCTGGCGGGGTCGGCGAGCCGTTCGAACAGCTGGCGGATCAGGCCCGGCGTGTCGGCCGCCAGCGGCTGCACGCCGGCCCCCGAGCTCCAGCGCCGGGCCTCCTCGAAGGCCAGCCTCAGGTAGAGCGGAAACCGGCAGCCGGCGAACGCGTCGAGCACGGCCGCGCGCTGCTCGCGGGAGAGGGCGCGCCGCGCATCGGCGAGCCACTTGTCGAGCAGCAGCGCGCCCTCCTCGTCCGACATCGGCCCGAGTTCGACCACGTGGTCCTCGTCGAGCTTGCGCTGCAAGCTGGCCAGGCACTCGCCGGGGGTGGTGCTCACGACGATGTGGACGTTCTCGGGGACCTTCTCGGGCAGCCAGACGAGGCTGCGGGCGTTGTTCGCGTCGGAGAGCTGATCGAGCGCGTCGAGGAAGATCCAGAGCGGCTTGTCGCCGTCCGCGAGGGCCAGCTTGTCGGGAAACTGCTGGACGAGGTCCTCGTACGTGCGGCCGCCGGGGGCGGCACCCTGTCCGTAGAGCGCGTCGATCTTGGCGGAGAGGTCGTCCAGCATCTCGCGGCCGTCGGCGGAGCTCGTCGCGCCGATGAACTTGGCGATCACGTTGACATCGGCGGGATGCCCGTCGCCGAGTGCGGTCTGCACGGCTTGGGCGAGCACCGTCGACTTGCCCGACCCCGAGCCGCCCCACAAGGCAAGAGCCTGGCGGCCCGTCGACGTCAGGTAGTCGCGGATCCCGTCGAGGGTACCGACGCGACCCGTGAAGAACCGCGTCCGCTCGCGGATGAACTCGGCCACGGCGGCGGCCTCGAGCTCCGCGGCCGTCAACGTGCCGGCCGCCGCCAGCTGCCCGCGGATGACGCCGGCCAGACCGTCGTAGACGTCGCGGCACAACGAGCCGGCGACGTCGCCCGGGTCGCGCTCTGCCGGGTCGCAGTCGGGATCCGCCGAGAGGACCCCGACGTGCCCGGCCGACGGGCCGGACGTGCCGTCGCCGCCCGTCGTCCACTCGGCCGGATACGACACGAAGTGATCGCCGAGCTTCTTGCGGAGCGCAGCCCTCAGATCCGCGAGCGCCTGTTCGGCTTCATCGTCCAGCGACCCGTCGTCGCGGAAGTTGCGGTAGGCACGCGCCGTGTCCTTCTCGGGCAGAGACCTTACTGAGTCGGGCAGTTCGTCGAGCTCGCGCGCGAAGCAGAAGACGTGCTCTGCCGCATCGGGCACGTTGAGCGCGCCCTCGATGATCTCCTGTTCGGTCGCCGAGGCCTTGTACTTGACCAGCGCCTCGTCGGGGAGTGGGACCGAGTCGAGGGCCCGCAGCAGCACGACGCGCAGGCCCGCTTCTTCGTGACCCCAAGCCTCCGCAACCGCGAACTCGCCCTGCGGGTCCCGCGGCTTGAGACGGTACACGGGGGGCACGGCGTTGTCGTCGGCCTCGTCCTCCCGGCCGTACCAGCGCTCGAGCTTGGCCTTGCCGACCGGGTCGTCCACGGCAGCCAGAATCTGCTTGTACTCGTCGGCCGGGATCTCCGGCGGCAGCGGCAGCCAGCCGTAACGGTCACCGAGCAGGATGAGGAAGTTGGGCTTGAGCTCGGTGCCCTGGCAGCGCTGGAGCTCCGTCAAGCAGATCGTCATGGTCTGCTGGTCGAGCCCCGCCTCGTCGCTCACGCCCCAGCGCAGGTCGATGGGCTGGAAGGTGGCGCCCGCCGCGGTGCAGAGCCGGCTGAGGGCGGGGAAGACGTGTTCCTGCAGGGCGTCACGTTCGGCCCGCAGGTCGCTGAACGTGGAGCTGACGAAGACCCGAAACGTGCGCGTGGTGTGCGGCATCAGGCGCCCCTGTCCGCACGCAGGAGACACGGCCGCACGGCGTACCGCTCGATCATCGCAGCTCCTCCCCGCTCCGTCGGGAGCATTCTACACGGGGGCATGCCGATGCCCGCATGACCACCACTCGATGTCGCTCGCGGCGTCTCGTTTCACCCGTCGTCCGCAAGATCACGACCACAGGCGAGACACCACCGGGCTCCTCGCGGATTCGTCCCGCCGCAGTGGAGACAGGCGACCTGCGCCTCGACGCCGACGTCGGTCTCGTCCCTCGTGCGACCTGGAGAGGGTGTGGTTCCTTCGTGTCGCCCACGTCCCAAGCAGCCGGTGAGGCTCCCCATGACTTCGAAGATGAGGATGTTGCCGCCCTCGTCGGCGCCGCACACGCGATCACCGGGGGGGCTGAGGGCGCACGACGTGAGGGCACCGGGGCCGGGGATTCGGACGACCTCCTTGCATGTCCGTCCGTCCCAGAGCCTGACGGTCTTGTCGTCGCTCACGGTGACGATGAACGCGCCCTCGAGGCCGATCGCGCACCCGGTAACGGTGCCCCGGTGGCCAGGGTTCGACGCCCGTTCCTCGAACGTGGCCGCATCCCAGAGCTTGACGTAGCCGAACCGCTCCCCCGAGACCAGGAAGGACCCGTCGGGGCTGAAAGCGCATGTCGTCACGACGTCCAAGGGCTTGGAGAGCGAGGCGAGGCGCTCGCCCGTCTCAACATCCCACACGGTCAGAGGACGGAATGCCGCGACGGTCCGGCCGTCGGGGCTGACGGTGCAACCCAGGATGCGATCGCCGAAGCCGCCCGTCTCCAGCTTCGCCAGTTCCAAGCCGGTGGCCGGATCCCAGAGCCTGACCGCGCCGTCGTAACCGCCCGACGCGACGTACGAACCGTCCGGGCTGAAGGCGCACGACGTGACCGCATCGGCGTGCCCGGGAAACGTGCCCACCTGCTCCCCCGTCTCGGCGTCCCAGACCCCAAGCGTCCCGTCCACGCTTGCCGAGACAATGATCGAGCCGTCGGGACTGAAGTCGCAGGCGGTCACGGCGTCGGTGTGGCCGCGCAGCGTGGCCCGCTGCCGCCCCGTCTTCGCGTCCCAGAGCCTCAGGACCCTGTCGCGGCCCGCCGACACGACCGAGGTGCCGTCGGGGCCCACAGCGCATGCGGTCACGGCATCGGTGTGGCCGCGCAGCGTGGCCCGCTCCTGCCCCGTCTTCGCGTCCCAGAGCTTCAGCGCGCCATCCTGGCCCGCCGAGAGGACGAACGATCCGTCGGGGCTGAACGCGCAGTCCGTGGCCGGTCCCGCGTGAGCGCGGGATGCCTCGGGACCTTCGGTGACCCCCGCGTCCCACACTTTGAGGGTCTTGTCCCGGCTCGCGGAGACGATCAGCTTCCCGTCACGGCTGACGGCGCACGCCGTGACGGCGTCGGTGTGGCCGAGCAGCACGGCGCGCGCCTGCCCCGTGATCGCGTCCCAGGTCCTCACCGTGCCGTCATCACTCGCCGAGACGACGAGCAAGCTGTCGCCGCTGACGGCGCACGCCGTGACGGGGCCCGCGTGTCCTTCCAGCATGAATCTTGCTTGGCCGGTCGCGGTCTCCCAGATACGGACGGTCTTGTCCCGGCTCGCCGAGACGATGATCGAGCCGTCGGGACTGATCGCACAGCGGGTGACGCCGTCCGTGTGACCCTCGAGAACTGCCTGCTCCCGTCCGGTCGTCACCCCCCAGATCCTCACGGTGTGGTCCCGGCCGGCGGAGACGACGCAGGATCCATCCGGGCTGAAGAGGCAGTCGTCGACGGAATCAGTATGGCCGCGCAGGACCGCACGCTCCTCGCCGGTGCGCGCGTCCCAGAGGCGCAGCGTCTTGTCGAAGCTGGCGGAGACGACGCACGACGAGTCCGGGCTGATCGCGCACGCCCAGACGAAATCCTTATGACCGGTCAGGGTGACTCGCTGCTCCGCTGACCCGACATCCCAGACGCCAAGTCCGAAGTATCCGACTCGCGTGAGCAAGTACGTACCATCGGGGCTGAAGACGCACGGCTTCGATACGTCGCCGCCGAGAGCCACGAGGAGGTGGCCGGTCCTCACGTCCCAGACCTTCACTTCGTTCGTGCGCGCCGTCGCGACGAGAGCGTCATCCGCACTGAGCGAGCACGCCTCCAGCAGATCGGCGTGAGCGGCCAGTGTGGTCATCGCCCTTCCCGTCCTCGCGTCCCAGAACGTCACCGTGCCGTCCTTGCAGGCGGACACGATCAGGGAACCGTCAGAGGTGATGGCGCAATCCACTACCGCGTCCGCGTGACCGGCCAGGGTCCGCCTCAGCGCGGTCGACTCGCTCGGCCGGGCCGTGCTTCGCAGCCACGGGCGGGCGTCGCTCGAGCGTCTCCGGCGTACATGCGGCTCAAGGAGGCTGCGGACCGGGTCGTCCTCCCACTGCAGCCGGTTGTGGAGTTGCTGGAACACGAGCGTCGGCAGCGCGTCGAGGTCGGCATCCTGCAGATTGTGCAGCTCGCGGTCGAGGGCCCGCGAGAAGGCCGTGAGCGCTGCACGACGGCCGGCCGTGACGGACTCCGGTGCTCGATCAGCCACGAGCGGCGTTCCTCACCCCGTCACATCCCCAGGAGGCCAAGTCCGCGCGTCGCGCAGAGAAGGAGGAGCTGGCGCAAGCCCGCGGACCTGGTCCGCCGTCGCCGGGTAGGTGTCTGCGGCGCTCTCGCGCGCGACGTCGTCGGGCGGGATCCACCTGTAGCCGAGCACGACCCTGGCGACCCGGTCGACGAGCTCGATGTACCGTCTGGCGCCGAACGAGCCGGTGCCGTCCCACGCGTGGACGTGCACCTTGAGCTGCGCGAAGGCGGCCTCCGCCTCGGGGGTCAGGACGATGTCGTCCTGCGAGCGCGAGGCGTACATGTCGAGGCTCATGTTCGGGGCACCACCTGCCACCCGTCGTGCTTTCGCCGACCGCCAGACACCAGTCAACAGTACACGATGCGGTGGCCACGGCCGCGCGACCCTCGCGCAGTACAATGCGGGAAGGCTGCGACACGTGGCCCACACCGAAGGGAGCCGGCGGCTTGCCAGGTACGCTCGTCGATCGACGCGGGGTGCTTTCCGACCTCAAGGACGCGCTTGGCCGAGAGCGGCACAACGTCACGCGGTACCCGGAGCTGGCTTGGCAGCAAGTGCACAACCGCGCCCGCGCGGATGCGCGAGCAGCCGACACCGTCGCGTTGCTCGACCGGTGCGCGACGACCGCAACGCGCCTGACCACCCCTTGGCTGCGGCAGTTGTGGGCACCCCGGGACATGGCCGAACTCGTGCTGCAGGGCCACGCGGACTGGGTGCTCGCTCTATCGGTGAGCGCGTCCGGCAAGCTGCTCCTCACCGGCGGACGGGACGGGATGCTCTACCTGTGGGACGGCGAAACGGGCCGCCGGGTCGCAGGCCTCGATGCACGCGGCGCCTACGTGTATGGCTGCGTCTTCTGGGGACAGGATCGAAAGGCGCTCTCCTGCGGAGGAGACCGCCTCGCCTGCGTCTGGGACCTCGACTCCCACAAGATGGAGCGGGCCTTCGAGCACCCCGACGAGGTGCGCGGCTGCGCCGTCCACGAGGGGCGTGGGCTTTTCGCGACGGCATGCTACGACGGCGGCGTGAGGGTGGGCAGTCTCTCGGAGCCTCGCCTGGTGTGCGGCATCCAGGCTCACGGGGACCGCGCGAACTCAGTCGCGTTCACCCCGGATGGGGCGTATGTGGTGTCCGGCGGACGCGACGGCTTCCTTTGCGTGACCGACATCGCGACGGGCGCCGTGGCACGGCGCGCCCAGACCGGCTCCAACTGCTTCAAGGTCGCGATGTTCCCCGGCGATGCACGCTTCGCCGTCGCGCACGGCGACGGCGACGTGTCGCTGTGGGCGGTGGACACGCTGCGCGAGATCGCGCGCGTGCGCGGCGCCCACAGAGGGGAGGCGAACGGATGTGCGGTCTCCGCAGACGGCACGCGCGTGGCGACGGGAGGGACCGATGGCGCGGTCGCGATCTGGTCCGCCGACGGGCTCGCGCCCGTAGCCCGGCTCGGCGGACACGGGAGCGCCGTCTTCGCGTGCGCGTTTCTCTCGCCCGACCGCGTGGCGACGGGGTCCGCCGACAACACCGTGCGCGTCTTCGATGTCGGCAGACCCCTGGGCGAAGGCCACGCCGATCTCGAGGCGCCGGTCTTTCTCGGCCCGGTGTGGAGTGCGGTGGCCGAGTCCGGAGGTACCGTGGTCGCCGCCGACGGCTACGGCAAGATCGTTCGCTGCGACCCTCTTCAGGGCGGGGTGATGGAAAGCGGATCGATCGACGCAGGCCAAGGCCCATTCCGCGTCTCCGCGCCGCCGAGCACCGGCGCCCACCTCGCCGTCGGCTGTCCCAGCGGCGAGGTGTGCCTGGTCGAACGGGCGTCGTTCGAGCTCGAACAACGATGGCCCTGCCATGAGGGGTGGCTGACCTCTTGCTCGTGGAGCGTCGACGGTCGCGACCTCCTGACCTCCGGCATCGACGGCGCGGTCGTGATCTCGCGGCGCGTGTTCGGCGGCGGGGTGCTGACGCGGGCGAAGACCAGCCTCGCTCCCGACCAAGTCATGAGCGCGTCCTGGTTGCCCGGCGGCCAAGTCGCACTCGGCGCGAAGGACTCGCTCCTGATCTGGGACCCGGCGAGCGGCGTGAGGACCGCGGTCCGAGGAGGCGGGGAGGGCGTGGTGGCCACTGTGGCGCTGGACGGCCGGCACGCCGCTGCGGTCTTCGTCGACGGCCGCGTGGCCGCGTTCGACGCCACGCTGCCGGGCGTGGAGGCGACGCTCGATCGCGTGCGCCACGCGACCTTCGGGTCGCACGAGCTGAACCAGGCCGTCTACGCGGCCGCAGCCTCCGGGCCACGGACCATCGCGATCGGCGCCACGGACGGTGCGACGTTATGGGACGTCGTCGCTCGGCGGGTCGTCGCACACGTCCCCGTCAGCGGAGCCGTGTACAGTGTGTGCGTCGTGGAGTCGCGCGAAGGCGTTCTCCTCTGCACGGGGGACACGGCCGGCTGCTTGAGGGTGTTCCAGCTGCGCGGGACGAGAGAAGGGGGTCGACGGTGATCGACGTCGAGACGATGCAGTTGATGGGTCAGGCCATCCAAGTCGCGCGAAGTGGCGACGACTCGCGAGCCGCGGCCGTCATCTACGTGAAGCTCGCCGAGCGCAACGTCGACGCGCTCGGCGCCGCCGTCTCGCCCGACGAGATGATGGAGTTCCTGGGGAACGCGGCTGAAGTGTACGAGGGACTCGGGATGCTGGACGTCGCCGCCCAGCGCATGACGCGCCTGTGCCAGCTCGCCGAGCAGAGCGCGCCCAACACCGTCGCGACGGCCGGCGACTACTCGCGGCTCGCGCTCCTGCTCGAGAAGCACGGCGACGTCGACGACGCGATCATGGCCCTTGAGAGATCCGTCGACCACCTCAAGAGCGCCGGCGCGTACGAGCAGTACGCCTCCGGCTACGAGAGCTTGTTCGCGCGCCTGCGCAGCGCCGGAGGCTGAGGCATCGACGCGGGCTGGGCGCCGACCGGCGCGTGAGGCAGGGCGAAGGCCCGACCCGCAACCCGGCGCCCCGGCTCGGCCCTCACCACGACCCCACGAGCCCAAGGCCACGATCGGCGCAGATGCGCAGCAATCGTCGCAGGGCGCGCACCTCGTCGGCGCTCGTGTCGTAGCGGTCGTCGGCCGTGGCCTGCGCGACCGCTTCCGGGTCGCAGGCCTCGAAGGCCGCCGCCATCTCGGCGACCTCCTCGGGCGTGATCCAGTCCGCGGTCAGGCAGACTCCGGCGACGGCGTCGACCACGTCGATGTAGACCTTGCCGCGGAACGAGCCGTCGCCGATCCACTCGCACAGCGGGAGGCGCAGCGCTTTGAACACGGTCTCGTCCTCCGGCGTCAGGACAATGCGGTCGGGCTCACGCGAGGCGGAGGTGTCGAGTCCCACCGTGCGACCTCGTGCCTCAGACGTCCGCGTACAGGCCGAGGCCGAGGTCGGCGAAGAGCCGGAACAGGCGGCGCAGCGCTCTGACCTCGTCGGCGGTGGCCGGGTAGTAATCGCCCTTCGAGGCCTGCGCGACCGCTTCCGGGTCGCAGGCCTCGAACGCCGCCGCCATCTCGGCGACGCCCTCGGGCGGCATCCACAGCTCGTAGAGGGACCGGGCGCCACCGGTGACGCGGTTCACGACATCCTCGTAGACCTTGCCGCGGAAGCTCGCGTGCAGGCCGAAGCCGCAGAGCGGAAGGCCGAGCTCGGCCAGTGCCGCTTCATCCTCTGGCGTCAGGACGCACTCGCCCGGACCTCGCGACGGATAGGTGTCGAGACCCATGTCCTCATCCTTCTCGCCGGTGACCCCCCAGGGGGCCTGCCCGTTCGCTGAGCTCGTCTCCATCGTGCCACGCACGACTGAAGCGGTCCAGCGCTCCGCGTACCGGACAGGTGCCTCTGCACCCCAGGCGTCTGGAGCAGGACGTCCTAGACCTGGATCCTCCCCGTGGACTTGACGAACTCCTCCCACCCGCACCGGCGACAGATCAGATACTCGTTCTCCTGCGCCCGCCACGGCCCGATCGAGTCCCACCCACCCCAGTCCTCCCAGCGCGCATCGGTCACGAGCGCATGCGGCTCGACGAGGCCGCACCGCCGGCAGCTGTGCTCTTCGGGGCCGGCGGGGATGAACTTATGCAACTCCGCGCCGCACATCCGGCATCGGCATCCGACCCACTGGTGGTGTTCGTTCCTGGTGGCTCCGCAGACGGCGCACGTGCAGGTCCCCTGCCAGTCGTGCTCGTGGTCACGCAGCGCCCCGCATCGTGCGCAGCGGCAGTGGTCCCAGAGGTGCATTCCGAAGAGACACGGCAGAGGCCTCATCAGATCCACACTCCCAGCAGCTTCTTGGTCTCGTCAGCGCGGTGAGTCCCTGCTGACGGACGACGCGGGCCCACCGACTCAGGATCCCGCCCTCATCGAGCCGTCTCGAGGTCCCGCCCGCAGGCCGGGCACCAGAGCGCGCCGCGCTGGGCGGCGGCACCGCAGTGGCGGCAGACGAAGTCGCCGTCGGAACTAGCCGCCTCGTCCCCGTCTCCGGTGACCCGAGGCTTCACGGCCCCGGTCTGCGGCAAGACCGCACCGAGGGCTCCCATCGGTTCCAGGATGTACACGATCCCGGCGCCATCCCCGCAGCAAACGCGGTCACCGGCCGGGCTGAGGGCGCAGGCGCCGAGGGCGCCGGGAGCAGTGAAGCTCACGACCTCAGCGCCGGTCCGCGCGTCCCATAGCCTCAGGGTCCTGTCGTGCCCCGCCGAGGCGACCGCCGACCCGTCGGGCGAGATGGCGCAGGCCCCGACCGTGTCCGTGTGCCCGGTGATGGTGACGCGCAACGATCCTGTGTCGACGTCCCACAGCCGGAGGATGCCACCGCGACTCGCCGACACGACCGCCGTCCCGTCGGGCGAGAACGCGTAGACGTCGACATAGCCCGCCTTGCCCCTCGCGGTCCGGCCCTCCTCTCCCGTCTGCACGTCCCACGTGTTGAGGGTGATGCCGAGACTTGCCGAGATGATCGTCCTTCCGTCAGCGGAGAAGGCGCAGGCGCCCACCCTCGCCGGGCCGGCCATTGTCTCGGGTCCGTCGACGGTGAGCCGCAGCTCGCCGGAGCCGGCGTCCCAGATCCTCAGGGCTCCGGCCGCCGCTGAGAGGATCGACTTGCCGTCGGGCGAGACGGCGCAGGCGTCGACATGGCCACCTTGCCGGCCGAGGGTGCGGCGCTCCGCGCCCGTGCTCACGTCCCAGAGCTTGACCGTACCGTCCCAACCCGCCGAGACGACCGTCTCCCCGTCGGGTGAGAAGGTGCACACGCTGACATGGCCGGTATGCCCGTGGAAGGTGAGGCGCTCTGCTCCCGCCTGCGCGTCCCAGAGCTTGACGGTCTCATCGTGGCTTCCCGAGGCGATCGTCCGCCCATCAGGCGAGAAGGCGCAGGCCGTGACGGCGTCCTCGTGGCCGGAGGAGGAGAAGAGGCGCTCCTGGTCTGCGCGCGCGTCCCACAGCCGAAGGTCCCCGTCCCCCGCCGATACGATCGTCACGCCGTCGGGGGAGAAGGCGCAGGCGCTGACAGAAGTGTGCCCGACGAGGGTGCGTCGCTCCTCCCCCGTGCGTGCGTCCCAGAGCTTCAGGGTCCCGTCCCTGCTCGCCGACACGACCGTCTCGCCGTCGGGGGAGAAGGCGCAGCCTGTGACCCAATGCTTGTGACCTTCCAGGGTGGCGCGCTCCTCGCCGCTGTGCGCGCCCCAGAGCTTCAAACACCTGTCGTAGCTCGCCGAGACGACCGTCTCCCCGTCAGGCGAGAAGGCGCAGGCCTCCACGAACTCCTCGTGCCCCGCAAGGGTGCGGCGCTCCTCTCCCGTGCGCGCGTCCCAGAGCTTCAGGGTCTCGTCGTAGCTGGCCGAGACCACCGTCCGGCCGTCAGGCGAGAAGGCGCAGGCGCTCAGAGCGCCGGTGTGCCCGGTCAGGGTGAGGCGTTCAGCGCCCGTCTGAGCATCCCAGAGCCTCAGGGTCTGGTCCCCGCTCGCCGAGACGATCGTCCGTCCGTCGGGCGAGAAGTCGCAGGCCGCCACGACTCCCGTGTGCCCGACGAGGGTGCGGCGCTCCTCGCCCGTGTCCGCGTCCCAGAGCTTGAGGGTCTTGTCGTCGCTCGCCGAAAGGACGGTGCGGGCGTCGGGTGAGAAAGCGCAGCCTCTCACCTGGTCCTTGTGACCCTCCAGGGTGGCGCGCGTCTCGCCCGTGTCCGCGTCCCAGAGCTTCAGGCTTCGGCCGCCCGCCGAGAGCACCGTCGCCCCGTCGGGGGAGACGCTGCAGGCGCAGACGTCCGCGTGAAAGGCCAGGGTGCGGACATAGGCCGACGATTCGCAAACGCGCGTGAGTTGGTGCAGCCACGGGGGGGCTTCAGGCGTAGCGCGCCGGCGGACCTGTGGCTCGAGTACTGGGGCCACCGGCCCGTCCTCCCACTGCAGCCGGTTGTAGAGCTGCTGGAAGACGAACTGAGGATAGCGCTCGAGGCCGGCGGAATGCAGGTTGTGCAGCTCCCGACCCAGGGCGCGGGAGAACGCTGCGAGTACCGCTCGGCGCTCCCGCATTGGCGTCTGACTCAGGACATCCGGCACGACTCTCGCCGTTCCTTCCCCTACATCCCGAGCAGCCCGAGGCCGCGGTCCGCGCAGAACCGGAAGAGCTGGCGCAGGCCGCGCACCTGATCGGCGGTGACGGGAAAGGCGTCCTCAACGCTCTCGCGCGCGACCTCTTCGGGGTCGCGCGCCTCAAACGCAGCGGCCATGCGTACGACGTCCTCGGGCGGGACCCACTTGTACCCCAGGACGACGTCGCCGACGTGGTCGACCACCTCGATGTATCTCTTGCCGCCAAACGAGCCGGTGCCGACCCACTCGTTGACGTGGACGTTGAGCCCGGCGAAGGCAGCCTCGTCCTCGGGCGCCACGACGACGTCGTCCGGCGACCGCGACAGGAAGACGTCGAGGCTCACGACGCCTGCGTCCGGTGGCCGATCTGCAGCACCTGCGAGATGTGGCCGATGAGGCTGGGGTGATGCAGGACGCCCGAGTAGTGCTCGAGGTAGCGCCGCAGACCCGCATACTGCTTGCGGCCGATCGCCTCGCAGCCCGGCTGGTCCATGACCTTGGCATCCTCGGAGTAGGCGTGCATGGCCATGTGGTTCGAGCCGTTGGCGTCGCCGCCGTCGGCCAGCGCGATCGCTTGGCACCAGCGGGTGAACGACTCCTCCACCAAGCTATGCCGGCCGTCGACCTTGAGGCTGAGGATCTGCTCCCGGTGGCGTTCGATGTCGCCGCGGTCGGGGTTGTCGTCGCGGAGGCGCAACAGGAGGAGAAGCGCCAAGTGGCAGGCGGCGAGGCGGCCGATCTCGAAGTCCTCGGCCGCCTTGTCGAGGCGCTTGCCGACCCCCATCGCCCGCTCATAGTGCTCGATGGCCAGGGTCAAGTCTTCCTCGTCGCGGCTCAGCTGCCAGCGCCAGCGGTACAGGCCGGCGATCCTGTAATAGCAGGCGAAGCCGTCCCGCAGTGTCTCGGGCGAGGGCGACTCCTCCTCGAGCCGCGGCGTCAGGATGTCGGCCGCCCGCTGCATCTGGGCGAGGCCCTGGTCCGCGGCGACGAGGTCCGAGCGCAGCTCGGACAGCGTGGAACCGTACTCCAGGAGGTCGGCGACGCCCAGCGTGCCCTGTGCATCCAGGCGCTCGTAGAGGCGGCTCGCGAGGTCGAATTGGGAGAGGTCGTAGAGCCGCCTGGCCACCGCCGAGAGCTCATCGGACGGCGTCTCTCTCGTCAACGTCAGCAGCCCGAGCGCCCGGCAGCCGAAGACCGACGATCCGCACACGCCGAGCAGCTCGTCCGTCGGCGTGTCCTCACTGGCCCAGTGGTCGGCCACGATGCCCTGGAAGTCGGCCAGTGACTCGTCGACGCCGCCCTCGTCGACGCCGGCCGCTGTGCCGCGTTCCCGTGCAGCGGCCTCCTCGGGCAGCACCCGCTCCAGAAGCGCGTGCACGGGGCTGTCGGGCGTGCCCCTTTTGGCCTCCTCGAGGGCGAACTGCAGCTCCTTGACGACGCGCTCGACCTCCTCCCAGTCGAGGTGACTGCCGTCGAAGTCGTAGAAGATGACGCGCGACAGCTTCACGTCGAACGGCAGTTCCGACCCCGCGCGACACATGAGCACCGTGCCCTTGGCCGACATCACGTGACGGGCGCCGAGCTCGTAGAAGACGTTCGGGTTCTCCAGCGAGAGGTCGGCGAGCACCACGCCGCGGTCGCGCAGCTGCTTGAACATGTCGGCGTGGATGATGTCGGAGACCTTGCGCTCGTCGGCGCGCGCGGGCTCGAGTCCCGCCTGCCGGATCGCGCGCTGGATGATGACGCGATAGACCCTGTCGAAATCGTAGAGTCGGCCGCTGCCGTCGTTGAGCGGCTTGGTCCCGAACGGCATCACGACGAAGCACTGGTCGGGCTGGTCAGATACCATTGTCAACCCCCTCGCGTCGCCGGAAGGAGCGGCTCCTCGCCCCCTCGGCGCTATCGTACCCCCGAGCGGCCGAAGGAGTGCCCTGCGGTGGGTAGACTCTGGCATCAATCAGAGGGACGCGGACAGGCGACGCCGCCGCGCGGCGCGCCTGCCGCACAGGAGCACGAAGGGGAAGTGATGGGACTGGACAACGTCGTCTCGCGCTCGCCGGACGAGGTCGTGCTCACCCCCGAGGACGAGCGCGCTCTCACCGAGTCCGGCATCGACCTGTGCGGTGGGATGTTCAGCGACGGCGTCACCTCGTTCCGTGGCAAGGTCTATGCGGAGTTCGTGCTGGAGGTCACCGGCGAGTCGCTCTACCACGAGTGGCTTCCGCCCGAGACCCTCGCCGGGATGGCCGACAAGCTCAGCGCCTGCGACCCCGAGACGGTCTGCGATCGGCTCGACCTCGGTGAGCGATTCACGCCCACCCCCGATGAGATCCGCCAACTGCGGAAGCTCTTCCGCATCTGCGCCGACCGCGGCCTGGGCTTCATCGCTTGGGCGTAAGGCTCCCGATGCCGTCCGCCACGGCGGTGCTATAGTCGGCCCCGACCGGCCGCTGGGGATCGCGAGGGGGGCAGTCGATGGGCGTCGAACTGGGCAACTCGGCCAAGCTCGTCGTCTCGCATGCCGAGCGGGCGAGAGCCGATCTTGGCCACCGCTATCTCGGCGTCGAGCACCTCTTCTTGGGCGTGGTCGCGCTCGACGACGTCAGCCTGCTCCGGCGCTTCGCCGGCACCGGCACCGACATCGGTGAGGCCGCCCGCCGCGTGCGCGAGAAGGCGAGCGGGGAGGTCTTCCCGGACGGCGACGATCTCGGCCTGACGCTGCGCGCGAAGCGCGTCATGCAGGAGGCCGAGAGGCTCGCCCTGGCGGTGCGGCCCAAGGACAACGCCGAACAGGTGGTGTGGGCGCCGCACGTCCTGCTCGCCGTCCTCGCCGAGGAGCACGGCCTGCCGGCGCGCACGCTCAAGGCGATGGGCTCCGATCCCGCGGCACTCGCCCAGACGGTCCGCGACCTCATCGCCGCCTACGAGTGGACCGAGAGCGCCTACCGCGGCCGCACCACGATCGAGCAGCCCGAGCTGGCTTCGTCGAGCGAGCTCATGGAGACGCTCGGCCGCGACCTCACCGCCCTGGCGCGCGCCGGCAAGCTTCGTCCCGTCATCGGACGCCAGATGGAGATGCTGCAGCTCATCTCCGTCCTCTGCAAGAGCGAGAAGAACAACCCCGTGCTCGTGGGCGACCCGGGAACCGGCAAGACGGCCGTCGTCGAAGGCCTCGCGCAGCTGATCGCGCACGGCAACGTCCCACCGCAGCTCATGGGCAAGCGCATCCGCACCGTCGAGGTGGCCAACATCGTCGCCGGCACCGGCGTGCGCGGCACCCTCGAGGAGAAGCTCCAGGCGCTCATCAAGGAGGCGCGGGACGATCCCAAGCTGATCCTGTTCATCGACGAGATCCACATGCTGGTCGGCGCCGGCTCGGTCGGCGTGCACGACACGATGGACGCGGCCAACATCCTCAAACCGGCGCTCAGCCGCGGCGAGATCACCGTCATCGGCGCGACGACGCACGACGAGTACCGGCGGTACTTCGAGAAGGACCCCGCCCTCGAGCGTCGCTTCGCCATGGTGCGCGTGCCCGAGCCGAGGTCGGACGAGGTGCTCGAGATCCTCGCCGGTCTGCGCAGCCGCTACGAGGAGTTCCACAACGTCCGCATCACCGACGACGCGGTGCGCGCGGCCGTGGAGCTGTCGATGCGCTACGTGACCGACCGCCGCCTTCCCGACAAGGCCCTCGAGCTCATCGACCGCAGTTGCGCCGAGACCCGCATGCGCGCGTGGCTGGGCCTCCGCGACCTCGACTTGAGCGACCTCGCGCCGGAGCAGCGGCGCACGCTCTTCGAGCACGCCGGCAACCCGGCGCCCGGCGCCGACCTCGCCGTCACCGCCGACGAGGTCGCGCTGGCCGTGTCGAGCTGGCGCCGCATCCCCGTCGGCAAGGTGAAGGCGAGCGAGGCCGACCGGCTGCTGGAGCTCGAGGACGCGCTGCGAAGGCGCGTCGTGGGGCAGGACCACGCCGTCGTCGCCGTCGCCCAGTCGATCCGTACCGCGCGCACCAAGTTCGGCGATCCCATGCGGCCGATCGGCTGCTTCCTCTTCCTGGGGCCCACGGGGGTCGGCAAGACCGAGCTCGCCAAGTCGCTGGCCGCGGTGCTCTTCGACGACGAGGACCGCCTTATCCGCATCGACATGAGTGAGTCGTCGAGCGAGTACTTCGTGTCGCGCTTGATTGGGTCTCCGCCGGGCTACGTCAATTCGGAGCGGGGCGGCATGCTGACCGAGGCGATCCGCAAGGACCCCTATTCGGTCGTCCTCTTCGACGAGGTGGAGAAGGCCGCCCCCGCCGTCCACAGCCTGCTACTGGGCATGATGGACGAGGGCAGGCTGACGGACGGCCTCGGGCGCCAAGCTGACTTCCGCAACGCGATCATCGTCATGACGTCGAACGTCGGGTCGCGGAGCATCTCCGGCAAGCGCTTCCTCGGTCTGCGCATCGTCAAGGACGAGATGCCGTCGGCGGACGAGGTTCGGCGCGCCATCTACGCCGACCTGGCCGACGCCTTCGCGCCCGAGTTCCGCAACCGCTTCGACGAGATCCTCGTGTTCAACGCCCTGGGGGAGAAGGACCTGCGCCGCATCGCCAAGGTCATGCTGAGCCGGCTGCCGATGCGCGTCGAAGCCACCCCGGGCGCCCTCGGCCTGCTCGTGAAGCACGGATTCGACCCGGCCATGGGCGCCCGGCCGCTGCGGCGGACGATCGACGACCTCGTCCGCGAGCCGCTGTCGAACGAGCTGCTCAAGGGGACCGTGAACGAGAACGACACCGTACGCTTGCGCACGAAGGGCAAGAAGCTCGCGTTCGAGGTGGAGCCGCGCCAGGCCCCCCGGGCGCCGGACGGGATCGGTACCCTGTGAGCGCCGAGTGGCAGGCCGGCTTCGAGATCGTCGCGGGGCCGAACGACGGGCTCACCTTCGCGATCACCGACAAGGGTGTCGTCCTCGAGGGCGAAGTCCTCGGTCCCCCGCCCGGTAGCGGCCTCGGCCCGAAGGACCTCGACGACGTGGAGCTCGAGGTCGGCGACGAGGGAGTGAAGCTGACCTGCGAGGTCACGTTCTGGCTGAACGGGGCAGAGGTCACCGGCAGCCACCCGCTGCACGAGGGCGACATCGTCCGCGTCGGCATGACCGAGATGATGCTCGTGGGGCACAGCAGCGGCCCGGCGCGTGCGGACGATGCAGAAGGCAAGTCCGCGGGCGGGCCCGGCCCCGCGCCGCGCAAGTGCCTGCGGCCCGGGTGCGGGGCGATGAACCCGCCCGACGCGAAGTGGTGCAGGAAGTGCGGATGGGATCTGGAGGATCAGTCGTGACCGGACAGAGCCACCTCGCCGCGCTGCGCGAGGCCTGCAAGCGCTACCTGACGAACAGCGGGATCCCGTTCCTCACCGACGCGCAGGAGGACCTCGTCCTGCCGTTCGAACAGGGCGTCCAGGTCTTCGTCATGCCGCGCGAGCTCCCCGACGGGCGTACGGTGGTGAAGGTCGAGGCACTCTGCGTCAAGGGCATGCGCATCGACGGCGACCTCGGCATCTTCCTGGCGGAGGCGAACAGCAAGATCCTGTTCGGCAAGCTCGCCCTCTACCCCGAGCGTCAGGAGGTCCACGTCGAGCACGCGCTGCTCGGGGACTACCTGAACCAGGCGGAGCTGGAGCTCGCCGTCCAACTGGTCGCGTACAGCACCAACGAGTACGACGACAAGATCAAGGCGACGTGGGGCGGCAAGAAGCGCGTCGAGATGTGAGCCCGCGAGAACCGTGACGACTCGCTGCGACTCGCCCGCAGCCTTCGCCCTGCGTCGGGGCGTCCGGCCCGGACTGCGGGAGGGCGGATCAGCCGAATCCGCACAGCTCCAGGAAGTGCGTCCGCCCGCCGTTGTCACAGACCAGGACTCGCGTCCCGTCGAGCGAGACGGATGCCGACTTGAGAGGTCGCAGATCGCCCGAGAACGAGGCCGTGGCGAGCCGGCACCCCGTCTCGGCATCCCACACCGAGACCACCAGCGTCGAGCGGCTGTCCGTCGAGCTCGCCGCGCCCACGATGCGTCCGGATCCCGGCGGCACCGCCAGACTCCACAACCCGTCCGCGGCGGCCAGGGGCACCCGGCGCCTCTCACCCTCGAACGTCACGAACCACCTTCGGCCTGACTCGTCCGTCAGGACCGCAGAGCGCCCGTCGCGGCTCAGCAGGATCGTCGACGCGTCCTCCAGGGCGGCCTCAAGGCTCGGCTCGCCACCGGGCGGAAGCACGAGAGCGCTCAGTGAGTGCGCGCCGAGGGCGAGCACACGATCTGCCTCGACAGTGGGAAGCACACGTTCGACTCCGTTGATCTTGGCATGGGACAGGAGCTGCCCGGTTCCCAAGTCGGAAACGGCGAGCGACTCATCGGCGATCGAGACGACGCGTGTTCCGTCGGCAGTCACCGCGACGGACTTGATCCGTTCGTGTGGGACCTCGAACCTCCGCACGAGCGAGGGTTCCTCGAGGTCCCAGATCTCCACGTCGCGGCCCGAGCCGGCAGTCACCGCGCGTCGCCCGTCCGCGGTCACGGCGAGCGCCCAGACACCGAAGATCCCGCTCTGGCCGACCTGCATGCCGCCTCGCACATAGGGCGTCAGGTCCCACCGCCGGATCTTGTCCGTGTACGAGACGATCACGCACCGGTCGCACGACGGCGCCGCGGCGACCAGGTTGGCGAGGTCCGTCGCCGCGTCACCCGCGGAGGACTCCTCCCACCGTCCGAGGTCCCATATCCGCAGGGCGCGCTCCGGGGTCGTCGTGACCACGGTCGCCGCGTCAGCCGAGATCGCCGCTCGCGCGAAGCTCACGGGGCTATCGAGGACGCCTCTCGCGTCGCCCGCGTCCAGATCCCAGACGATCACGGACCGGTCCATGGACGTGGACACCGCCCTGCCTCCCGAAGCTCCCGTGCCCGTGGAGACGGCGAGCACGAAACCCGAATGACCGATGAGCGTGGAGACGATCTTCCCCGACTCGCTGTCCCACACGATGAGCGTCTTGTCCTTCGAGCCGGTCACCGCCCGGCGTCCATCCGGGGTGACCGTCAGGCACAGGATGGCGTCGTCGTGTCCCGGCAGCGGACCGGCAACGAGGCCCGCGTCGGGGTCCCAGACCCAGAGATCGCTCCCGTCGGCCGCGACCACTCGGCCGCACCGCGGCGCGAGCGCTGCCGGCCCGAGGCCGGCGGGGAGAGCGCCGATCGGTATCGCCCGCTGCCGGTGGGCGCACGAGAGCCAGAGCTGCCCGTCGCGTGCCACGAGCGCGCACGGTTCTCCGGCGTCGTGCGACAGGGCCACCACCTCGCCGAGCGCTGGCGTCACCGACACCTGTGTGCCGGTGGCCATATCCCACGTGGTCAGGCTCCCATCATCGAAGGCGGCGCTCGCCCTCTTGGCGTCGGGGGAGATCGCGACCGCGTCCGCAAGCCGCCCGCTCGCGTCGCACTCCCACAGGCGAACACCCGAGGTCAGGTCCCATGCGTGGACATGACCCTCGAGGTCGGCCGCGACGGCAACGGTGCCGTCGGTAGACACCGCGAGCCGGTAGACCGGCGCCATGAGGCCATCGAAGTAGCCCGGCTTGGGGAGGCTCTCGCCAGCGTTCACTGGGTGCTGGGGAATGACAAGAGCCTGACGCAGCGGCCCGCCTCCCGGCGCCAAGCTGGGAGCGAGAGGCCGGAGCCACGGCCGCCCATGCCACTGCTCAGCCTGCCGGAGCAGTCTGGCGACGCCTCGGCCTTCGCTGCCCAGAAGCCTGCCGACGAGCTGTCCTGCCAACTGCGCTGGGTCCTGCACGACGACGGGGACCGAGAGCGTGACGGCACCCCAGACCTGGCGCAGCTCAGCGGCCGCGCGCCTTGCGATCACTGGCTCAGGATCTGCCGCGCCTGCTCGTCGCCCAACGCCGCCGCTTGCCGCAGCTCGCCTACGACGACTTCGGGGTCCCTTCCGAGAGCCTGGAACGTCAGCGCGAGTGCGAAGTGCGCGTGACCGGCGAGTATCTCCGTGCCCGTGCGTGCGGCCGTTTCCAGGAGCGGCACGGCCTGCTCGGCGCGACCGCTCTGGAAGTACGTGGCGCCGAGGTTGTAGCTAGCCTCGGCGACAGTCGACCCGAGAGCGACGGCCTTCTCCCACGCGGCGACCGCGTCGGACGCTCTGCCTTCGTCGTGGTATGCCTGTCCGAGCTCGGCGTAGCCGTCGGCGAAGTCGGGGCGCAGGCCCACGGCGGCCTCCAGCTCCGTGCGCCTTCGATCCTGATCGCCCGCCCATCCGTGCGAGACGCCGAGCTTGAAGCGCCACCACGCGTCGTCCGGCGCCAGTCGTGTCGCCGCCTGGAGGGCGGAGACTGCGTCGGCGTAGCGGTCGTGCGCGAGGTAGATGGAGCCGAGCAGTCCGAAGACCTCGGCGTCGCCCGGGCTCGAGCGTCGCGCCTTCTCGAGCTCGACGATCGCCTGCTCCCACAACCCCTTGTCCAGGTACCGTCTCGCGACATCGGCGGCCGTGGGTGTGGTCGGCTGACGAAGCACGATCTGGGCCCCGTTCGGCATCGTGTAGGTGACGCTTCGCTCCGGCTCAGCTTCCATGAATGCCTCCTGGCCTCGCGTGCGGCACGCGGTGAGCGAGGCGCCGCCACGCGACTCGACGCTCCAATCGTACACCGCGTGTGGAAGCCGGAGCCGGTGCGTGTACTTGAGAAGACCGCACCGGGGCGAGGGTGTGCTGCAAGGCATATGGCTCGCGATCAGCACACCCCAGGTGCCGGCGCATCGCGCGAGGAGAAGCTCGCCGACCCGTGACGGCACCGCGACGATCCTGGTGTCGATCGGCCGGCCGAAGGGCGAACCGACGCAGACCCGCGGGAGGTGACGCACCAAGGACGGCCTCGGCACGGTGTGGACACCGTCGTCGAGGCTCCGGAGCGCGCACGGACTGGCCGCCTTGACGCCGACGGCCTGTGAAGCTTCGCGTCACACCGATGATAGCCTTTCCTCGTGGCCTACCCCCTCTTCGCCACCGTGCCGCTGGGCATGGAGTCGATGCTCGCCGGCGAGCTCCGTGGCCTCGGCGCCGACGACGTCCGCCAAGTTCGGGCGGGTGCGGCGTGCACCGGGACCCTCGAGACCGCATACCGTGTCTGCCTGTGGTCCCGCCTGGCCGCGCGCATCCTGCTCGTGCTGCGGACCGGGCCGGCGGGCGACGCCGACGCGCTCTACGAGACCGTGCAGCGCGTCGACTGGGGCGACCACCTCGGCGCCGGGGACACCTTCGCCGTCGACTTCACGGGGACCAGCGCGACGATCCGCGACACGCAGTTCGGCGCCGTACGCGTCAAGGACGCGATCGTCGACCAGTTCCGAGCAAGCCACGGCGGACGACGCCCGTCTGTCGACGCCCGCGCGCCCGACGTGCGCGTCAACGCGCACCTCGCGCGCGGGCGCGTCACGGTCGCCCTCGACCTCGGCGGCGACAGCCTGCACCGGCGCGGCTACCGCACCGCGAGGGTGCAGGTGGAGGCGCCACTCAAGGAGAACCTCGCCGCCGCCGTTCTGCTGTTCGCGGCGTGGCCGCAGGAGGCCGCCGCGGGAGGCAGCTTCTTCGACCCGCTCTGTGGGTCCGGGACGTTGCCCATCGAGGCGGCCTGGATCGCCGCCGACGTCGCCCCCGGGTTGCTGCGCGCAGGCGAGGCGGGGCGGGCGGCCGCGGGGCGTGCGAAGGAGGGGCGTGAGTCCGCGGGCACCGAGACGGCAGGGCGAGGCGCCCGCGCGTCGGGCACGCCCTCGAGACTGCGGCCGTTCGGCTTCACGCGGTGGCGAGGCCACGATGCCGACCTCTGGAGGGGGCTGGTGGATGAGGCGCTCGAACGGCGCGCCGCGGGCCTCGAACGGCTGCGAGCTGCGGCGCCTGGGGTCGTGATCGGCGCCGCCGACCACGACCCCTCGGCGATCGAGGTGGCGCGCGCCTGCGTCGCGCGCGCGGGCCTCTCCGATATCGTGGCTCTCGACGTGGCCGACCTCTCCGCCATGCGTGCTCCAGCCCCCCATGGCCTCGTCGCCGTCAACACGCCCTACGGCCGGCGCCTCGGGGAGCCCGAGGATGCGCAAGCGGTCTGCCGGCTGCTCGGGAGGAAGCTCCGCAACGTCTTCGGCGGATGGCGAGCGGCCGTCCTTGCGGGCGGGCCTCGGCAGGCGAAGGCGGTCGGCCTCGAGCCCGCGCGTGAGACGGTGCTCCGCAACGGCGCCCTGGACTGCACGCTCGCGTACTTCGACATCGCCGGCGCCGAGACGGCGCGCAGCGCCCGCGAGACGGCGCGCTCGTCGTCGAGCGCGGCGCTCCGCGCCGAAGGCTCAGAGAGCGGCGCCGACCAGCTCGCCAACCGTCTGCGCAGGAACCTCCGTCACATCGGCCGCACGATGCGGCGCCAGGGCGTGACGTGCTACCGGCTCTACGACGCCGACCTGCCCGAGTACAACCTCGCCGTCGACGTGTACGAGCACCGCCTGCACGTTCAGGAGTACGCGCCGCCCCCCGAGATCGACCCGGACCGGGCAACGGCGCACCTGACCCAGGCCGTGGCCGTCCTCGCCGACGTGACGGGCGTCGGGCCGGCGGACATCGTCGTCAAGCAGCGCCGCCGCATGCGCGGCGCACAGCAGTACGAGCGCCGTGCCGACGGCGCCACGCGCTCTCTCGTCAGCGAAGACAACCTGAGCTACTTCGTCGACCTCGAGACGTACCTCGACACTGGTCTCTTTCTCGACCAGCGTGAGACCCGGCGCCTCATACGGCGTCTGGCGGGCGGGCGGCGCTTCCTGAACCTCTTCGCCTACACGGGCGCGGCGACCGTCTGCGCCGTGGCGGGCGGGGCGCCCGCGACGATGTCGGTCGACCTCTCCGCGACCTACCTCGACTGGGCGCGCCGCAATCTGGCCGAGAACGGCGTCACCGACGTCGACATCGAGCTCGGGCACGGCCCTGTCCAAGCGTCTGAGGCTGGAGGGGAGCGACGAGCCGGTGGGCGGCGCCCGGGCGCCGCCCACCGGCTCGTCCGTGCCGACTGCCTGCGCTGGATCGCGGAGGCGGAGGAACGCTACGACCTGATCTTCCTCGACCCGCCGAGCTTCTCCAACTCCAAGCGCATGCGCGGCGTCACCTTCGACGTGCAGCGTGACCACCCCGACATCATCCGCATGACGGTGCGACGGCTCCTCGCACCCGGCGGTGTGCTCCTCTTCTCGTCCAATCGCCGCGGCTTCAAGCTCGATCCCCAGGCCTTTCCCGGTCTCGCGCTCAAGGACCTGTCGCGTGCCACGCTGGCTGCCGACTTCTCGCGGCGCGCGAACGCCCATCACGTCTGGCAGATCCGCGTCCGTTAGGCCGAACCCGGGCCGCGACACGCGCGTCCTCCACGGTGGTAGTGTGAAGTCCTTCGTCGCGCGGCATCAGGCCGCCATGTGAAAGGAGACGAGTCGATGCGAACGAGACATCGTGGTCAGCGGGGGACCGTGCGGACGCTGCTCGTCCTCGCGCTGGCGGTCCTCATGCTGGCGGTCGCGGCAGGGTCCGCAGCAGCAGCCCCGACGGAGCCGACGCTCACCCTCGAGGAGCTGCAGTCCAAGCTTGAGACCGGGTCGCTCACGGGCTACATGAAGACCGTGGTGAGCGGCTACAAGATTGAGCAGATCCCGCTCACCGTCGATGCCCTCATCGAGGGGTCGTCCGGCTCGCTGATCCTCCTCGAGGCCAGCGGGCCCGTCATCGAGGAGATCGGCGGCGTGGCGGCCGGCATGAGCGGCAGCCCCGTGTACGTCGACGACGGCGGGGTGGACAAGCTGGTCGGCGCCGTCTCGTACGGCGACATCTTCACGCTCCACGGCATGGCGCTGGCCACGCCGATCGAGTACATGGCGGCGATCGAAGACCACTTCCCGGTCGTGCCGCCGGCCGCCGGGACATACGACCTCGATGCGCCCGTGAAGACGAGTGCCGGCGTCGTCAGCAGCATCGTCGTCGCGCGCAGCCAGAAGGCCGCGCAGCGGATCGACGCGAAGGCCGGCATGAGTGTGATGGCACCGCTCGCCTTGCTCCAGATCGGCGGCATGCCGCCGCAGAGCAAGGCGTACAAGGAACTCGCCGCCAAGCTCGAGAAGCAGACGGGCCTGACGGCCAGGCCGGCGAGCGGTCCGAGCCTGTGGGTCGGCCCGGACGCGCCGGCCCTCGAAGCAGGCTCGTCCGTCTGCCAGATCTTCACGCTGGGCTCCGTCTGGTACGGCGCCGCCGGCACGGCCACCTACGTCAACGGCGACGTCGTCGTCGCCTTCGGCCACCCCTCGTGGTGGACCGGCTCCTGCGGCGCCGCGATGACGGCCGGCTGGGTGAGCGCGGTCTGGCCGAGCACCTACGAGCCGTACAAGCTCATCGCGCCGCGTGACGTCAAGGGCGTCATCACGCAGGACCGCAACGCGGGCATCGCCGGCGTCGTCGGCGTGGACCCCGACTGGATACCCGTCGACGCCCACGTCGGCTTCGTGGACGAGTCGGGAGGGCCGGTGCGCGACGTCGCGACCGAGTCGTCCTGCGTGCAGTGGGCGTTTCAGACCGACGGCTACGCCGACATGCCCGTGTACCTCCTCGAGGAGGCGCTGTGGGCCGCTTGTGACGCGTCCACCCTGCCCGGCAGCGCGACGACGGCCTTCGACGCCGTTGTGTCTGACGAGACGGGTTCCTACCCGGTGCACGTCGAGGACGTCTTCGACTCCTCGGACATCACCTGGGAGCCCATCTGGGACATCTACGACTACGTGGTGGCTCTGGCGAGCGACCCCGACGGCGTCCTCGACACGCGCCTGGAGTCGATGAGCTTCGACGCCACAGTCTCGCCGCGACGGATCTCCGCCCGGCCGGTGGACATCGTCGTGCCGGACGGGCTCAAGACCGGCGACAACGAGGTCCAGGTCACGTTCTACGGCTACGGCTCGCGCGACCTCCAGACCCTGTCCGGCACGCTGACGCTTCCCGACGGCACCCCTACCGCAGGCAGCATCGAAGTGACCCCCGGCGGGTGGTTCTCCCCGTGGTGGGGCTCCGAGGACGGTGACGACGATCTGGCGCCCGACACCCTGCAGGAGATCGTGGATAAGATCAACGACCAGCCCAAGAACTCCGATCTGCTGCTCACGTTCTACCCGCGCGAAGAGGGGTCGTGGGGGCCGGACGACTCCAGCGCCCCAGCCATGAAGGCGGACGCAGACGGTGAGGGCGAGACGCCGTACGACCCGGTCGAGGCGACGCTCGCGACGGACTGGGTGTTCGGCGACTACCTCTCGAAGTCGACCGTCCCCATGATCCTCGACAGCACGCGCGCGAAGGTCGCGTACGGCACCCGCGTCCGGTTGCTCGGCGTCGTCATGGGCGTCGACGAGAGCATCGATGTGACGATCTCGCGCGTCGACGCTGCCACCGGCCTGGAGGTCCCCATCAAGACCGTCGTCGCCGAGTACGCCGAAGGCATGGCCGCCTTCCAGACGCTGGTCGGCGTCGCGCCCCACAACACCACGTTCGTCGCTCGCACGGCCGCGCTCGACGACTGGCTTCCCGGGAGCGCCGACCAGGCGGTGAAGGTGCGGCCGGCCATCTCACTGAGCTCACGCGTCCGCGGGCGCACGATCACCATGACCGCCAGGGTCAGGCCGGCCGACACCGGCGGCAAGGTGACCGTCCAGCGGTGGGCGGGAGGTCGCTGGCGGACCGTGAAGGCGGCCGCAGTCCCGGGCACCGGTGTCGTCAAGGCGAGCTGGTCCGCGCCGGGTACCGGCACGTACCGCTGGCGCGCGAAGACCTCCGGCAGCACGCTCAACGCCGCCGCGACGTCTGCGGTGAAGCGCGTCGTGATCGACTGAGAGAGCCGCGACCGGCGCACGCGCCAGCGCATCGCCGGGAGCAGACGGCCGGGCGGCGGGCCTGAAGGCCCGCCGCCCGGCCGTTCTTCGCCCCGCTTCGCTCAGGCCTGGGTCACCCGCAGAAGCAGGCCAGTGCGAGCCCCACGACCATCAGCGCCGCGGCAAGCGTGCAGAAGAGGGCGATGCAGCAGGCGGAATTCAGGCGTGGCAGCGCGTGCTTCATGACGTCCCCCGAGTGAGATGCGCTCCTGATTGCCATGGTACCACCGAACGTGGCGATGTCGACGACGAGCCCACCCCTGTCGCTGGCTTCGATCGGGGCAACAGAGTGATCGGGCCTGCGTTTGAGCTTCGCCAGCGTCGGGGCGATTCAACCTCGGCCACAAGGGCTCCGTGGAGAGAGTAGGATATCTCACGCTCATCGAGGCTGCCGCCGCTCAGGCGGTGACTCGTCCACGGACCCGCGTTGACGTCCACCCCGGGAGGAGGCCTTCTCATGATTGTGGCGGATGGGCTTGATCGAGTCGCGGTCGTCGGTTGTGGCCTGATGGGTCACGGGATAGCGCAGGTATTCGCCGTGGCCGGCTTGCCAGTCACACTCATAGGTCGTCGAGATGCGAGCCTCGCGACCGCGATAGCGCGCATCGAGACGAGCCTCGCCGACTTCGAGCGACACGGCCTGCTGAGTGCGGCGTGCGCGATGGCCGCACGTGAACACATCACGGTGTCCACGGACATTCTGCGCGCAGCGGAAGCGCAGCTCGTCATTGAGGCGCTGCCCTTCGAACGTGAGCTCCAGCAGGAGATGTTCGGACGGCTTGACGAGATCTGCAGCCCACCGACGGTCCTTGCTTCTGCGAGCGGCGAGCTCATCAGCCGCATCTACACTCGGATGCGACACCCGCAACGTGCTATCGCAGCTCACTTCTGGTATCCGGCTCAGCTCATGCCAGTGGTGGAGATTTGCGCTGGGCCGAAGACGGCCTCGGACGTCGTCACCTGGATGAAGAGCGCCATCGAGATGGTCGGCAAGGTGCCGGCTATTCTCGAGCGTGAGGTTGAAGGTTTCATCGGGAATCGTCTGCAATTCGCCATGTTGCGAGAGGCTTGGTCGATGTGGGCAAACGACGTTGCTTCGGCCGGGGCCATCGACGCCGTGGTGCGGAATACCCTCGGGAGAAGGTTATCGGTCACCGGTCCCATCGAATCCGCAGATGCTGCCGGCCTGGAAGTAATGTACGCCTTCGGTCGGATGCTGTTCCCGTCCCTCGATGCGAATTCTCGTCCACCAACCCAAATCGCCGACATGGTGGAGGCCGGCCACCGGGGGTTGCGCAGTGGCCGCGGAGTCTACGACTGGTCCAAACGCGACGGACCCAGTCTCGTCGCAGCGAGGGAGGAGATGCTCTTTCGACACCTCAGTCTCGATCTCGATGATGAGCGGAAGTCGACGTAGAGACGGTCGCCCCGCCGAGCGTGGCACGACGTCGGTTAGCCTCACCCGGACCGAGGATTCACGCGGTCACGGCGGAGTCGGCTGTCGCGAGCCGCATCGGGCGAGGTCAGCGAAGTCCCAACCCTAACCGACCGAACTGCCCTCGTCAGCACGGCACGCGTGGCCCCCGCGTTATAGACGATATGGCGGTCACTGTCCGCCGAGATCGTTGACGCAAGACCGGACCCTGTTCGCATATGATGGGGGTTTGTCTGGCCGAAGACGGGCTTCGGCTGACCCCATGCGAAGGAGGGTCCGGCGATGGCAACCATGTCATGGGCAGGTCCCGATGTCCACGCGCGCTCGACCGAGGCGGCGGCTGTGGACGCGGCCACCGGCGAGCTCACGCGGCGACGCTTCGGAGGTGGGAGCGAGCCGCTAGTCGCATGGCTCGCCGGGCTGCCGCAACCGGTGCTCGCCTGCTACGACGCGGGGCCCACCGGCTTCGGCCTCTACCTGGGGTTGACCCCTCCTGACAGACATCCAAGATAGGGCGCGCAGTGCCCAGAAAGGATGTCCAACCATGGAGCAGCAAAGACGATAGAGGCGAGCCTTTACCGACGAGCACAAGGCCGAGGTGGTGGCGCTCTGCCAGACGAGCGGCAAGTCGATCGCCGGGATCTGCCGCGATCTCGATCTGACCGAGTCCTCGGTGCGGCGCTGGGTGGCGCAGGCTGAGACCGATGCCGGCAGGCGCGAGGGTCTCACCAGCGCCGAGCGCGAGGAGCTCACCCACCTGCGTCGTGAGAACCGCGTGCTGCGCGAG
>DDYF01000049.1 GCA_002347645.1 Thermoleophilia bacterium UBA2241 | reverse complement strand
GCACACAACCCGGGACACTACTCTGCGCAGGTAGCCCGGCAACGCCCCGAGCACAAGGAAGAGCGGGCGCAGCAGCGCCCAGATCAGCGGGGCTATCACGAGCCCGACTAGGAACGTGAGGATACCGAATGAACCGCCTCCGATGTGCCAGATGCCGCCGGCGATGGCCATGCCCGCGAGCATCGAGACGACCATTCCGAAGCCGTAGCCGGGTGGATGCCTGTTCACTGCCCGAGTCTCCTTCCTTGGCGGCCACGGCTTGCATGACCCCATTCGTGGCCCGAGGCCGACACCGAGGAGCCACGCCGCTCAGTGCTGCGACGGCAACGGCCAAGGCTGATCTCGCTCTTCTGCCCTTCAAGACGCCTGCGTCCGTGTCAGTCCGGTATCCAGCGCTTGAAGATAAGAACGTGGCCGTCCTTCTCCTTGTGCAGCTTCTGGTCGAGCCACATGTGAACGAGGTCGAAGCCCTGCCGACCCTTGTCGTCGAGCACCGCCTCCAAGTCCTTGCGGTTGATCTCGCCCTTGTGCCAGCCGAGCGTCCCGTGCGTGAGTGAGATGACCTCGTAGTCCCAGTAACCCATGACTCCTCCTTGTTCAGGGTCAGCATGGACTCTACCGCAGGGTCGGCGTGCACGGGCAGGGGGTATGGGTCTGTGGATAGAACAGCAGCGCGGCCGGCTAGTTGTCTAGGCGCCCCCCCGCCCTGGCGCGCTAGGGACGAGGCAAGTCAACCCACCGGCCGCCAAGGGTAGCGTAGGAGCAGCGGCGGGCGTGCGACAAGGGTGACGACGGCCGCCCTCGGTTGACATTCGGCAACGCAGGAGAACTCGGTCGCGCCGACCCTACCTTGCGGTCTGAGTGTCCTCGAGCGCAGGAGGTCCCGCGAGCTGGGCCACCCAGGCGCGCATGCCGTCGTGAGCCCACGCGAGGTGTCCTTGCCGATCGTAGGTCAGGACGTCCTGAGCCGAGACCGTGCCGACGCCCTCGATGGCGAATCCCCGGCCGTCATAGGTGATGCTCCTGCCGGCCCAGCCCGTGGTCGGGCCGAACGTGGCCACCACCGTCGGAGCGTGCTCCGTGCCTGCTGCCTGCTGAGTCGTGTCCGTCAGCGTGTAGCTGACGATCAGGGCGATGGTGGCTCCAAGCAGGGAAAGCACAAGGCTCAGTACGAATCCGAGCGCAAACCCTGCGCCCGCCGACCGGCCCTTGCGGCGGAAGACCCGCATGCACCAGTAGCCGGTGCCTATCGGCACGCCGATCAGCAGCAGCAAGATGAAGAGCTCCGTTCCCCCCAGATTGGGCATGACTCCTCCCTTGGCGAGTGCGAGCATGGTCGTGCGCATTCTAGTGAGTGGCCCCGACGGATGGGCGTGTCTCGAAGACCCCGGCCGTTCGGATGGCCGGTCCCGCGCAGGTAGATGCCGCGGGCCAGGAATCATGCGGGCGGTGACGCAGAGCGCCTTCAACACCGCCCGATACTCACCACCAGGCCAGCCCCGCTTCGGCGAGGTCTTGGACGATCCGAGGAGGCCTGCCGAGGGGGGATCCCTTCACTTCACGCCGCCTCGGTGCGTGGAGCCCTGATGGACACCGCTCTCAGCATGGGCTGTGATGCACACCTACCGACCGTAGTTTGCTGAGAAACAGGCAACCAGCCAATCGCTCTAATAAAGTCGAGGCCAAATACCCCCCCGAAATCTGTCCACTGGACTATCTATACGTCTGTCCACGCTGCGAGCCTAGGAGGAGAGCAGCTCCGCGCGTTCTGCGGCCTTCTTTGCGGCCTTCTTCGCCCTTGCCTTCGCAGCGTTGGCGGCCCTGTCGAGTCGTTGCTCGACGGTCAGTCTGCGCTTGGCGGTCTCTTTCCGCCTGGTCTTGCGGGGACGTCCTGCCCGCTTCTTGGGCTCAGATGTTGCGCCGGCGGATGACGCCCCTCGTGCCCACCCGGGAACCTGCAGCCCCGCAGTGCGCATCCCCGCCTTGACGTGGCACAGAACCTCGGCCTCCGCCCTCGCCTCTGCGCGGTTCAGCTCGTCCGGGTCGGCGCAGAGAGCCGCAGCCTCGTCTGAGAGGAAGACGCCGCCCTTGCACCAGCGCGTGCTGAAATCCACCGTGCTGTTGCCGGGGAGTTCGGGGAACGGATCGCGCTCGCGGGCCTCAAGCGGCGCGCGCATCTCGGCAGCGACGATCTGCTCCGGCGTGATCGCCTCGTGGTCCTGTCCGCAGATGCAGCCTCCGCGCGCCTTGTCGGCATGGTCGCCGGGGGACTTGAAGTCGATGTAGCTCACGGGGATTCGGTCACCTTCTCCCCTCGATTGGTTGTGGTTCGTGGGCGTCCCTCGCGACGCATCGCGTCGCTATGGCCACCTCGGCAGGACCAACACCAGTCCCGGACGTCATGGAGAAGGGACGCGGCGAGCGCGCCCCTCGCCGTCGTGCCCGGGTGGTAGGGGTGAAGCCGGCACTCCATCATGTGACAGCACTCGCCGTCGGTGCGTGGGCGGTAGCTTGGGTGCCGCGCGCCGTCGGCGCCCTGAAAGGGCCCGACGATCCCGCCCTGACAGCAGAGGCAGGAGGCGCGCACAGCGGCGTCCGGCGTCCGGCGACGCGTGGTCGTGGCTCCTCGGGGGTGAAGTCGGGGCAGGGGTGCTCTTCGCAGTGGTAGGCGACCGGGAAGCGCTGTAGATGAACACCCAATAATGTC
>DDYF01000038.1:1258-2840 GCA_002347645.1 Thermoleophilia bacterium UBA2241 | reverse complement strand
GCGCCGGAGGTGAAGACGATCTCGGCCGGCTCGGCGCCGATGAAGCGGGCGACGCGGGCGCGGGCGTCCTCGAGGGCCGCCGTCGCCGCGTCGCCGACGCCGTGCAGCGACGCGGCGTTGCCGAAGGTCTGCCCGAAGTAGGGCATCATCGCTTCGACGACGCGCGGGTCGACCGGCTTGGACGACTGGTAGTCGGCGTAGACGACGTCGGCCATCAGAACCACATCGTGGCGCCGGCATCGAGCGCCAGGTCGTTGAGCGTGGCGGCGCCGACGATCTTCACGCCGTCGATCAGCTCGACCGCGTCCCAACCCAGCATCTGCTTGGAGGCTTCGCAGACGTACACGGTGATGCCCATCTCGATGGTCTTGCGGAGCATCTCGCCGACCGAGGGGAACGAACCGAGTTGCATGGCGTCGGCCGCTCCCGGCTTGAGTACCTTGAGACCCATGCCCAGGAAGTAGACGGCCGGCTCCAGGTCCATGGCCTTGGCGCTCTGGGCGAGCACGAGCGGCGAGTACTGGCGCTCGGGCTGGTCGCTGGTCTGCACGTAGAGGATCATCTTGTCGTTCTTCATCGCGGGTTCCTTTCACGTGGTGCGGCGCCGATGCCGGCCGCGCTCGCCTTGCGGCGTCGCGGCCCGCACCGGCGCCTCCGGTCACTTCTGGCGGCGCAGCAGGATGCGCAGCTGGTCTCCGTCGTGCTCGACGCCCACGACTTCGTGACCCGCGCGCTTGGCGAAGCGCGTCAGGTCCTCTTCCGCGGCGGGGTCGTCGGCGAAGACCTCGAGAACCTCACCGACTTCGATGGAGTCGATGCTCTCGCGCGTCTGGAACAGGGGCTCGGGGCAGTAGAGCCCGATGCAATCGAGGGTGAGGGCCGCGGTCGTGTCGTCGGTCATGGAGTTCCTCCGGGATCGCCGTTCAGGGGGACTGCCGCGGTACTTATTCCCGCTGGCGGCGAGTCGAATCCCGATACAGTCGGTCGGGATTGGGTGGAGCAGCCGTCGACGCTCGCACCCGGCGCCTGTACGCTATGCGCCGTGGACCCTGACGCGCTCAGAGACCTGGACGCGGTCGTCGGCCGCGTCGCGGAGGCCGCGGCGGCGGCGGGCTGGGACGTGCGGCGGCTCGGTATCGCCGAGCCGCCGCACGTCGACCTCTCCGCCGCCATCGCCGCGGCGCTCGCACGTCCTGTCGGCGCGCCACCGCTGCGCGAGCTCGCTCGCGGGCGGCGAAGTGTGGCGATCATCACGAGCGACGCGACCCGGCCTGTGCCGGCGCATGCGCTCCTCGGCCCTGTGATGGAGGAGTTGCGCGCCGCCGGCGTTGCCGACGATGCCATCGACGTCGTCATCGGCGGCGGCGCGCACCGGCCCGCCACCCCCGCCGAGGTCCGGCGCCTGCTCGGCGCCGAGTGGGCCGGGCGCCTGCGCGTGCACTGCCACGAGGCGAGGGCGCGCGACCTGGTCGACCTGGGGCGTACGCCGGCCGGCACGCCGCTGCTGGTCGACCCTCGTGTCGCCGCCGCCGACCTGCGCGTGGCGTTCGGCCAGGTCGAGCCGCACGAGTTCGCCGGGTTC
>DDYF01000038.1:0-1240 GCA_002347645.1 Thermoleophilia bacterium UBA2241 | reverse complement strand
TTCATCGTCAACGTCGTGCTGGGCGGCGACCTGCAGGCACTCGCCGCCGCCGCGGGCGCGTTCGATGCCGCGCACGCCGAACTGGTCGCGTTCGTGCGCGGCTACGCGCAGCTTCAGCCGCCAGAGGAGCCGGTGGACGTCGTCGTGACCGGCCCTGGCGCGCCGCTGGACATCAACCTCTACCAGTCGAGCAAGCCGCTCGTCGGCCTACAGCCGATGGTCGAGGCGATGGCGGCGCGGGTGCGTGCCCGCGCCGCGGCTGGGCTGCGCGCTGGCGACGGGGCGATCGGCCGGCGGCCGCCGGTCGTCGTCCTCCTCTCCAGGTGCTGGGACGGGACGGGATCCACCGACATGCTCGAGCCGTTCGACGGGGCGAGCGGCCCGCAGGCCGTGCTCGCCCGCCTGCGCGAGCACTACACGGTCGAGATGAACGAGTCGTTCAGCATCGCCCGCTTCCTCACCGTGTGCCCGCAGGTGGTCGCCTGCTGCCCGGGTGTGCCGGACGACGTGCTGCGACGCCTGTTCTTCACCCCGGCGCCGTCGCCCGCGGCCGCGCTCAAGACGGCGCTGGGCCTGGCGGCTGCCGCCGGGGTCGTGAGCGGCGAGGCGCCCGGTGACGGCGAGCCCGCCGCCCGCCGCCCCTCCGTTCTGCTCTTCCCCCGCGCCCACCGCGCCCTCTTCACTGTCGAGAGCCGCGCCGGCGCCGCTCCCGTGTCGTCCTCCCCCGTCTCGAGTCCAGAGAGGTGAACCGCCCGTGACCACCATCACCGACGTGACCGCCCGCCAGATCCTCGACTGCCGTGGCTTCCCGACCGTGCAGGTCGACGTCTGGTGTGGTGACGTGCTGGGGCGAGCGGACGTGCCGGCAGGCCGTTCCACCGGCGCCGCTGAGGCGCGCGAGCTCCGCGACGGCGGCGACCGCTATCGCGGCCACGACGTACAGGCGGCGGTCCGCAACGTCCGCGCCGCCATCGGGCCCGAGGTGGTCGGCATGGATGCCGGCGACCAGCGCGCCCTCGACCGCTTCCTCTGCGAGCTCGACGGCACGCCCGACAAGTCGAATCTGGGCGCCAACGCGGTCCTCGGCGTGTCGATCGCTGCGGCGCGCGCTGCGGCCGCCTGTGCCGGCGTCCCGCTACATCGCTATCTGCGCGCCGACTCCTGCGTCCTGCCGGTCCCGATGATCAACCTGGTCGGCGGCGGCCGTCTGACCTCGAACGACCTCGCCTTCCAGGAGTTC
>DDYF01000008.1 GCA_002347645.1 Thermoleophilia bacterium UBA2241 | reverse complement strand
ATCTTGGCCAATTGGCCAACAGGTCGCACGCGGGAACCGGTCGTCAAGCGCGAGGCTCGTCCGCCCGATGAAGAGTGGGAGCGGGCCGCCGGGACGAGCCCGGAGGAGCGCACCGTCGTCCAGGCCGAGAATGGATAGCGGAGTGATGACGCGAGACGAGTCGGAAGAGACACGCCCGCAGACGCTGGCGGAGCTGGGGTACGCCGCGAGCGCCGATGCAGCGCGGCCCCACGCAGCCGGTGGGACGGCGGGCGAACCTCACGGCTGGGGGAGGATGCGTCACGCCCTCGTCACGCCGGACGACCGTGCCGACGCGTGGCACCGAACCTGGCAGTGGGTCGCGGCGGCGGGCATCGCGCTCCTCCTCGCCTGGGTCACCTCCACGCGCGAGGGTTGGGTCCCGCTCCTCTCTTCCTTCGACTTGGGCGTGCACGAGTTCGGGCACCTGCTCACCATGTGGGCCCCGGACCTCGTCGTGTGGTCGGCCGGCTCGTTCCTGCAGGTGGCCGCGCCGCTCGCCCTCGGCACGTACTTCCTCTACCGCCGCGACCGCTTCGCCGTCATCTTGATGGTGGCCTGGGCGGCGGAGTCGCTGCACAACGTGTCGATCTACGCAGGGGACGCACGGGACATGGTGCTGCCCCTGTTCGGCGACGACGGCTCCGGCGCGGGCCACGACTGGCACAACATCCTCGGCCGGCTCGACCTGCTGGAGTCGACCGACACGATCACACGCTTCATGCAGCTCGGCTCAGCGATGCTCTTCGTCGCCGCCCTCGGGCTGGCCGCGTGGTGGTTCGTGCGCGCGCGACAGCGCGCCTGAACCCGCCTGAACCGCGACTCCGGCGCATCTGAGGGCGCGCCGCGATCGGTCGGGACGTCCGTCCGCCGCGCGCCGCCGTCACGGTACCGGCGTCCAGCGCTCCGTGCATCCGCATCCGTTGGGTTGAGGATAGCCTCCCACTGTCGAGAAGGCCGCTGCCCGCCGGCATCGTCGGAGGGCCGCGGAGCCGCCCGTGAAGGACGAGCCAGCCGCGCGCCGCTTGCTTCCGCGCGGCCCGACCGGGGCACTGGGGGGTGGTCGAAGGCACGACATGTAGCCGAGTCCTCGTCATCGACCCTGGGGGTGTCCACATGTCAATCAGACTCCGTCGCCTGGCTCTCGCACTGCTGGTCGCGTGCGTCGCGCTCGCCGTCGTCGCACAGGGCGCGCCGGCGCTCCACAACGGCAAGGCGCCAGCCGTCGGTCTCCAGCAGATCCGCGACACCGCGATCCAGACCATCAGCGCCGACAAAGCGCTCGAGTACACCGCGTATCCCTACCTCGGCTGGCGCACGAACGGGGGGCCCTGGTTCAACGCCTGTCTCGACTGGCTCGCCACCGAGCTCGAGTCCTTCGGCTTCGTCGAAGGCAAGACGGCCTCCGGCCCGCACTACTGGTTCCAGGAAGACATCCGCTCCGGCACCATCTGGTCACCGCAGTACGCCGCCCTGGAGATCGTCGGACCCCAAGGTGACCCCGTCCTGGGCGCGGACTACCACTTCGACTTCGCAGTCGACACGTTCGACCCGACGAGTCCCTACTACCCCGCGGAGATCGACTACGACTGGCTGCTCGCGAACATCGGCACGCCGGCCGAGGCCGCGTTGAACGAGCGCTGTCACCTCGCGAGCGGCTCGCCGTTCACCAGCGCGCCGGGAACGACCCTTGAAGCCGCCCAGGCCGAGGCGCGCACGGGCGAGCTCGTCGACGTCGGCGTCGTCACCCGCGATCCCGTGACGAGGAAGTTCGTGTGGACGAAGAACACCGACGTGAGTCTCGCCGGCACGTTCATCTACGCGGCCTACGACGCGACCACCGGTGAGGGTACAAGTCGCGGCAACCTGTACAACCTGGCCAAGCAGGAGTCGGCTGCGGGGTCGCTCTCGCCGCAGATCAACGAGTACAACAACCCGACGGTCGACGGTGAGGAGCTCTTCCCGAACACGGTCAAGTACGCGAGCGTGAGCGGCGTCACACCGGGCGGACCGATCGCCTTCAACATCTCCCCGATGGACGGCCGCTACCTCGAGCAGATGCTCGCGGAGACCGATGGTCCCGTGATGATGAAGGGCATGGCCGTCGGCAACATCGAGCCCTACAGCGCCGAGAAGCCACTGCGCACGCTCATCGCCGAGATCCCGGGGAAGGGACCCGCGGCGGACGAGCGTATCGCCCTGCTCGGCCACGTGCAGGAACCCGGCGCCTGCGACAACGCCTCGGGCGTCGGTCTGCAGCTCGAGGTCGCGCGCACCCTGCAGAAGCTGATCCGCAGCAAGGCGCTGCCGGCGCCCAAGCGCACGTTCACCTTCATCTGGGGCGCGGAGATCACGATGGGCAGCCTGTGGAAGGGCCAGAACGCGGAAGCCTTCGACGGCACCGTGGCGGCGCTGGTGATGGACATGGTCGGCGAGGACCCGGCGAAGACGGGCGGGCCGATGCGCATCGAGAAGATGCCCGATCCTTCGGCCGTGTACCAGTACGGGCTCGACACGCTGCCCGGACAGCTGCCGGAACCCGTCGACGCCTTCGTCCGGCAGCCCGACAAGCACAGCCTCTGGGGCGCCGGCGAGGTCGATCCCTGGCCGTACCCCGGGCACTTCCTCAACGACCTCTACTTCAAGTCGGCCGACCTGGTGAACAGGGTCTCGCCGCAGTTCGAGGTCGGGTCGAACCCGTGGGAGGGCGGCAGCGACCACGACACCTTCCTCTGGAACGAGGACGACGGCGTCTTCGACCCCAAGCCCGCGGCGCTGACCTGGCACTTCACCGACTTCGTGTACCACAGCTCCATGGACACGATGGGCATGGTCAGTGCACGTGAGATGCGCGACGTCGGCCTGACGACCATCGGCGTGGGCTACCTCATCGCCAGCGCCGGCGATGCGCAGGCGACACAGATCATGCGCATCGTGCAACGGAAGGCTGCCTGGCGCTTCGCCTGGGAGCGGATGAACTCCCTCGGCAGCCTGCAGTGGGCCTACGACTGTGAGAGTCTGGGGCGTCGTCTG
>DDYF01000001.1 GCA_002347645.1 Thermoleophilia bacterium UBA2241 | reverse complement strand
AGCTTCCCCAGCTCGTGGGTCTGGACGCAGTCCAACCACTTTGGCCGAGCCGGCACGTCGCTGACCTGCTCAGTCGCCCGCATCCCCTGGGTGACGGGTGCGTTCGTCGGGCACATCGCCGGCCTGCTGCACGACGGACGCCTCTTCCGCTTCGCGACGTACACGGGGGCGAGGCTCGTGAGCCTTGAGACGCGGCCGGGTGGCGCCGACATCGTGCTGCGCGACGCGCGTAGGGAGCTCGAGCTCCACGCCGACGGCGGCGCGACGGGTGATCTCAAGGCGCCTGTGCTGGGCGCCATGGAGGGACGTGTCGGGGAGTCGCTGGGGGCCATGGTCCGGGTCAGGTTGCGCGAGGTGCGCCGAGGACGTCCGGTCGTGGTGTACGAAGGCACGGGGACGTGCGCCGGCCTTGAGGTCGTCGACGACCGCGGCGAGCTCGTTCCGGACGCAGCACGATGAAGAGGGCGGCGGCGCCTTTGGCGCCGCCGCCCGGGTCACGGGCAGAGACCAGGGGGGCACGATGAACGGTGAAGGGGGGGCACGATGAACGGTGCCGGCGGGCTGGCTACGACGATCGGTACGACGCTCGACTCCTTGGGCGTCGACGAGTGGGGCGTCGCGGCGAACGGCGGTTGGGACCTCGCGCCCGACCTGCCTCGCGCCGTCAGCATCGTCATGCGTCACCTGCCGGCGGCGATGGAGGGCATCCCCGAAGAACCGATGTCCCAGGCGTTCTTCGAGGACTACGCGCGCCTGTTCGGGCAACTCGACGTGGCGGCCACGGCCGTCGTCGAGTTGCTGCAGGCGCGTGGCCACGAGGCCCTCCAGACCGGCAACGTCATGTCGGGCCCCGGCGACGACCCGCCGCTCGAGGACTGGGGGAGCGCCGGCGTCTTCGCTCACAAGACGGCGGCGACGCAGGCCGGGCTCGGCTGGATCGGCAAGACCGCCNNTCACCGACGCGCCGCTGGAGCCGGGGGTGCCGATCGCCGAGAGCCGCTGCGGCCGCTGCCGGATCTGTGTCGATGCCTGCCCTATGGACGCCGGTCGCGACGTACTCTGGATGGCCGGCACGCCGCGCGACAACCTCTACCACGAGAAGCGGTGCGAGGAGATCACCTGGACCCACCCCGAGTGGGACGGGACCTGCGCTGTGTGCCAGTCGGTCTGCCCGTACACGCGTGCCGTGCGTGGCGTCGTGCCGCCGGCGTCGCTGCGCTGACAAACGACCCTTGACCTACTGGATGCCGCCCTTTCGCGGGCNNTGACCGTCGTGCAGGTACTCGCCGACCGGCTCCGCGTCGACCGGCGCGGAGAAGAGGTCGGCGTCGACGACCAGCGTGTGGTACTCACCGTGCTCGCCGAACGGGTCGACTCCGGCCGCCTCAAGCTCGTTGAGCAGAGCCGGTGTGATCACCTCGCCGAGGTACGACGGGGCGAGGCGCTCGGCCAGCAGGCACGTGATGACCGCCCGCGTGTGGGTCGCGAAGAGCTCCCCTGCCAGCACACGCGGCGACGCCTTCCACAGGGGGTGCACCGGTTGCAGCCCGAGGCCGCGACAGATGCGGCGCTCCCAGTCGCGGTGCCGGGCGATGAAGAGATCGCCGAACACGGCCGCTTCCACGCCCTCCTCACGCTGGCGTTGCAGCGCCTGCGCCCAGACCACTTCGTAGTCGTGCCACGACCCCGCGCAGACGTCGAGAGGCAGGCCGAGGCGCTCCGCCTGCGCGCGCACCAGCGCGATCGGCACGCCGTGCGTGAGGGTCGAGGCCCCGTCGTCGCGCGCCAGGCAGATCAGCGCACGGGGGACGCCGCCGGCGCCGACGGCGCGGTGAAAGGCGAGGCAGGCGTCCTTGCCGCCGCTCCACGAGCAGACGAACGTCGTGCCCCGCAGGTCGCGCATCCGAGACCCCTTGGTCGGCCGGCCGGCACGACGAGCATAGCACCGCGCTGGGCGTTCAGGGGCCGCGCGGCGCGCTCTCCCAGCTCGCGCCCGCAGCGGCGACCATCACCGCGGCGATCGCCGCGCTCTCGACGAGGGTCAGCCGCTGGCCGAGGATGAGGAGGCCGGCCAGGGCCGCGACCGCGGGCTCGATGCTCAACAGGACCCCGTAGGTGGCGGCGCGCACCCGGCTCAGCGCGATGAGCTCGAGGAAGTAAGGGAAGGCGGAGGACAGGACGGCGATCGCCGCGCCCAGCGCCAGCGTGGTGCCGAGGTGGGCGGTCTCGACGCCGGTGACCAAGAGCAGCGGTGTCAGCAGTGCCGCCGAGCCGACGAGCATCAACGTGGTCACCGGCAGAGGGTCCATCGTCGTGACGGCGCGCTTCGCCAGCAGGAGGAAGGCGGCCCAGCACGCCGCGGCGCAGAGGGCCAGGGCAAGACCGAGGGCGTTGACCGAGCTGGTCGGACCGGCGAGCAGGAAGACGCCCAGCCCGGCCAGGCCGATCCACAGGAAGTCGAGGGGACGCCGGGACCCGATGACGGCGACAGCGAGCGGGCCGATGAACTCGACGGCGACGACGATACCGAGCGGCGCCCGCGAGATCGCCGCGTAGAAGCTCAGGTTCATGAGCAGGAGCGCCAGCGTGAGTGCGGCGAGAGGGAGGCGGTCGCCGGCCGCGGGCACGCGCAGCGAGCGCGGCCGAAGCGCCGCCAGGATCGCCGCGGCCACGGCGGTGCGCAACCAGAGCGTCTCGACCACGCCGGCAGTCTCGATGAGGCGGCCGGCGAGCGCCGACCCGGTCTGCATCGACACGGCGATGACGACGACGAGCAGGGCGGCCGAGCGGGCGGTGCGCCGGCCGGGCATCTGAGGTCCGCGATCCACGCCGGGAGTGTACCTGCGCTGCGCTCGAGGCGCTGCGCGGCTCACGCGGTGCCGCTGGGGCGGCGTTCAGCCGTTCAGCGAGATGGCGCCCGCGCGGCAGACCTCGGCGCAGTGTCCGCAGAGGCGGCACGCGCCGGCGTCCTCGACCAGGACCCCCTCGCCGTCCGCGGCGAAGACGCCGAAGGGACACACCCGAAGACAGTCGCCACAGTCGGTGCAGCGTCCGGCGTCGATGGTGACCTTGGCCGTCGAGGGTGCAGGCGCCGCGGCCTCCTCAGAGGAGCAGACCGCGCCTCGTGCGTTACCAGCGTCACCCAGGCGCGACACGGCCGCACCAGCTGCCGCGCGGCCCACGATCCCGCCGGCGATCGCGGCTGCGCCGACGATGCCCGCCCGCCGGAGAAAGGCGTTGCGAGTCAGGGCGGACGGCTCGCCCGCGCGCGGGGTGCTGACCGCCGGCGCGGCTTCGGCCTCGCGCTTCGCGGAGGGGCGCGATTGGAGCGATCGCCCTGTGACCACCTTGCGGGTCATGGCCTTGACCCAGCCCCAGTGGAGGGCGGTGTGCAACGTGACGCCGGCGATCATGACGAGCGCCGTCCAGTCGTGCAGGCTTCTCCAGGCAGAGAATTCGATGCCGAGGGCACTGGTCGCCGATCCGGTGAGCGAGAGCCACCCGGCCGGGACGAGGAAGACGAGGCCGCTGACTGCCGCGATGACGAAGGCGACGGCGATGGCCGTGTCGACGACGTAGTTGATCAGCGCGCGCCTGCCGGCTCTGCTCATGTGGCTCCTCGTGGGTCGTGGTCGTTCGTCTGGATGCGGGACGAGCCTAGCGACCCCGGCTGGGTGCGTCTTCTGAGGTGGCTGTGAGCTCGCTGTGAGTCGCGGCGTACGCCGCGCGAGGAAGTCTCGGCCGCGGGTCGCAGCGAGGACCGGAGCCGCCGGGCCTCAGGCCGTACCGTCGCCGACCGGCAGGCGCACGCGGAAGGTGGCGCCGGCCCCCGGCGAGGTCTCCACCGCGACCGTGCCTCCGTGCTCCTGGACGATCGCCGCGACGATCGCCAAGCCGAGACCCGTGCCGCCGGTCTCCCGGGCCCTCGACTTGTCCGCGCGGTAGAAGGGCTCGAACACGCGCGCGGCGTCGTCGGCCGTCATGCCCGGCCCTTCGTCGGTCACCGCGAGTCCCGCCCAGCCTTGGTCAGACTGCAGGCTCACGGTGATCGGCGTCCCCTGCGGGGTGTGCCGGAGTGCGTTGCCGAGCAGGTTGGCGACGACCTGGCGTAGTTGCGTCTCGTCTCCGGTGACGATCAGGTGGTCGGGCGCGCGGACCGCGATCACCCGGTCGGGGGCCTCGACGCCGGCGTCGGACACCGCGTCGGCGACGACCAGCGCGAGGTCGACGGGGGCGCGCTCCGGGCTTCTGCCCTCGCCAAGGTGGGCAAGGCTCAGGAGCTCCCCGACGAGCACGCCCATGCGCCGCGACTCGTCCNNCGTGCGCAGCTCGTGGGAGGCGTCGGCGAGGAAGCGGCGCAGCTTCTCTTCGGACCTGCGCCGCTCCTCGAACGCCTCCTCGATCTGCTCGAGCATCGCGTTCAGCGCCAGGCCGAGGCGGCCGACCTCGGTCTCGTCCTCGGCCGGCTCCACGCGGCGGGAGAGGTCGCCCGCCGCGATCTCGCCGGCCGTCGTCGCCATCTCGGCCAGCGGGCGCAGCCCGCGCCTGATGAGCCACCACGCCAGCGCGCCGAGCCCGGCCAGCGCTGCCAGCGTCACGAGCACCTCGATCACGAGCAGACGGCCAAGCGTCTGTTGCACGTCCGTCAGGGGCACGGCGACGACGAGCACCCGGCTCAGATCCGACGACGCCTGGACGAGCACGCGGAACCGCGTAGCGTCGTCGCCCTTGGCTGCGGCGGAGAACCGTGTGACGCCGGCGACCCCGGCTCCCGGGAGCGGGTCGGGGAGGTCCGGCGTCGGCTGGATGACGTCGCTGTACGTGTAGCTGAGCGCCTTCAGCGTCGTCCCTGCGGCGTCGCGCAGCTCGCCGTAGGTGCCAGGCGGCAGCTGTCGTCCACGCAGGGGATCGGAGCGAAAGCCGGCGCCGGGGCTCTGGTCGCCGGTCGTCAGGGCCACGGCGATCGGATCGCGCGCGTCCTCGAGTTGCTGGTCCACGCGGTCGACGAGGAAGTCGCGCAGCGAGATGAACGTCGCCGCGTCGGCGATGAGCAGGGCGACGGCGACGAGGGCGACCACGGCGAGCGTGAGCCGCAGGCGCAGAGTCATGGCTCAGCCCCGGCGCGGCGGCGTGCGGCGGCGAACGTCACGGCTCACTCTCGCGGCAGGCGCAAGCTGTAACCGACGCCGCGCACGGTGTGGATGAGGGGCGGGTCGACGACGTCGACCTTCTTGCGCAGGTAGC
>DDYF01000027.1 GCA_002347645.1 Thermoleophilia bacterium UBA2241 | reverse complement strand
GAAGCCGGTATGCACATACTCACTGTCTGAGTGGTGGATGAGGCTCTCGCCGGCGCCCTTGCGCTGCCAGAGGGCCATCTCCAGGGCGTCCAGGGCGAGGTCGGTGCGCAGGTGGCTGGCGGCCTGCCAGCCGACGATGAAGCGCGAGTAGACGTCGAAGACGAATGCCACGTAGACGAACCCTGCCCAGGTACGCACGTAGGTCAGGTCGGCGACCCAGAGACGGTTGGGCGCCGGTGCCGAGAAGTCGCGCTTGACGAGGTCGTCGGGACGCGGGACGGTATCGTCGCTTTGGGTCGTGAACACGCGCTTGCCGCGCACGACGCCCTGCAGGCCCTCTGCCTGCATCAGGCGCTCGACCGTGCAGCGGGCGACGCTCTCGCCCTGCCGGAGCAGCTCTCGCCAGACCTTGCGGGCGCCGTAGCGGCCGCGGCTCGCCTTCCAGGCCTTGCGGATCTCCTCGCGGAGCTTGGCGTCGCGCAGGGCGCGCTGCGACGGCGGCCGCTGCTTCGCCGCGTAGTAGGTCGACGGGGCGATCGGCAGCACGCTGCAGATCGGCTCGACCCCGTACTCGCTGCGGCGAGCATCGATGAAGGCGGTCATCTCCTGCCTCGGCGGTCGAGCTCCGCCCCGAAGAAACTCGCTGCCGCCTTGAGAATCTCGTTGGTGCGCCGCAGCTCACGGTTCTCGCGTTCGAGGGCCTTCATGCGTTCGCGCTCGGTGCTCGTGAGGCCGGGCCGCAGGCCCTCATCGGTCTCGGCCCGGCGCACCCAGGTGCGCAGGGTCTCGGCGGTCATGCCGAGCTTGGCGGAGATCGAGGTGATCGCCGCCCACTGGGAGGGGTAGTCGCGCTCGTGTTCGAACACGAGACGCACGGCACGCTCCCGGACCTCCTTGGGGTATCTCGTCTGTCTGTCCATGGCTCCATCCTCTCAAGGACTGGAGCCTCCGAGATAGCCGGGGCGATTCAGTACAAGTGGCTGTAACCTGATTGACACAGGGCTGAGCAGATGGTAGACAACTACCTGCTCATCGGGATGAGCTAACGTGCTCCTCCGCTGCGGCCCGTCTGTCGCCGCGTTGAGGGTGTTGGGAGAAAATGTGTGCGACTATTGACGCAACGTCTGGCCCCGTCCTCGTCCATTCCTATTCTTGCGCAGGCTGTCCTCGCTCCCTCGGCCGCCTGTATCCATGTGCAGCTCAACTCACTGATGGAGGCATGATGGTACTTGACGATGGCCAGTTCCGATTCATGTTCACCGCAAGAGACTACGTCAGGGCTGTCGCCTTCTATCGCGATGGGCTAGGCTTGCCGCTCGACCATGATTGGGACTTCGGTCCAGGGGATGCGGGATCCGTGTTCAAGGCAGGTGGCGGCATGGTCGAGGTCTTCTCTCCTGCCCCTGAGGCGCACTACGTCAAGCCCGAAGGAGTCGGCATGCTCCTCCAGGTGGACGACGTCGATGCGTGGGCAGATCGGGCACGCGGGCTCGGCTTGACCATCGTCGAGGAGCCCGTGACCCAGCCGTGGGGCCAGCGCACCCTGCGGCTGTTGGACCCTGACGGCATAGTCGTGACGCTGTTCCACACCGTGCCGATCGAGGCGACCTGAGGGGCTGCTGGCGAGGGTGCGGCCGAGCCTCCGTCGGTTCGGCGCCAGTGCACACCTCCCAGCCAGTCTCGTTGCCGAATTGCCTTGCCACCTTTGCCATGCGAAGAGGAGGTGGCCTTACGCCGACTGGTAGGCCGTCACTGCCCGGGTGAGTCGCGCTCGCGGGCGATGGCTCTCAAACGAACATCCAAGGGGGAGGAGAGCAATGAAGAGCACTGAGTCCTTTAGGCTGAGTAGGTCGAGCATCGCCATCATGGTTCTGGCGGTGATGCTGACGCTCGTCGCCGGTTGCGGGCGCACCGAGGACGCTGGCACTGATGCTTCACCGGCGTCAGGATCCGGAGGCATCGAAGTCACCAAGGTCGCCGTCGTCACACCGGAGAAGGCCAACGATTTCGGCTGGAACCAGATGGGCGTGGAGGGTGTCAAGGCTGCTGCGGAGGCCGTTGGAGCTGAGGTCATCGTGCAGGACGGTGCCGGCTACGGCGACATCACGCCGATCATGAACCAGCTCGCCACGGAGGAGCCGCAGCTGATCTTCGCCTGGGCCAGCGGCTACAACGCGGTCGGTCCGAGCATGGCTCAGCAGCTGGGCATCGCGGTGACGAGCGCGGACCCCGGGGACGAGAGCGTCAACCAGCCGCAACTCGTCCAGGCGATCGAGGAGCACGCCGAGAAGGGCGCGTACCTCGCGGGCATCCTTGCGGCACGCATGACGCAGACGGGCACGGTCGGCATCGTGGCCTCCGCCGATGACCTGAACTGGGCCAAGATGGGTGGCGGCTACATCGCTGGAGCTCGTTCTATCAACCCTGACATCAAGATCTTGTACGTCCAGATCGGTCAGGCGGGGTACGCCGACGCAGCCGGAGCAAAGCGCGTCACGACGAGTGCCATCTCAGGTGGCGCGGACATCATCTTCGGCTTCGGTGACGGTTCGTCGTTCGGCATGATGCAGGCCGTCGAGACAGCGAAGGCGCCGGCCGGAGCCGACAAGGTGTACTTCATCGACGTGATCGGCGACAAGAGTTCGCTCGACGAGAAGAACATCTACCTGTCGTCCGTCGTTTGGGACTTCAGCCAGCTCAACACCGAGATCATCGAATCGCTCGAGGCCGGGACCTTCGGCCAGGAAAGCGCCTATCTGGATCTGGACAACGGTCTGAAGCTGCTGCAGACGGACCTCATCCCGGATGACATCTGGGCGGAGATCGAGACGGCGAAGCAAAGCATCATTGACGGCAGTATCGAGGTGCCTCTGACGGTGAGTGCTAAAGAGGTCAAGGATCTGATCGCTGCTGGGGAGTGACAATGCCTTCTGGCCCTCATGAGGACACGAGGGTGGGCGGGCGCGGTCGTGAGACCGCGCCCGCCAAACCCGACGCAGCGACTCTGGTCGCTGACGAATGCACACAGGACTTGGTGGCGATTGAGCTCTGCGACATCACGAAGGTATTCCCCGGGGTGCGGGCGAACGACTGCGTGACCTTCTCGGTCCGCAAGGGCGAGGTGCACTGCCTTCTCGGCGAGAACGGCGCAGGCAAGTCGACCCTGATGAATGTGTTGGCCGGCATCTACATGCCGGAGGAAGGCCGCATTCGTGTTGGCGGCAGCGAGGTCTGCATTGCCTGCCCGCGGGACTCCATCGACCTGGGCATCGGCATGGTGCATCAGCACAGCAGTCTCATACCGAACTTCACAGTGTTGGAGAATTTGCTGCTTGGCCAGGGGAAGGGCGTCAGACTGAGCGTCACTGAGGCTACGCAGGGCCTCTCACGACTGTCCGACCTGCTGGGTGTCGAGGTCGACCCCAGTACGGTCGTGAGTCAGCTCTCTCTCGGCCAGCAGCAGCAGGTCGAGATAATCAAGGCCCTTTGGCAAGGCTCCAAGGTTCTCGTGCTCGACGAGCCCACCTCAATGCTCACCCCCAAAGGCATCGAAGACCTGGAGCAAGTGCTCGTTCGGCTCAAGGGCGAGGGTCTTGCCGTGGTCTTCATCACCCACAAGCTTCATGAAGCGTTCACCATCGGTGACCGTGTTTCGGTGCTTCGTCAGGGACGCCTTGTCGGCACAATCGAACCTGACACTATGAGGGCTTCGACTCCCCGGCAGCTTCAGCAAATGGTGGTCAATCTCATGTTCCCCGGGGAGGCAGAGAGCCTGGCTAACGTGGCGGAACTCCAGGACCTGAGTGATGTCGTCGGATCGGGGTGCGTGGGAAGACTGGGTGAGCCGCTGCTCGAACTGGAGGACGTGACGGTCGCAGCCGAGCGAGGCGAGGTCGGTATCGGCGAGAAGTTGTCTTTGACTCTGCATGCCGGCGAAGTACTCGGAATCGCCGGCGTAGATGGCAACGGCCAGCGGCCGCTGGCAGAGGCGATTGCCGGCCAGCGGCGAGTCTCCGGGGGGGACATAAGGCTGGCGGGCAAATCCATACGCAAGCTCAGCATAGGAGCAAGACAACGCCTCGGTCTGCGTTACGTGACCGACGATCGACTGGGTGAAGGGATCGTTGGACGTCTGAGCGTGGCCGTCAACATGGTCAGCAAATCGATTGGGTCGCCTCCCTTCTGGACGCGAGGCCGAACACATCCTGAGAGGATCGAGGCCAACGCCAAGACGCTCGTCGATGAGTACCACATCATGACGCCATCCGTGGAGACACAAGCGGGCTCGCTCTCGGGTGGGAACATCCAGAAGGTCGTTTTGGCGCGTGAGCTCTCGTTCGGCCCAAAGGTCGTGGTGTTTAACAAGCCGACGTATGGATTGGACGTCAAGACGACGACCGCAGTGCGTTCTCGCATCAGGCAATTGGCTGATGGCGGCAAGTCGGGTGCGCTCGTCATCTCAACGGATCTCGAGGAACTCCTGGCACTGAGTGATCGGGTCGCTGTGCTGTCGCGTGGACGTCTCATGGGCATCGTCTCGAACAAGCCCGGCGCGGAGCAGGAGATTGGCGCTCTGATGATCGGAGGGACTCACGTTGATTGACACAGCGACCGAGCAGGCGCTCCCAGCTGACGCGGTTGAGGCTCCGGCCCTGTGGCGTCGCTGGACATCGGGTTTCTGGCGGCACGCTGCACCGGTGGTCTATGGCCTGATTGCAGGCGGCGTGCTGCTTCTGATCCTCGGCAAGAACCCGGTTGGCTTCTACTGGACCACTCTCGAGAGCGGCCTCCTCACGTGGGGAGGACTCATGCAGACGATTATCCGGCTGGCGCCGCTTCTGCTCATGTCCGCGGGGTTCATCGTGGCGTTCCAGGCCGGCCTCTGGAACATCGGCGGCGACGGGCAATTCCTCATGGCGGCAGCACTGGTCGGTGGTTTGGGTTCGTACATGGTGGATGCTATGCCGTACGGGCTGGCGCTGGTCCTGCTCTGCGTGATGGGTTTCGTCATTGGGGGCGTGTGGACGATCGTCCCCTCGTTCCTCAAGGCCTACTACAACATGAACGAGATCATCACCTCGCTGATGATGGCGTACTTGGGCATCAACCTCGCCAACCTCTTGATCAAGGGTCCCCTCCTGACGACCACGAGTTTCGTCCCGCAGACGAACGTCATCCCTTTTGACTACCTGCTGCCGTATCTACCGGGCACGAAGATCCACATCGGCATAATCATAGCCCTGGTGGTACTCGCGGCCATCCACTACATGCAGACCCGCACAGGGTACGGTTTGCGCTTGCGAATCCTCGGGGCCAATCCGAAGGCTGCGGTACACGCCGGAATCAATGTGAAGCGTGACATCATGACTGCGTTCGCGCTCAGCGGGGCGCTGATAGGTCTCGCCGCCGCAGTGGAGATCCTCGGCGTGTGGGGCTATGTGCGAGCCGACTGGAACCCGGCTTTCGGCATGTCGCTGTTCGCCATCGTGTTCCTTGCCGGGCTCAATGTCATGGTCGTCATTCCCTTCGTGTTCTTCTTCGCCGTCATCCAGATCGGTGGTCATGAAGCCGCGCGGCAGGCCGGGCTTCCGAACGACTTCCTGCTTCTGCTCATCGGCTTGGTGCTGTTCTTCATGGTGCTCACCGAGTGGGCGCGTGAGAAGGGCTGGCCGCGCATGGGGCGCAAGACGGTGGCGACAGTATCGGAAGTGAGGGCGGAGGAGGCGGTGGACAATGGATAGCATCATGAGCGCCGACTTCTTGGCCGCCGTCATCGCGGGCGCCATCATGGCCAGTATGCCTCTTCTCTTCGCAGCGCTTGGGGAGACAATCTCCGAACAGGCCGGCGTGCTCAACCTTGGCCTGGAGGGCATGATGCTCGCCGGTGGCTACGCGGGCTTCGTGCTTGCCTACTGGAGCGGATCCTCCTGGGTCGGCTTGCTGGCTGCGATCCTGGCCGGCATCGCCGTTTCCCTGCTCATGGTCGTCTTCAGCGTGCGGATGGGCCGCGATCAGATTGTCGTCGGTATCGCCATCCTCTTCGCCATGCAGGGGCTCACGAGTCTCCTGCACCAAGTGCAGTTCGGGGAGAGCTACCCGAGGCTGGGGGAAGCAGCGATGCTGTCTATCCCGGGGCTGAGAGACATACCCGTGCTGGGAATCCTTTTCAATCAGCCCGCTGTCGTCTACATAGGGGTCGCTCTCATCATCATCGTCGGCTGGATCTTTCTGAAGACCAACTTTGGGTTGAACATCCGTGCAGCCGGCTGGAAGCCGGTGGCGCTTGACAACGCCGGGGTTGACGTCATCAAGATTCGAACGATTGCGGTTCTCGTGACGGGTGCACTGGCTGGACTCGGGGGAGGCTACATGGCCGTCGTCACGGCCGGTATTTTCGTACCGTTCATGACGCACGGGCAGGGCTTCATCGCTATCGTCATCGCGATGCTGGCTCGCGGGCGTTCCACCTGGGTCCTGATCGGTTCGCTCCTGTTTGGGACGGCTCTGTCGATTGCCGATGGTCTGCAACTGGTCGGCATAGAGGTTTCAACCGACATCGTGAACATGCTGCCGTTCGTGTTCGTGCTGCTGGCTCTGGTGCTGTTCGGAAGGCAGTCATATTTGCCTGCCGCCCTTTGCATCCCCTTTGAGCGCGGCAAGCGGTGAGAGACCCTAGGTTTGAGCGAAGGAAGTGACATGACTGCGTATCCGATCGACTTCATGCTGACGGCCGGCCCGGTGCAGCTCTCCGACAAGGTAAGAGCCGCCTTGGGCGGTCCCCTGCTCTTCGACTACTCCGAGCCCTATATGGAGCTCTTCCGCGACACGCAGGAGAAGTTCAAGACGTTCCTCAAGACCAGGAACGACATCGTGATGATGCAGGGCGAGGCGCTGCTCGGCCTCGAGGCCATCTCGTTCTGCGGCCTCGACGAGGGTGACGTCGTCATCAACGTCGAGAGCGGACACTACGGCGAGGGCAACCGGTACTTCATCGAGAAGTACGGCGGCAAGGCGATCCCGGTCGAGACCAAGTGGAACACGGTCGTCGAGCCGGAGCAGCTCGAGGCCGTCCTCAAGGCGCACCCCGAGGCCAAGATCCTCTGGCTGGTCCACTGCGAGACGCCGTGCGGCACGCAGTCCGACCTCGAGGCGCTGGCCAAGCTCGGCAAGCAATACGGCAAGCTCGTGTTCGTCGACTCCGTGAGTTGTGCCGGCAGCGTCCCGGTCGAGGTCGACGCCTGGGGCATCGACATCGTGTCAGTCGGGTCGCAGAAGGTCCTCGGGGCGCCTCCCGGCTTGAGCGCCATGGCCGTCTCGGACGCGGCCTGGGACCTGTTCCGCAACGTCAAGCGGCCGAACCGCTACTCGTACTTCAGCATTCTCGACTGGAAGGAACTCTGGCTCGAGAAGGACACTTGGCCGTACACGACGTCCACCACCGAAATGGCCGCCCTCAACGCTGCGGTGAGCGAATACCTTGAGGTGGGTCACGCAGAGAACTTTCGCCGCTATGCGGAGGTGGCGCGTGCGACAAGAGCGGGTGTGCGAGCGATGGGCCTCGAGCTCTGGCCTGACAGCGATGATCACGCGTGCAGTGTCGCCACGGCCGTCGCCGTGCCAACGGGCGTGGACGACGAGGAGCTCCGCCGGCGTATGGCCGATCGGTTTGGCGTGCTCATTTCCGGCAGCCTCTTCAACACCCCGATCTACGGCAAGCTCGTGAGAGTGGGACACATGGGCAGCGCCTGCAGGCCCACCTATGCGATGACCGCTCTCACCGCAATGGGGTACTGCCTCAAGCAGATGGCATTCAAGCTGGACATAGGCGCTGGGGTCGAGGCGTTCTTGGCAGCGCTTGACCAGGTCTGACCGAGAGGTGTCGCGCATGAACTACATCGAGTTCCACGCCGAGAAGTGCATCGCCTGCGACCTGTGCTCGGGCGTGTGCTCTCTGAACAAGCTGGGCCGGGTGCAGCCCGCCGGGGCCTGCATCAGGGTGTCACGTGACACCGGCACGCACCTCGGGCCGATGCTGTGCTCGGTGTGCGACATGACGCACGAGCGCGCCTGTGTCGACGCGTGCCCGCAGGAGGCGCTCGTCTGGGACGAGGACGCCGGCGTCGTGCGCTTCTTCCAGGAGGAGTGCACCGACTGTGGTTCGTGCCTCGACGCCTGTCCGAACGTCCATCAGGACGCCGTCGACAGGCGCATCATGATCTGCGACCTCTGCGACGGCGACCCGCTCTGCGTGAAGTGGTGTCCGGAAGGCGCGCTCACCTGGGGAGGTGCGTCATGAAGTACGGCGGCTACACCGGCAAGTTCCTCACCGTCGACCTGGGCACCGGCGCGATCGGTTCGCAGCCGGTCAGCGACGAGCTCGCCGAGAAGTACGTGGGCGGGCGCGGCTTCGTGGCGAAGCTGCTCTACGACATGCTGCCGCGAGGCATCGACCCGCTGGGCCCGGAGAACGTGATCGTCTTCGCCACCGGGCCGGCCACGGGAACGATGATCCCGACCGCGAGCCGCATCGCGATCGGCGTGAAGAGCCCGCTGACCGGCACGATCTCCGCAAGCTACATGGGCGGCCACTTCGGTCCGGAGCTCAAGTATGCCGGCTGGGACGGCATCATCGTCACCGGCGTGTCCGAGAAGCCAGTGGCCTTGGTCGTCGACGACGACAAGGCTCGTCTCGTCGACGCCGGTTCCCTCTGGGGCAAGGACGCCCTGGAGTCGCAGCAGGCGCTGCAGCGGCAGCTCGGCGACGAGTTCCGCGTCGGGGCGATCGGCCCAGGCGGCGAGAACGGCGTGCGGTACGGGACCTTCATGCATCAGCAGCACAACGCGGGACGCGGTGGCTCCGGGTCCGTCTTCGGCAGCAAGAAGCTGAAGGCGGTGGCGGTGCGGGGCACCGGCGGGATCAGCGTGGCGGCGCCGGCGGCCGAGTACATCGCCGCCTGCAAGGAGCTGCACGACATCATCATGGAGAACCCGGTGCGGCCGGCGTTCCGCTGGCCCGGGACGAACGGCATGCTGCCGAACGTCAACGAGGCGATCGGCCTGCCGTACCGCAACTACCAGGACGACAAGGTCCCCGACGTGGGCCCCATCCACCACGAGGTGCTCGACACGTACGTGACGAGCCGCGAGGCCTGCAGCGGGTGCAACGTCATCTGCGGCGCGGTCGTCGAGTTCGAGCGCGAAGGGCGCTCGTACCGGTCGGAGCGTATCGACCACGAGTCGATGTGGGCGCTCGGCCCCAACTGCGGCATCGTCGATCTCATGGCGGTGCTCGAGGCCAACTACCTCTGCGACACCCTCGGCATCGACACCATGACCACGGGGTCGGCAATTTCCTGGGCCATGGAGATGACCGAGAAGGGTCTGCTCACGAAGGACGATACCGACGGACTCGACTTCACGTTCGGCAACGCCGACGTGCTGCGCCCCGCCATCCTCAAGATCAGCGCCCGCGAGGGCTTTGGCGACACGCTCGCCCTCGGGTCGCGGGGCGCGGCGCGCAAGCTGGGCAAGGGCGAAGAGTACGCGATGCAGGTCAAGGGCCTCGACATGGCGGCGTACTCGCCTCGCGCGTTCACCGGGATGGGTATCTCGTACGCGACCACCGGCCGCGGGGCAGACCACAACAAGGCCTTCACCGTCGCGGCGGAGTTCCTCGGCGTGCTCGGCGACTACGACCGCTACTCGCTCGACGGCAAGGCCGAGCTCGTGAAGCGCATGCAGGACAGCACCGTGATGATCGACTCGTTGATCATGTGCATGTTCACCGTGGACCTGGGCATCAGTGTCGAGCTCTATGCGCGGTGCGCCAGCCTGCCAACGGGCATGAACATCACCGCGGACGATCTGTACGCGATCGGCGAACGCGTGAGCACCGTGGAGCGCCTGTTCAACGTCGAAGAAGGGTTCACCCGCGCGGACGACTTCCTGCCGCGGCGGCTCGCGGTCGAGCCGGCGCCCTCCGACCCCGGCGCCCACACCCTCGATATGGGCGACGTGCTCGACGACTACTACGCGGCACGTGAGTGGGACGCCGACGGCGTGCCGACGGCGGCCCTGCGCGAGCGCCTTGGTGTGTGAGAATCCCGACTAGAAGGAGCCGATATGCTTGCATCGCGTCTAATGGGTCCGAAGGACGTTCGCGTCGAGGAGGCTCAGGAGCCCGTCGTCACGACTCCGGACAGCGCAACAGTCGACGTCACGGTCACTGCCATTTGCGGGGCCGATCTGGCCTCCTACTGGGGCTACGTGCCCGGTTTCGAGTGGGGAACTATCATGGGACACGAGTTCGTGGGCGTGGTCCGTGATGTAGGGGATGCCGTCAAGACCGTCAAGCCTGGCGACCGCGTCATGGTGTCCTCCATGACGTCTTGTGGGCACTGCTGGTACTGCCGCCGCAGTATGCAGCCGCAATGCGAGAACAGGGCTCTGTACGGCTTCTCTGGTGCCTACCCGCGACTTGACGGTGGTCAGGCCGGAACGGCCTTCATACCCAATGCTGATCGTGACTTGTGGCCGCTGCCCGCTTCGGTTAGCGATGAGGCGGCCGTGTTCGTCGCGGACATCCTGTCGACGGCTTATCGCGGAGTGGAGCGCGCGAACTTGGCGTACGGTGACGACGTGGCTGTCGTAGGCTGTGGCCCAGTCGGGTTGATGGCCATCATGGTCGCCAAGCTGGCCGCGGGCCGTGTCATCGCACTCGACACGGTCCAGGATAGACTCAAGTCAGCGGAGTCCTTGGGGGCCATCCCGGTCGAGGCGGATGAGGCGGCTGTAGAGGCCGTGAAGGGCATGACTGGCTCGCGTGGCGTCGACGCCGTCATCGAGTGCGCCGGCGGTGCACCGGCACTGACGACGGCCATGCAGTTGGCTCGCCCGCGGGGTGTAGTCAGCGTAATCGGTGCCCACTTCGAACCTGACTTCTGCTTGGATGCCGGGACGATGTTCGCAAACGAGACGACCCTTCTGATCTCGATCGGCGCTCCCACGGATGATCGCGAGAAGGTGCTTCGGCTCGTCGAAAGCGGGCGAATCGACCCAGTGCCCGTGATCTCTCATCGCATGAAACTGGAGGAGGCGGCCGAGGCCTATCGGATCTTCGAGGCGCGTGAGGCGACGAAGATCATTCTGACTCCCTGAGGTGGGGCGCTGGCCCCCGCGGTGCGGGGGCCAGCGCCCTCTCCATCCATGTGTCCAGGACGTGGAAGATGCAAGTCAAACTGAGACTGTTCGGCAACTACGCCGTGTATCTCCCGCCACACAGCGAACGAGGAGTAGCGGTCTTGAGTGCCCCGGCAGGCGCGACCGTCGAATCAGTGCTCGACTCGATAGACCTGCCCCAGTCGGCACGTCAGTATGTTGCCGTGAATGGCGAACGCGCGCGGCACGACCTGCCGCTGCACGACGGGGATGAGGTTCGCGTCATTGTGGCGCTTGGGGGTGGATAGCGTAGCGTGAGCAGTCGGGACCGAGACATGGGGATGAGAGATGGGGATGAGAGAGGGCCAAGAACTTTCCGCTGGCCAGGGGCTTCGCACTAGATCCGGTATCCCCTTCTACTACCAGATCATGCGCGACCTCAAGGAACAGATCATCGCGGGCAAGCTGGCGCCGGGCCACCAGCTCCCGTCGGAGGCCGAGCTCACCAAACGGTTCGCCGTGAGCCGGGTCGTGGTGCGCCAGGCGCTGCAGATCCTCGACGACCAGGGGCTGATCCGGCGCGTCAAGGGCAAGGGGTCCTTCGTCTCGGAGAAGCTCGCCGACGACGCGACGCCGCACATCAGCGGCAGCCTCGAAGACCTCATCCACATCGGGCCGGACACCCGCATCCGGGTCGTCGAGTTCAGGCTCGTCAAGCCCACGCCGGACCTCGCCGAGACCTTCGCGGTGGACGAGGACTCCGACCTGTTCTACGTCCAGCGTGTGCGGCTCGTCGGCGACAGGCCGCTGGCCGTCCTCACCAACCACATCCCGTACGAGGTGGGCGCGTGTCTCTCGCTCAGCGAGCTCGAGCACGAACCCCTCATCCTGCTGATCGAGAAGCGGGCCGGCTTGCAGATCGATTGGGCGTCGCAGGTGTTCGAGGCGGTGGCCGCCGACGACGAGATGGCGCGGCTGCTCGAGGTCGACCTGCTCACCCCGCTGCTCAAGCTTACGCTCACGGTGTACACGTCCGACGCTCGCGTGGTCGACCTGGCGGAGGTGTACTACCGCTCCGACCGCTACAAGCACCGCGGCTTCCTCGCCAGGAGCCGCGAGCGCGGGGGCACGTTCTGGGACGCGCTGACGGGTGAGGCCGCGGCGCGCGGCGCCGTCCGTGACGGGACGGCGCGCGTGAGCGTCGTGTCTGATGGCGCCCCCCGGCAGGCCGGGGAAGACGGAGTACTTGAAGTCAACCTGTATGATACGTGATACTGCCACCTAGTTTATGAGCAAGACAGCGTCGTGATGACTGGGGGATCGATGTCGCAAGCGAAGCTCTTCTTCATGCCGACCAGGATCGTGCACGGGCTTGGAAGCATCGCCGCCGTCGTGACGCAGGCGCGCGCCGCCGGCGGGACCAAGGCGTGCGTCTGTACCGACGCCGGCCTGACGTCCGCGGGCGTGACGGCTCGCGTCACCGACCTTCTCAACGAGGCGGAGTTCCCCTACGTCCTCTTCGACCAGGTTGAAGAGGACCCCGGGGTGCGTACCGTGGCCGCCGGCGTCGACGTGTTCAAGGCCGAGGGGTGTGACCTCGTCATCGCGCTCGGTGGCGGGAGCCCGATGTGCGCCGGCAAGGGCATCGCGCTCGTCGCCGCAAACGGTGGCGTGCTCACCGATTATGAGGGCTTCAACAAGGCCGCCAAGGCGCCGTACCCGGTGATCGCGGTGCCGACCACCGCGGGCTCGGGGACCGAAGTCTCGAAGGTGACGATCCTCACGGACGAGGCGCGCAGCTTCAAGATGTCGATCCTCGACGAGCGCACCTATCCTACGGTCGCCATCCTCGACGGCGGCCTCATGGAGAGCCTGCCCGCCTGGCCGGCACTCGTCGCGGGCATGGACGCGCTGGCGCACGCGCTGGACGCGGTCTGGTCGGTCGGGGCGACCGACTTCTCTGACGGGCTTGCCGCCGCGTCGGCGGCGACGATCCTCCAGAGTCTGCCCAAAGCCGCGTTGACCGGCCACCTGGGCGCCAAACAGCGCATGCTCGAGGCCAGCACGATGGCCAACATGGCCACGGGCACCTCGCTGCCCGGGCTTGCACACGTCCTGTCGCAGCCGCTGGGGCGCCTGCACCTGTCCCACGGCCTGGCGACGGGCATCATGTTGCCGTACGCCATGGAGTTCAACCTCCCCGTGGCCAGCGCGAAGATCGCCCCGGTCGCGAGACTGCTCGGCGAACAGGGCGACGACGCCGAGCTCGCGGAGTCGGTGCTCTTCCGCCTCTGGGACCTCATGGACGCCGTCGGGTTCCCCACGACCCTCGATCCCGCCGTCGTCACCGACGATGAGATCCCCTTGCTGGTCGAGCAGTGCACCAAGGTCGTCAACTACAGGTTGAACGTGCGCAACGCGTCGCCTGCCGATCTCGAGCGCCTGTACCGCAAGGCGCTGGCAAAGGAGTGACCATGGGGGAGTTCCCTGTCGGCGGGTTCTGGGGCAAGGCCCTGTTCGTCGACGTCGGCACCGGCGAGCAACGGGTCGAAGACCTCGACGCGGCCGCGGCGCGCGACTTCGTCGGTGGCCGCGGCCTCGCCGCCCGCTACCTCTTCGACATGCTCCCCGCGGGGGCCGACCCGCTCAGCCCGGAGAACCCGCTCATCTTCACCTCCGGCCCGCTGAGCGGGACGACCGCGCCGGGTTCGGCGCGGGCCGCCCTGGCGACGAAGTCGCCGCAGACCGGGCTCTACCTGTTCTGCATCACCGGAGGCGACCTCGGGCCGGCCATCAAGCGCTCGGGTTTCGACCTCATCGCCCTGACCGGGTGCAGCGACAAGCCGGTGTACGTCGAGATCGCCGGCGGCAAGGCGAAGCTGCGTCCGGCCGGCCACCTCTGGGGTCTCGACACGTTGTCGACTCAGGAGTACATCCGCGAAGAGCTGCCGCGCGGAGAGGTCGCGATCACCTGCATCGGTCCGGGCGGCGAGAACCTCGTTCCGTACGCCTGCCTCCTCAACGAGCGCCGCGCGCTCGGCCGCGGCGGCGCGGGCGCGGTGATGGGCTCCAAGAAGGTCAAGGCCATGGTCGTCCGCGCCGGCGCGGAGATCGCGCCAGTCTTCGACCCCGACGGGTTCAAGGCGGCGGTCAAGAAGATCGTCAAGGAGCTCCGCGAGCACCCGTTCACGTCGGGCCCCTTGAAGCTCCACGGGTCGGTCAGCACCGTCGCGGTGACGCTGAACTCGGGCATCATGCCGGCCGACAACTGGCGGCGCTCGGCGAGGGTCGAGGACGGCAGCGGCCTGCTGGGCGGCACGCTGCGCGAGCACTTCCTGGTCAAGGATGCTCCCTGCGGCGATCCCTGCCCCTCGCGGTGCAGCAAGGTGACCGTCGTGCGCGATGGCCCGTATGCCGGCGCCTCGACCGAGGGCCCGGAGTACGAGACGGTGTACGCGCTCGGCAGCTCATGCGGCGTCTACGACCTGGGCGCCGTCATCGCCGCCGACCAGCTCTGCGACCGCTACGGCATCGACACCATCTCCGTGGGCGTCACTATCTCGTTCGCGATGGAGTGCTTCGAGCGCGGTCTGCTCACGCTCGAGGACACGGGCGGTATCGACCTGCGCTTCGGCAACGCCGACGCGATGATCCAGCTGGTCAAGGACGCCGCGTTCCGCCGCGGCTTCGGCGCGCAGATCGCGCTCGGCAGCAAGGCGATGGCGGAGCGCATCGGTCAGGGATCGGAGGCCTTCGCCATGCACGCCAAGGGCATGGAGGTCGGGGGCTACGACCCGCGCGGTGCCAAGGGCATGGCGCTTGTATACGGTTGTGGCAACCGCGGCGGCTGCCATCACGCCGGCGGTTACACGGTGACGGCCGAGCTGACGAACCCGGACATCGACCGCTTCGCCGACACGGGCAAGGCGCCGATCACGCTGGGCAGCCGCAACCGCCGCGCCGCCGCCGCCGATTCCGCCGGCACCTGCGCGTTCCTCACCATCGGCATGCAGGACGCGACGCTGGCCGAACTCATCGGCGCGGCGACCGGCCGCGAGATCGCGCCGGCCGAGATGTACTTGGCGGGCGAGCGCATCAACGCGCTCGAGCGCGTGATCAACGTGCGCGAGGGCCTGCGTGCCGCAGATGACACCGTGCCGGGGCGACTGATGACCGAGACCGTGCCGGACGGACCGATCGCCGGTCACGTGGTGGACTTCCCGCTCATGCGCAGCGAGCTCTATGCGGCGAGCGGCTACGACCCGGTCACGAGTATGCCGACGCGCGAGACGCTCGCGCGCCTGAACCTGGAGTGGGTCACGAGCGATCCAGTGGTCGCGAACCTAGTGGATGGAGCGGGACAGTGAGCTACTACAAGGACTTCCGCGAGTACATCGCGGCGCTGGAGGCGGCGGACCTGCTCCGGCGGGTGCGCACGCCGATCTGCAAGGACACCGAGCTGATGCCGCTGGTGCGGTTGCAGTTCCGTGGCCTGCCGGCCGAGCAGCGCACGGCGTTCGTCTTCGAGGACGTACGGGACGTGAACGGCCGGCAGTATCCGGGCCCGGTCGCGGTCGGGGTCCTGGGCGCCAACAGGGCCGTGTACGCCATGGCCCTCGGGTGCGCCCCTGACGAGATCACCGCACGCTGGGCCGCCGTGCACAAGAACTACATCGAGCCGCGCCTCGTCGACGACGGCCCGGTCATGGAAGAGGTGCACGTCGGGGACGACGTGCTCGAGCACGACGGCATCCTCGAGTTCCCGCACCCCATCTCGACGCCGGGCTTCGACCCCGCGCCGTACTTCACCTCGCCGTTTTGGGTCACCAAGGACCCCGAGACGGGCGACCGCAACGTCGGCACTTACCGCGTGATGGTGAAGGCCGCGGGCAGGGCCGGCATGATGGCGCACCAGAGCCAGCACATCGGCCTGCACCTGCAGACCGCGCGTCGTCAAGGCAAGATGCTGGAGGCCGCCATCATCCTCGGCTGCACACCCGCCGTCGGCCTCTGCAGCGTCGCCAAGGTCCCGTACGGCGTCGACGAGTACGCGGTCGCCGGCGGGATCGCCGGGGAGCCGATCGACCTCGTCAAGTGTCGCACGGTCGACCTCGAGGTGCCGGCGAGCGCCGAGATCGTCGTCGAGGGCTACGTGGACCCGACGTACCGCGAACAGGAGGCGCCGTTCGGCGAGTACACCGGGTACATGGGCACGCGGGTCGCCAACCCCGTGTTCCACGTGACCGGCATCATGCACCGCAAGAAGCCCGTCTACCAGGCCTTCCTCAGCCAGTTCCCGCCTTCGGAGAGCAGTCTCATCCGCAAGCTCGCCTACGACGCCGTGTACCTCGACCGGCTACGCTCGGCCAACATCCCCGGCGTGCTCGACGTCCAGCTCCACGAGGCCACCGGCAGCTACGGCCTCATGGTCATCCAGCTCAAGAAGGTCCACCCGTCGCAGCCGTGGCAGGCCCTGCACGCGGCCGTCGCCCTTGACCCGACTATCGGCAAGATGATCGTCGCCGTCGACGACGACATCGACCCGAACGACGCCGACGCGGTCAACTGGGCGATGTCCTACCGCATGCGCCCGCACCTCGACACGCACATCGTCACGGGCAAGGCGAGCATCCTCGACCCCTCGTCGGCGCCGCCGGAGGCGCACGTCGACGAGCAGCGCTTCCCGCAGCCCGTGGGGACCTCGTCGATCCTCATCGACGCGACGCGGAAATGGGACTACCCGCCGACCTCGCTGCCGCGCAAGGAGTTCATGGAGAAGGCGATCGAGCGCTGGGAGGCCGAAGGGCTGCCGGCGCTGACCCTGCGCAAGCCTTGGCACGGCTACGAGCTTGGCTACTGGACCGACGAGGCGCGCGAGGATGCCCAGGCCGCGGTCGAAGGCCGCTACCTGGAGCGCGGCGCGCGCCTCGAGGAGACCCGCGAGACGGTCACCGCCTCGGGGTTCGCGCAGACACCCGACGACACTGAGACCCGAAGGGGGGAGCTCGATGGCTGACCTGTCCGTCGATTTCGCAGGCCTGCACCTCAAGAACCCGTTCATCATCGCCTCGTCCGAGCTGACCAACAAGGTCGAGAAGATCAAGTGGGCCGAGGAGAACGGCGCCTCAGCCGTGAGCACGAAGCTGACCTTCCTCAAGGTGCCGCTGTACGCGCGCCCCTACCACATCATCGAGAAGGAGGGCGCCTTCTACTCGCCCTCCGGTGAGCGGATGCGCGTCGAGGACACGCAGGAGCTCATCCAGCAGTGCAAGGAGCAGACCGAGCTCAAGATCATCGCGAACATGATGGGTCCCGGCGAGGACCTCGAGGGCTGGGCCAAGCTGGCGCGGATGCTCGAAGAGGCCGGCGCCGACATGCTCGAGCTCAACATGAGCTGCCCCAACCTGGGCCTGATGGCCAAGCAGATGGGCGTCGATGAGGAACCCGAGCTCGGCGCCACGCTGGGCAAGGACCCGACGTTGGCCGGCCAGGTCTGCAAGGCGGTGGCCGATGCGGTGAAGATCCCCGTCATGCCGAAGATGACGCCCGAGGCCAACACGATGATGGTCGGACGCTCGGTGCAGAAGAACGGGGCAGCGGCCGTGTCGGCCATCAACTGCCCGCAGTCGCTGCCGCCGCTCGACATCAAGAACGGCGGGACGCCGATGTACCCGTCGACGAGCAACCAGTCGTTCGCCGGGTTGTGCGGCCCGTGGATCCGTCCGCTCGCGTACCGCCACATCGCGCAGATGCGGACGATCTGCCCGGACCTTCCGCTGGCCGGCGGCGGCGGGCTCATGAACTGGCGCCACTCCGTGGAGATGATCATGTACGGCGCCACCGTGCTGACGTACTGCTCGCTCCTCTACCTCAAGGGCTACAAGGCGTTCGCGAAGATCGAGCCGGGCATGCGCAAGTTCATGGACGAGAACGGCTACGAGACGCTGGCCGACATGCGCGGCGTTGCGCTCAAATACATCGTCACCCCAGGCGAGGTCCATTACATCCCCATGCTCCCCGAGATCGACCTCGAGAAGTGCAACGGGTGCGGGCTGTGCGCGGCCCCGGGTCACTGCGAGTGCATCGAGATCCGCGACAAGAAGGCCGTGCTCGTGAAGCCCACGGACTGCTACTCGTGCGCGGTCTGCTACTTCCTCTGCGCGCGCGAGGCCATCACCATGGTCGAGGCGCCGATCGAGAACACGCGCGCCGGCGTGGCCTGCCGGCCTGAATGAACGCACACGGACAGGAGTGGTGTCGATGAAAGCCTTCGACTACGTGCGGCCGAGCACGCTGGAGGAGGCCTGCGCCGTGCTGGCCGACCCCGCCGGCTCGGCGAAGGCGCTGGCCGGCGGCACGGACGTGCTCGTGCAGATGAGGGCGGCCGGGCTGCGGCCGTCCGTCGTGGTCAGCCTCAAGGATGTCCCGGGCCTGAACTTCATCCATGCCGACGACGACGGCGGGGTGACGATCGGCGCCGTCACGCCGCTCGGCGCGGTCGAGCACTCGGCGGTCATCAAGGAGCGCTGTCCCGCAGTCGCCCAGGCGGCTGCATGGGTGGGGTCGGTGCAGGTCCGCAACCGGGCGACCATCGGCGGCAACCTGTGCAACGCCGCGCCCTCCGCGGACACGGCGCCCATCCTCATCGCCCTGGGCGCCGAGGCGGTCATCACCGACGGGCGCGAGGAGCGCGTCGTCCTGCTCGAGGAGTTCTTCACCGGCCCGGGCCAGACGGTCCTGGGGCGCGGTGAGCTGCTCAGGGCCGTGCGCGTGCCACCGGCGCCCGCCCGCAGCTTCGCCACCTACCTCAAGACCTTCCGCTCGGCCATGGACTGCTGCACTGTCGGCGTCGGGCTCTGCGCCACCTTCGAGGAGGGCTCTGCGGCGATCAAGGACGTGCGCCTCGCGCTCGGCGCCGTGGCCCCCACGCCGATGCGCGCGCGCGCGACTGAGGCGCTGCTCGCCGGGCGCGAACTCGACGAGACGACGATCGCGGCCGCCAGTGCCAAGGCGGTCGAGGAGGCGCAGCCGATCGACGACATCCGCGCCTCCGCGGCGTATCGCGAGGTCCTGGTCGAGGTCATGTCGCGGCGTGTCCTCACCGCCGCCTGCGCGTGGGCACAGAACGGAGGGCGAGGGTGAAGCGCGAGCTGCACATACGAGTGAACGGCGACGAGTATCACCTGCTCGTCGAGACCCACCGGACCCTCCTCGAGGTGATCCGCGACGAGATCGGCCTCACCGGCACCAAGAACGGCTGTGGCCAGGGGGAGTGCGGTGCCTGCACCGTCCTGCTCGACGGCGAGCCCGTGAACTCCTGTCTCGTGCTCGCCCACGAGGCCGAGGGTCACGACGTGCTGACCATCGAAGGGCTGGGCAGCGGCGACACGCTGCATCCCGTGCAGCGGGCGTTCGTCGAGACCGGGGCCATCCAGTGCGGCTACTGCACTCCCGGCATGGTCCTCACGGCGAAGGCCTTGCTCGACCACAACCCCACGCCCACTCGGGCGGAGATCCTCGAGGGCCTCAAGGGCAACCTCTGCCGCTGCACCGGCTACGTCAAGATCGTCGAGGCCGTCGAGGCGGCGAGCTGCCTGCTCGAGGGAGGGGAGATCGAATGAAGACCTGCATCGTTCGCAAGGGGCTGCCGCGCATCGACGCGATCCCCAAGGTCTCCGGCGAGGCGCAGTACACGGTCGATTTGAAGATGCCGGGGCTGCTCGTCGGCAAGATCCTGCGGAGCCCGCACGCCCATGCGCGCATCAAGTCGATCGACACGTCGGCCGCCAAGGCGCTCGACGGCGTCCTCGCGGTCATCACGGCCGAGGACGTGCCCGAGAACCTGTTCGCCTTCTACCAGTGGCAGGCCGACAAGCACATCCTCTGCACCGACAGGGTGCGCTACGTGGGCGACGAGGTCGCCGCTGTCGCAGCGATGGACGACGACACCGCGGAAGCGGCGCTCGATCTCATCAAGGTCGAGTACGAGGCGCTGCCCGTCATCCTCGACATCGACGAGGCCATGAAGCCGGGGGCGCAGCTCATCCACGAGGGCAAGGAGAGCAACTCGACCTGGTCGGTCGACCGCCTCTTCGGCGATCCCGACAAGGCGCTCGCCGAGTGCGACTACGTCGTCGAAGGGACCTACGTCACCCATCAGCTCGCGCACTGCTGTCTCGAGGTGTCCAACTGCATCGCAAAGTGGGACAAGCGCGACAAGCTCACGATCTGGACGAACGCCCAGGCGCCGCACACACAGCGCCAGGAGGTCGCCCGGGTCCTCGGGATCCCCCGACGGAACGTGCGCATCATCAACTCGACTATGGGCGGCGGCTTCGGTTCCAAGCTCGTCATGGACATGAAGCTGCCGATAGCGTCCGTCCTGTCCAGACTCACCGGACGGCCGGTACGCATCGTGAACACCCGCAGCGAGGAGTTCACGACGGCGAAGACCCGGTATCCCTACACCCTGCACCTCAAGACCGGCGCCACGAAGGACGGCAAGATCCTCGTGCGCGACCTCACCCTGATAGGCGACAACGGCGCCTATCACGACAAGGGCCCCGCCACGATCAACTTCTCGAGCATGATGTTCGGCACGCTCTACAACGTTCCGAACATCCGCTTCCACGGCGAACTGGTGTACACGAACAAGGCGATGGGCACCGCGTTCCGTGGCTTCGGCAACCCGCAGGTCACGTTCGCCACCGAGTCGCAGATCGACGAGCTGGCCGAGAAGATGGGGATGGACCCCCTGGAGCTGCGGCGCCGCAACGTCAACCATCCCGACGAGACGGCCGCGTGCGGCGCGGAGGTCTGCGGCTGCGCCATGTCCGAGTGCATGGAGCTTGCCGCCAAGGAGATCGGCTGGGAGGAGAAGCGCGGCAAGGGCGCGCCGCTGCGCGGCGTCGGCCTCGCCAATATGGTGCACACCGGCGGCGGCGGCCGCTTCTACGGGTTCAACTCAGCCGAGGCCATAATCAAGCTGTCCGACGAGGGCACGGTCACGCTGATCACGTCGGCGCTCGACATGGGCCAGGGCGCCCATACCGCGATGGCGCAGATCGCCGCCGAGGAGCTCGGCGTGCGCCTCGAGGACATCAACGTCCTGTCGCACGACACTGAGCTCACGCCGTACGACCTCGGTTCGTGGGGCAGCCGGGCGACGTTCATGAACGGCAACGCCGTGCTCGCGGCGGCCGAGGACGCGCGGCAGTCGCTCGTCGAGGCCGCGGCCGAGATGCTCGAGGCCGACCCGGCCGACATCCTGGTCGAGGAGAGCAAGGTGTGGGTGAAGGGCTCTCACGAGAAGCACGACCTCTCCGAGGTCGTCGACCACACCGTGAACGAGCACGGCGAGCCCATCTCGGGGATCGGTCGCTTCGTCGACCATCTTCCCGAGGGGTACACCATCCCCACGGCGTTCGCCAAGAACATCCCGTGCTTCTCGTTCGGTACCCAGGCCGTCGAGGTGGAGGTCGACCCCGAAACGGGGCAGGTCAACGTGCTGCGAGTCGTCGCCGCCCACGAGACCGGCACCACGATCAATCAGACGATGGCCGAGGGACAGCTCGAAGGCTCGATGGCCCAGGGCATCGGCTTCGCGCTCATGGAGCGGCTCGTGCACGACGACGAGGGCCGCATCGTGAACGACCGCTTCCTCGACTACAAGATCCCCAACATCGGCGACGTGCCCGAGATGAAGGCCTACTGCGTCGAGAGCGTGGGCACGCGCGGGCCCTTCGGCGCCAAGGGCATCGGCGAACCGGGACTCGTGCCCACCGCGCCGGCGATCGCCAACGCGATCTACGACGCGATCGGCGTGCGGCTGCATGAGGTCCCGATGACGCGCGAGCAGATCATCAAGGCGCTGAAGGAGAAGCGGGCATCAGAGACATGACCCGGGCGACGGGCCTGCGGAGGCTGAGCGACGGCCTTGGGCTGGGGCGGCGCGAGATGGTCGCGCTGGTCGGGGCCGGCGGCAAGACGACGCTCTTGCACCGGCTTGCCGCCGAGCTCGCCGACGCAGGCCGGTCGGTGATCGTCACGACGACGACCGCGATGAGAGAAGACGAGCTGCAGGGTCTTGGCCCGGTCGTGATGGAACGCGACGCGGCCGAGCTCGAGGCCCGCGTGCGCGGCGCGCTGGCGGACGGACCGGTCGCGGCCGCTGCGCGCGGGCCCGCGCCTGGCGGCAAGGTGGCCGGCCTCGAACCTGCGACGGCCGACGCACTGTGGCACGCGGGACTGGCGGACCACGTGCTCGTCGAGGCCGACGGCAGCCGCGGCCGGCCGTTCAAGGCCTTCGCACAGCACGAGCCGCAGGTGCCGGCCCTCACGACGACCGTCGTCCAGATGGCTGGCCTGGACGCGTTGGGGCGACCGCTGGGCGACGACGTGGTCCATCGCGCCCAGCTCCTCTCCGAGGCCCTCAAGGTGCCTCTGGGAGCCCCAGTGACGCCGCAGGTCTTCGCCGACGGGCTCGGGCTGCAGATCGGCCGGCTGCGTCGTGCAGGTGAGAGTATGAGGATCGTGACGGTGTTGAACAAGCTCGATGCCTGCGCCGACGAGGATGAGGCTCTCGAGCTCGCCCACTGCCTGGCCGGTCCTCCTGCGGTGGCCGGGAAAGCCGTGGCGCCGGGCTCGCGGCACCGCCCCGATGCCGTCGTCCTGGCGAGCCTGCGTGACGGGCGCTTCACACCGGTGGACGAAGACCTCGGCGGGGAGACGCCGTGAACGTCGCGGCGCGGCAGAATGATGAGGCGCGGGTGGCTGCCGTCGTACTGGCCGCCGGTACGGCGACTCGCCTAGGCGAGCAGAAGCTGGTCCTTGAGCTGGGTGGGCGTCCCGTGGTGACGTGGGGCGTCGATGCGGCTCTTGGCTCCGCGGCATCGCAGACGGTCGTCGTGCTCGGTTACGAGGCCGAGCGCGTGCGCGCGGCACTCGGTGCACGCCCGGTGACCGTCGTCGTCAATCAGGAGTACGAAGCCGGCATGAGCACCTCGCTGAAGGCCGGCGTGCGCGCCCTCGACCCCGCGTGCGAGGGAGCGGTCTTTCTGCTCGGCGACCAACCATTCGTGTCGAGCGCCCTTATCGACCGCCTCATCGCGCGCTTCCGGGTCTCGGGAAAGGGGATCGTCCGTCCGAAGGTGGGCGACGTGCCGGCGAACCCGGTCCTGCTCGGCGCCCGGTTGTTCGCCGAGGTCCTCTCGCAACATGGCGACGTGGGAGGACGAGAGATCGTCGCGCGCCACCTCGACGACGTCGACCTCGTCGAGGCCGACGACCCCCGGCTGACGATCGACGTCGATACACGGGCGGACTACGACGTGGCGCGGAGCCACGCATGAGGCCCGCCGAGTTCTACGACAGGCTGGCCGTGCTCGCGCGCGAGGGCGCGCCGTTCGTCGTCGCGACGGTCACCGGCACGAGCGGCTCGAGCCCGCGCAAGGTCGGGGCCAAGATGCTCATCCTGCAGGACGGCACGACGGTCGACACCGTCGGCGGCGGTGTCCTGGAGAAGGAAGTCATCGGCGACGCGCTCCGCGCGCTGCGCGACGGCACGTCCGGCGAGCGACGGTATGAGCTGCGCCGGCAGGCCGAGCACGGGCTCGACGCGCTGTGCGGGGGAGAGGCCACGGTGTTCCTCGACGTATACGGACGGCAGCGCACGCTGCTCATCGCCGGCGCCGGCCACGTGGGCACCGCCCTGGCGACGTTCGCCAAGCTGCTCGACTACAGGGTGGTGGTCGTCGACCCCCGCCAGGAGATGGTCGCGGAGAAGCGCCTGCCGATGGCGGACGACGCGATCTGCGGCGACCCCTCCATGCTGCCGGAGCTCGTGCCCATCGACGAGAGCGTCCGGGTCGTCGTCGTCACGCACGACCACCGGCACGACGGCGAGGCGTTGCGTGCTGTTGTGGGTTCGCCGGCCGCGTACGTCGGCATGATGGGCAGCGCCGCGAAGATCAAGACCATCTTCGGCCAGCTGCTCGACGACGGCGTCGACCCGGCGGCACTCGGCCGCGTGCACGCGCCGATCGGGATCGACATCGGCGCGCAAACGCCGGCCGAGCTGGCGCTGTCGATCATGGCCGAGATCGTCGCCGGAGACTACGGCCGCGGGACGCCGCCACCGGAGCCCGCGCCGGCCGCGCCCGAGACCCAAGCTGTGCGGTCAGGTGAAGACCGCACCCACAGAGAGCCCCAGGCGGCGGGCGATGCGTCACGACCGCCGAGGCGTGGGGGCCGCCGATGACCGAGGGCCGCGTGAGGCCGACGAACGGTGAGGCTTCGCCCGCGCCGCTCGCCCTCATCAGGGGCGCCGGTGACCTGGCGAGCGGCGTCGCGGTGCGGCTCTGGCGCGCCGGCTTCGCGGTCGTCATGACCGAGATCGCCGAGCCGACACCCGTGCGGCGCACCGTCGCCTTCGCCGAGGCGGTCTACGCCGGGCGTACTGACGTCGAGGGCATCGAGGGTGTGAAGACGGCAGACGCCGCCGACGCCGTGCGGGCGACCCGGCGTGGCGCGGTCGCCGTGGTCGTCGATCCCGATGCGACCCTGAAGCACGACCTCGAGCCGTGTCTCCTGGTCGACGCCATCATGGCCAAGCGCAACCTTGGGACGCGCATCGGTGACGCGCCGGCGGTGATCGCGCTCGGCCCGGGTTTCGTGGCGGGACGTGACGTGCACGCCGTCATCGAGACCAGGCGCGGCCACACGCTCGGCAGGGTCATCAGGGAGGGCGAGGCCCTGCCCAACACCGGGGTGCCGGGTGAGGTGGGCGGACGGGCGGAAGAGCGGTTGCTGCGCGCGCCGTGCGCCGGCGTCTTCGCCGCGACGGCGCGCATCGGCGACATTCTCGCGCCTGACCAGGCCGTGGGCCGCGTGGGCGACGCACCGGTCCGCGCACGGATCCCCGGCGTCCTGCGTGGACTGTTGCGTCCCGGCCTGGACGTGCGCGAGGGCACGAAGCTCGGCGACGTCGACCCGCGGGGACGGCCCGAGCACTGCTCCCTCGTCTCCGACAAGGCCCTCGCCGTCGCCGGCGGCGTGCTCGAGGCAGCCTGCGAGCTGCTCGGCGGCGTCCGGTTCGCCGCGGTGGGAGCCGACGTGGCGTGCGCCCGCGGCCGCCGCGCCGATGCGGCGGGCATCGACGCGGCTCGCGCGTACGCTCTGCACGAGGATGCGTCGCGTCCGGCGGCCCTCGTCTGTGACGGTCACGGCGGGCCATCCGCAGAACGGTCGACCTAGATTCAGAAAGGGGAGTGCAGTGAAGTCGTACACCACGCTCATCAAGGGCGCTCGACTGGTGGTCGAGACCTGCTTCGCCGTCAAGGAGGGCGACGCGGTCCTCGTGATCTGCGACGAGGACCACCGGCGCGAGGCGGAGGCAGTGGCGGGGGTCGCCGTCTCGGTCGGCGCGTACCCTGTCGTCGCCGACGTCTCGCATCACGTCAGCGCCGCGCTGGCGTCGATGAAGGTCCCCATGGAGCCGGCCAGGAACCTCGCCGCCGCCATGGAGGCCTCCGACGTCATCATCATCACGACCAACCTGGAGTGGGCCAACCGCTTCGCCCACGTCAATCCGGTCGCCGCCAGCGTCAAGAAGGGCGCCAAGATCGGCTCGGTCGAAGAGGGCATGGCCGACTGGGACCTGTCCAAGGCCGAGATCGACGAGACGGTGGCGCGCGCCGAGAGGCTCATGGCGGCGCTCGAGGGCGTCGAGTGGGTGCGCGTGACCAACCCCGCCGGGACCGACGTGAAGGTCTGCATCAAGGACCGGCCGCCGCTCAAGGTCGTGCCCATCAAGGGCGCCGGCGAGATGATGGGCCCCGTCCCGTTGTGGGGAGAAGTCGCCTACGCCGCCGTCGAGGACAAGACCGAGGGCGTGATCGTCGTCGACGGCATCATGCTCGGCGTGGGCGTGTTCGGCTCGCTGAGCGAGCCCATCAAGTGGGTCATCAAGGACGGCCGCGCGGTCGAGATCTCGGGCGGGGTCGAGGCCGAGCGTCTCAAGGCCGTCGTTGCCGGGTCCGACGAGAACGCCAACGTCGTGGCGGAGTTCGCCATGGGTACCAGCACCAAGTCGCCGAGCGGCTCGGCCTCCGAGAAGGGCCTGCTCGGCACGATCCACTTCGCTCTGGGCGACAACTCGCACTGCTACCCGGGAGGGCAGAGCCACAGCGCCCTGCACCTCGACGGCTGCCTGCGCAACATCAGCCTCGAGGCTGAAGGCCGTATGCTCATCAAGGACGGGGCGCTGGTGATCTGAATGGACGGCAAGGACGACGCGACGCGCTGGACCGAGCGCGTCAAGGTGATCGACCTCAGCGAGGGCAAGCGGACCGACCTCCCCGACGGCAGCTGGGTGTGCGAGCTGGTCTCCGGACCGCTCAACGGCGCGGCGGCGACCATGCTGGGCTTCTCGACATGGGTGCCGGGCGCGAACACCAAGCAGCTCGTGCACGAGGTCGACGAGCTCTGCTACATCGTCGAGGGCGAGGGCAAGCTGTCGATCGGCGACGAGCGCGTCACGTACCGCGCCGGTCAGGGGGTGCTCATCCCGGCCGGCGTGCCGCACGGCGTGGTCAACGACAGCGACGCCCCCATGAGCATGGTGTACGTGTTCTCGCACCCCGAATACCCCCCGACGCGGCCGGCGTGACGCCCGGGAGGTCGAACGCCGGGGAGGAGTGGAGGCCGTGGAGGCGACATCGAACGGCGGCGGAGCGTGAAAGTCTGGCCAGATGGGCCTTGACGACCTGAGTCCGTGCTGATACACCCCCCGCGGTATGTCGGCCGTGAAGGTATACCCGCTTCACGGACCAGCGGCGACAGGGGACCGATCGGAGGCAGCATGGTGTGGCAGCAGAGAAGGTACACCCGCAGGCAGGTACTTAAGGCGGGAGCCGCCGGCGCCGGTCTGTTGGCCTTGGGGCCGCTGGCGTCTGCGTGCGGCTCCGAGTCTGAGACGGCAGGGTCCGGCGGAGCGTCCGGTGAGCCGAAGGTGGGCGGCACGCTCATCATCGGCCGTCACGACCAGCCCACGGTCCAGGCCGTCGGCCTCGACCCGCATCACGTGGCGGTCAGCGGCGGCAACGTGTACACGCTCGACAAGATGTACCAGCCGCTGTACACGACCGATGCGGCGGGCAAGCTACAGCCGCTGATGGTCCAGGAGCACACGGTGAGCAGCGACGGTCTCGTGTACACGCTCACGCTCAAGGAGGGCATCACCTTCTCGGACGGCGAGGCCGTGACGGCCGACGACGTGGCGTGGTCGCTCAATCGTGCCCGGACGACCGAGACGGGGTCGATGAGCTTCCTCAACTTCGCCATCGCCGACGTCAAGGCGGTCGACGGGGGGACGGTCGAGATCACGCTCTCGCAACCGTGGGCGCCGTTGCTCTCGGACCTCTCGATCTACTCCGACGCCATCCTGCCCAAGGATCTGCGCGGCATGTCCGAGAAGGAGTTCTTCACGAACCCCATCGGGACCGGCCCGTTCGTGCTCAAGAGCTGGGAGGAAGAGGGCGCGCTCATCACGCTGGCGCGCAACGAGAACTACTGGCAGAGCGGCATGCCGTATGTCGACGAGGTCGTCTTCAAGCTGATCTCCGACGACAATCAGCGCATGCTGCAGTTGCAGAGCGGCGACATCCAGATCGCCGACACAGTGCCCCCGGCCCAGGTCGAGTCGCTCAAGGCCGACAGCAACGTCAGCATCGGCGTGTTCCCGGCCTGGTCGGTCGACCTCTTCCTGTTCAACCACCTGGTCGACCACTACGCCGACCGCAACGTACGGCGCGCGATCGCCCAGACCATCGACACGGCGAAGATCGTCGAGTCGACGACGTTCGGGATCTCCGAGGCCGGCGGCTCGTTCTTCCCGCCCAGCCTCGAGTACTACGACCCCGACACGCCGGTCCTCAAGTACGACCTCGAGGCGGCCAAGGCCGACCTCGCCGCCTCGGGCTTCCCGAAGGGCTTCAAGAGCGAGATCCTGATCCCGAGCGGCGACAAGGTATGGAACCTCGCCGCGCAGATCATCCAGGCTGGCGCGGCCGAGCTGGGCATCGAGTACGAGATCAAGCAGCTCGATCAGGCGGCCTACCAGACTGCGTTCCGCAGCTTCGAGTTCGAGACGTTCATCAACAACGCCATCAACGACATCACCGACCCGGACGAGATGGCATCGTTCCAGTGCGACAACGAGAACGGCGGGTCGAACTGCTTCTGGACCAACTACGACAACCCCGAGCTCGCCGAGGTGGTTCGCGCCGCGGCGGCCGAGATGGACTCCGCGAAGCGCGCCGAGATGTACTCCGAGATCCAGGCGACGGTCGCCCAGGATGCGCCGTACGTGGCCATGAGCTACCCGCCGACGATCTTCGGGACGACCACGGCGGTCAGCGGCTTCGCCGTCAATCCTGCGGGGGCGTATCCGCTGGAGGGCGTCTCGCTGGCGTGACCTCCGTTCGCTCCACCCGCGAGACCGGCTGAGGAGGCGGCGCATGTACGTGCTGCGCCGCCTCCTTCAGGCCATCCCCGTGGTGCTCGGCATCGTCGTCGTGGTGTTCTTCATGCTCCGGCTCATCCCCGGCGACCCTGCGGCGGCGCTGCTGGGCACGCACGCCACCCCGGAGGCCATCCAGGCCCTGCGCGACCGCTGGGGGCTGGACGAGCCCATCTGGGTGCAGTTCTGGCTCTTTCTGCAGCAGCTGGCGCAGGGCGACACCGGCACCTCCCTGTTCTACGACGTGTCGACGCGCACGCTGATCGCCAGCCGCATACCGGTGACCGTGGCCCTGGTCGCGCTCGCGTCGGTGTTCTCGGTGCTCATCGCGGTGCCGCTGGCCACGTACGCCGCGGTCCGCAAGGACCGCCTGCCCGACCACGCCATCCGCATGGTCCCGCTGGTCGGGCTCGGCATGCCGTCGTTCTGGGTCGGCCTCGTCCTGATCCTCCTGTTCTCCGTGCAGCTCGGCTGGTTCCCGGTCGGGGGGTGGGGCGACACGTTCGCCGAGCACGTCTACGGCCTGATCCTGCCCGCCCTGACGTCTGCTCTGGGCATCGTGCCCCTGCTCGTGCGCAGCCTGCGCGCGGGGATGCTCGAGGTCCTCGAGGCAGACTATGTGGCCGTCGCGCGCTCGAAGGGCATCCGAGAGAGCCGTGTGCTGTTCGTGCACGTGGCGCGCAACGCCTTCGTGCCGACGCTCACGCTGCTGGGCATCAACATCGCCTTCCTCATGGGCGCGACGGTGGTCGTCGAGCGGGTCTTCCAGCTCAACGGGCTCGGGAGCCTGATGCTCACGGCGATCAGCAACCGCGACTTCCCGGTCGTCCAGGGAGTGACCATCATCTTCGCCCTCGCCGTGGTGGTGATCACGTTGGTCACCGACCTCGTGGCCGCGGCCACCGACCCGAGGATCAAGCTGTCGTGAGTGCGCCCGAGCTGGCAACCACCGGCAGCAGCGAGCAGGCCGTCGCGCTCGAGGGCTTCGTCGTCCGCTCGCACCCGACGCTGCGCAAGGCGCTGCGCAACCGCTCGCTGCTGACGGGCGGCGCCATCGTCGGCACCCTGGTGCTCATCGCGATCCTGGCGCCGTGGATCGCGCGCTACGACCCCCTGCAGCAGGACCTCGCCGCGACGCTCCAGCTTCCGTCGTGGGTCCACTGGCTCGGCACCGACGAGCTCGGCCGTGACGTGTGGTCGAGGCTCGTGTGGGCGGCGAGGTTCGACCTCGCGACGGGGTTCTTCGTCGTGCTGTTCCCGTTCGCGTTCGGCACGCTCATCGGCACGCTCGCAGGCTACTACGGCGGGTGGATCGACACCGTGCTCAGTCGCATCATCGACGTCGTCATGGCGTTCCCGTACTACGTCCTCATCATCACGCTGGTGTTCGTGGTCGGGAAGGGTATCCGCGGCATCTTCATCGCCTTCGCCCTGGCCGACTGGGTGACGTACGCGCGGACGGTGCGGAGCACGACGCTGGTGGCGCGCCGGATGGACTGGGCCGCCGCGGCGCGCAGCGGCGGCCTGTCGGACCGGCGCATCATCGTGCACCACATCCTGCCGAACACGATCACCCAGGCCATCGTTTACGCGATGTCGGACGTTGTCTACGTGATCCTCGCTGTCGTCACGCTGGGGTACCTCGGCCTCGGTATCCAGGCGCCGCAGCCCGACTGGGGCTCCATGATCTTCGACGGACAGCTGTTCATGACCACGCGCTGGTGGTTGTCGACGATCCCCGGTCTGTGCGTCGTCGTCACCGGCATCGGCCTGTCGCTGGTCGGCGACGGGCTGGCCGACGTGCTGCGTCCGGAATGACGATACCCGCGCTCAAGGTCGAGGGACTCACGGTCGAGATCGCCCGCGGCCGCGAGAGCTTTCGCGCGGTCGACGACGTGTCGTACGCGCTCGAACCCGCCCGCTCCATCGGCATCGTGGGCGAATCGGGGTGTGGCAAGAGCATAAGCCTGCGCGCGATCATGGGGCTGCTGCCCGACGCCGCGCGCGTCGTGGCGGGTGCGGTCGCCGTCCACGGGACCGGACTGTCGCTCGAGGGCAAGGGGGCGGCGAGGCAGCGCAGGGGTCACCTGGCGATGATCTTCCAGGACCCCGGGACGGCCCTGAACCCCGTCCAGAAGGTCGGCGAGCAGATCGCCGAGACGCCGCGTCTGGTTCTCGGCGAGACACGGGGGCGGGCGCGCGAGCGCGCCCTCGAGCTCCTGCGCCACGTCGGAATCGCCGACCCGGAACGCCGCTACGACAGTTACCCCTACGAGCTCTCGGGCGGCACCCGGCAGCGCGTCATGATCGCCATCGCGCTCGCCTCGCAGCCCAAGGTCCTCCTCTGCGACGAGCCGACGACCGCCCTGGACGTGACCATCCAGGCCCAGATCCTTCGCCTGCTGGTCGATCTGCGCGAGGAGATGGGGCTCTCGGTCGTCTTCGTGACCCACGAGCTGGCCCTCGTCGGCCAGCTCTGCGAGGACGTCTGCGTGATGTACGCGAGCCGGCTGGTCGAGACAGGGCCGACGCCCGCGGTACTCGAGCGGCCGCTGCACCCGTACACGCTCGGGCTGCTCCGGTCGGCGGTCGACCTGGACGAGGAGCTCGAGGCGCCGAAGCCGATCCCCGGAAGCTTGCCCGACCCGGCGCGGCGCCCGTCGGGGTGCCCGTTCCACCCGCGCTGCTTCCTGGCCACGCCCGAGTGCGCGAGCACAACCGTGACACTCACCGGGCTGGGTGACGGACGAGCCAGTGCTTGCCTGCACGTCGAGCGCCTGCTCACCGAGGACGGGCGCGCGCTGCAGGAAGCCGCCGCGAAGGCGGCCGTGAAACCCCAGGACCCGGCGGGCACTGCCGGGGGTGACGGTCGTGGCTGAGCCGCTCCTTACGCTGCGCGACCTCAAGGCGACCTTCACGGTGCCCGGATACGGCGTGGTGCGCGCCGTGGACGGCGTCTCGCTCGAGGTCGCCGCCGGCGAGATCGTCGGGCTCGTCGGAGAATCCGGCTGCGGCAAGTCGACCATCGGCCGCTGCATCACCGGACAGGTCGTCCCCAGCGCCGGCGAGGTCGTTCTTGACGGAATGAAGCTCGGCCGGCGTCGTTCGCCGCAGCAGCGCCGAGCCGCGCAGATGGTCTTTCAGGACCCGGCCTCCTCGCTGAACCCGCGCATGTCGGTCCGTGCCGTGCTCGCCGAATTGCTGCGGGTCCACAGGCTCGTGCCGCGCGACCAGGTGGAGCGCCGCTGCCGTGAGCTCATGGGCTTGGTCGGCATGCCGGACCAGGCGCTCGACGGCCATCCGCACCAGTTCTCCGGCGGCCAGCGGCAGCGCATCGCGATCGCGCGCGCCCTCGCCGTCGAGCCGCGGCTGCTGATCGCCGACGAGCCGGTGTCGGCGCTGGACGTCTCCGTCCAGGCGACGATCCTCCAATTGTTCGACGACCTCCGTCAGCGCCTGGGGCTCGCCGTGCTGCTCATCTCGCACAACCTCGCCGTGGTCCGCTACCTGTCGGACAAGGTCGCCGTGATGTACCTGGGCAGCATCGCCGAGCTGGCGCAGCGGGACGCGCTCTTCGCCGACCCGCGGGCGCCGTACACGAGGGTGCTGCTGGAGGCCGCGCCAAGGCTCGGCCAGATCGGCAAGACACCGGACCCGGGCCTTAAGGGCGACCCACCCAGCGCGGTGAACCTCCCGTCCGGGTGTCGGTTCCACACTCGCTGCCCGCGTGCGGAGGAGCGCTGCTCCGTGGAGGAGCCGGCGCTGCTGCCCGTCCACGACGGGCCGCCGCCGGCCGGCGGGGAGGTCCACCTCGCGGCGTGCCACTTCCGCGCGGGACACCCCGGAGCGCCGGGGCAGACGGGATGAGCCGCGGCGCAGGACGGGCAGGCGGCGACGCCCCGGAGCGCCGGTCGTACGAGCCGTGCGACCTGAAGAGGGCGTACGCGGCCTTTCTGCGCCGCTTCCCGCCCTACGCCGACACTGCGCGTATCGACGAGCTGCGCGCCACCGAGTACGCGCGGCTCGGCCGCGCCGGGCACACCTACCTCGACTACACCGGCGGAGGACAGTACGCGGAGTCGCAGCTCGCCCGGCATCACGCCCTCTTGAGCGAGTTCGTGCTGGGCAACCCGCACTCCCACAACCCGAGTTCTGCGGCGTCGACACGCCTCGTCGAAGAGGCCCGGGCGGCCGTGAGGGGCTTCTTCAACGCCGCCGACGACGAGTACGAGGTCATCTTCACGGCCAACGCGAGCGGGGCGCTCAAGCTCGTCGCCGAGGCGTATCCGTTCCGTCCCGGGAGCGTCTTCCTGCTGAGCTACGACAACCACAACTCGGTCAACGGCATGCGCGAGTTCGCCCACGCGAAGGGCGCCGCCATCTCGTACGTCCCCGTGCGCCGGCCGGCGCTGAGGCTCGACGAACGTGCCCTTCGTCGCGCCCTGCGGGGCGTGGTACCGGGCGCCGACCATCTCTTCGCGTACCCCGCGCAGTCCAACTTCAGCGGCGTGCAGCATCCGCTCGACTGGATCGACGCCGCCCACGAGATGGGTTGGGACGTCGTCCTCGACTGCGCCGCCTTCGCGCCGACCAACATTCTCGACTTCGGCGTCGTCAAACCGGACTTCGTGCCGGTGTCGTTCTACAAGCTCTTCGGGTACCCGACCGGCATCGGGGTCTTGCTCGCCAAGAGGGAGGCGCTGGCGAAGCTCCATCGACCCTGGTTCGCCGGGGGGACGATCACCGTCGCATCGGTGCAGGACGAGGGCTGGTACCGGCTGGCGCCCCCGCCGGCCGGGTTCGAGGACGGGACCGTCGACTACCTCGGGCTGCCGGCGGTGATCATCGGTCTCGAACACTTGCGCGCGATCGGTATGAAGACGATCCACAAGCGCGTCACGGCGCTTGCGGGCTGGCTTCTCGCGGAGCTGACGACGCTGAAGCACAGCAGCGGCGCCCCGATGGTCCGGATCTTCGGGCCGCGAACGACGGAGCGGCGCGGCGCGACCATCGCGCTGTACCTGCTCGACCCCGAGGGACGGCCAAACGACGTCTACGAGGTCGAGGCGGCGGCCGGGAGGGAGCTGATCTCCATCCGCACCGGCTGCTTCTGCAACCCGGGAGACGGTGAGGTCGCGCACAACATCACTCACGACGACATGGAGCGCTGCTTCAGCGAACCGTGCGCCATCGTGAGCCTCATGGAGTGCCAGCAGGTCATCGAGGACGCGACCGGCAAGGTGCCGAACACGATCCGGGTGTCGCTCGGCGTGGCCTCCGACTTCGGCGACGTGTACCGCTTCATGCGGTTCGTCGCCGGTTATCGCGACCGGGTCGCCGAGCCGATCGGCTGAGAACGGCCGGGGCGTGCCGGCGGCGGGAGGCGCGACCGTCAGCCCGCGAGATGCGGGTGAGGCGACATGGGCACGCCGTCCTTGAAGACGGCAGTGACCGCCCCGGTCTGCAAGAAGCAGCTGAGGTCGCCCGGGTCCTCGTCGAGGACGATCGCGTCGAAGGCGTGTCCGGGTGCGATCCGCCCGCGCTTGCCGGCGACGCCGCAGAGCTGCGCCCCTTCTGCCGTCCCCGCCAGCAGGGCCTCCTCGATGGTCAGTCCCGCCTTCGTCAGGTAGTACAGCTCGGCGAGGTTGCGGCCGTGCCGATCGCGGTGGCCGAAGTCGCTGCCGAGCGCGACGGGAACGCCCGCGGCGCGCGCGATCGCGACCGCCTCGCCGAGCTTGGGTGCGACCTGTGCCATCCGCTCTGCCGCCGCCCCCGCGAGCTCGCCCGCGGACGCGTGTGCGGCGAGCTCGTGGTAGATCGCCAGCGTCGGCACCAGCGTGCATCCGCGCGCGGCCATGAGGGCGGCGTCCTGCTCGGTGAGGAAGACCGCGTGCTCCACGGATCGTGCGCCCGCCTCCACGGCTGCCCGCACGGCCGGTCCGCCGAGCGCGTGGACCATCACGCCCTTGCCGCGGCGCGTCGCCTCTGCCACGGCCACGGCCATCTCCTCGGCACCGAGCTCGGCCGTGAACATGCCGTCTCCTGAAGCGAGGACACCCGCAGTGGCCATGAGCTTGATCCAGTCGGCGCCTGAGCGCAGGAGGAGGCGCACGACCTTGCGCATCTCTTCCGGCCCGTCGACGGTGAAGGGCGGCCGGCCGGGGTAGTCGGGGACCGTGTAGTCGGTGGTGCAGTCGAGCGCGGGTCCGGCGAGGAAGCCGTCACCGTGGCCGCCGGTGGGTCCGAGCGGCAGCACCGAGACCTGAAGGTGTGGCCCCGGGACGTAGCCCCTAGAGACGGCGTCGCGCACGCCGGCGTCGACGCCGCCGGCGTCGCGGAGCAGGGTCACGCCGGCCTCGAGCGTCCGGCGCAGCGCCTGCGCCGACTCGAGCGTGCGCAGTGACAGAGGCGTGCGGAGCAGTTCGAACGCGTCGAAACTGGGCAGGCCCGGGTGCGCGTGGCAGTCGACGATGCCGGGCATGAGCCAGAGCCCCGCGGCGTCCACGTCGCGGTGGCTGGGGCGCACCGCGAGGTCCTTCCCGACGGCCGAGACGGTGCCGTCGGTCACGGCCACGTCCACCGGGCCGGTGAAGCCGCCGGCTTCGTCGAGCACGCGGACGGCGCGGAGGACCAGGCTCGCGCCGGCGGTGGTGCTAGTCATGCCGCGATCCCCGGACGATGAGGACCTGGTGGGAACGGCAGCACTTCGCGCCTCTCAGATGCAGAGGCGCCGCACGACGCCCTCGTAGACGTCGATCGCTGCCTCGAGGTGGGCGAGCGGTACGCGCTCGTCGGGCTTGTGGATGTTCCCGGTGGCGACCCCGGGGCCGAACACGACCGTGTCGATGCCGGCCTGCGCGTAGACGGTCGCCTCTGTGGTCCCGCTCTTGATCTCGTCCGTTGCAGGGAGACCGAGGTCGGCCAGCGTGTCCCTGAGGGCGGCGAGGACGACGGAGTCGTGTCGAGCGGCGAAGGGCGGCGCCGCGAACCTGGTCTCGAGCGTCAGCGCCACCCCCTCGACGTCCAGACCGGCGAGGTCGCGCAGGTAACTGTCGAGGGCCGTCTGCGGGTCGTCGCCCGGAAGGAGGCGCACGTCGCACACGTACACAAAGCGGTCGGCATCGAGGTGGAGCACACCGTTGTTCACGGTGCTGCACGGCGGTCGGAACGCGTCGTCGGTCCACGTGGCGAGTCGTCGCCGCAAGGCGGCCGTCATGAGGTGGACCTGGTTCAGCGCCTCGACAAGTGGAGGCGACCAGGTCGGCGTCCCTCCCGGCTGTGGCGCCACCGCAGCGTGCGGGGCGCGTGGCTCTGAGGGCGAACCGACGACGACCTCGGCGGTGGGGGTCACCAGATTCACGACGTCGCCGGCGTGGGCGCGCACGACCGAGGTCACGCCGGACCGCAGCAGAGCGGGCAGGGCGTCGAGCAGCAGGTCACTCGCCGAGACGCCTCGGTCGGGCTGGGACGAATGCGCCGCGACGCCCGTGAAGCGCAAGCGCCAGAGAGGGACGGGGTCGGGGATCCCGCCGGCAAGGCTGCGCGCCGCAAGATGGACCTCGGCATACCCTTTGTGCGATGGGCAAGCTTGGAGCGCGGTCGGCTCGCCGACGAGGGCCATGGCGGGCAGCGGCTCGAGTGCGCGCACGAGCAGCGCCGCGCCGAAGCGGCCTACCTCCTCTCCGTAGGTGCCGGCAAGGACCACCGGCCGGCGAAGCGTCTCGTCGCGCAGACGCTCGAGGGCGGCCAGCTTGCAGAGGAAGTCGAGCTTGACGTCGGCGGACCCGAGGCCGTAGAGCTCGCCGTCGCGCTCCGTGAGCCCGAACGGTCTGCCTCCCGACACCGTCCAGAACTCAGGGTCGCCGGGTGGGACGGTGTCGAGGTGCGTGGCGAGCAGGAGAGCGCCGAGGTCTGCCCCGGGGCGTGACGCGATCAGATTGCACTGCTCGACCCCATCGCGCAGCTCGCGCTGCAGGCGGACCTCGAGGCCGGCGGCCCGGCACAGCGGTGCGAGGAAGGTGGCGACGGCGCCGCTCGACAGGCTCGAGCGGCTGTCGATCGCGATGAGGTCTCGTGCTGCCGAGAGGAGATCGAGGGCCATGTGACTCGACTCTACGTCAGGACCGTCTCGCGGGCAAAGCCGAAGCTGCGGCATCCCGGGCGCGCCGGGGTATGCTTGGCGGCAGCGGATGCGAGGGAGGCATGAGATGAGAGAGGTCCACGAGATCTATACGGTCTTCAAGTCGGAGTACCCCGAACTCAACGAGAAGATCGAGGCCTGCGGCCGTGCGTTGCACGTCGAGGGCGGCCCGCTCGACGAGCGCGTACGCAGCCTGCTCAAGGTCGCGATGTCGGCGGCGACGGGGCATCACCGCGCTCTCGAGACCCACCTGGCCGCCGCTCGCGAGGCCGGCGCGACAGAGGAGGAGATCGTCCACGCGCTGCTGCTGCTCGTCCCGACGTGCGGCTTCCCGACCTTCATGGAGGCGTACAGCACATACAAAGGCGTGTAGCAGGCGGGAGGGCTGTGGGGGCGGTCTTGGGTGTAGCCCGCGGCGACGCTTCTCACGTCTGCGGCGGTGGATCGGCAGTGCGGTGTGCGGTCCAGGCGTCGGTGTCCGCGGTCAGGAGGCTCTTCGTATAGGGGTCGCGTGGGCTCGCGAAGAGTTGGTCTGCGGGGCCCTCCTCCAACAGCCTCCCTCCGTGCAGCACCATGACGCGGTCTGCGATGTGCCGCACAAGCGGCAGATCGTGGGTGATGAAGAGCATCGAGACGCCGCTGTCCACCTGCAGTCGGCGGAGGAGGTCGACAGTGACGGCCTGCACGCTCACGTCGAGCGACGACGTGACCTCGTCGCAGATGAGGACCGACGGGCCTGCAATGAGGGCGCGCGCCAAAGCGACACGCTGACGCTCACCCCCGCTCAGTTCGTGCGGGTACCTGTGGAGATACTCCTCTCCAAGGCCGACACTTGCGAGCGCCTGCACCACCTCGTGACGAGCAGCCTGCTCTCGCGTGCCGAAGAACACGCGCAACGGCTGAGCCACGATCGAAGCGATGGATCTGCGCGGGTTGAGTGAGGAGTAGGGGTTCTGGAACACATACTGCAGCAGTCGCCTCGTGTCGCGCGGACGATTGCGCGCCTTGCGCTCGAGTCGCCGGCCGCGCAAGCGCACCTCGCCGTCGAAGTGCACGTGGAGGCCCACGAGGCATCGTGCGATCGTGGTCTTCCCGCTCCCCGATTCACCGACGAGGGCGACGCACTGTCCCGCAGGTACGTGGACGTCTACATGGTCCAGGACGCGCCGCGGGCCGTGCCAGGCCACCAGATCGTCAGCGATGAGGAGCGATGCCTCGACTTCTCCGGCGAGCGACGGGTGGCGCGAAGGGGCCGTCTGGCGCGGAAGCAGGGCGAGTTCCTTCGAGCGCAAACACCGGACGAGGTGGGTCGACGCCTCGCCGTCGGACTTCGGAGGGTCGTCATCATGTTGGACGGAGGTCAGTCGCGGTTCGGCGTCGCGGCATGCTGGAAGTGCGTATCGGCAACGCGGCGCGAACGAGCATCCGTCGAGACGCTGTTCAGGGGTCGGGCTGTTCCCGGGGACGCCGACGAGTGCGCGCCTGCCCGTGGGGTCGGGTATCGCCTCGAAGAGCCCGAAGGTGTAGGGGTGCCGCGCCCGGCGCCTCAGGTGTGCTGAGGCGGCCGTCTCTACGATTTGCCCTGCGTACATGACCGCGAGGCGGTCTGCGAAGGCCGCCAGCATCGAGAGGTCGTGGCTCACGAAGAGGACGGCGCTGTCACTCCCTCGCCGCAGCACGTCGATCGCGTCGAGTACCTTGCGCTGCGTGGCGACGTCCAAACCGGTCGTAGGTTCGTCCATGACGACGACCGGGGGCTTGCAGGCGAAGGACATCGCGATCGCTACTCGCTGCTGTTGGCCGCCTGATAGCTGGTGCGGGTAGCGCCGGAGGAACTCAGTACTCGTCGGCAAGTCGACTTGCGTCAGAAGGTCGTCGATCCGCGCGCGGCGTTCGCCGCGTGCTTCGACCCCGTGGACGGAGAGCACCTCGTCGAACTGCTGCTCGATTCGCAGTCCAGGGTTGAGAGACGTGACCGAATCCTGCGGGACATACGAGATCGTGGAACCCCTCAGCGCTCTCAATTCCCGGCTGGTCGCCTTGAGCATGTCCTGTTCGCAGACGCAGACAGTACCTGTGGCGAAGGTAAGGCCAGGCCGGACGAACCCCAGAAGTGACAAGCCGAGCGTCGACTTGCCACAGCCGGTCTCACCGACCAGACCCACCACTTCGCCGCGTTCCATGTGGAAGGACACGTCGCGAATGACGTGCAGTCCTCCTCTGGTCGTCACGATGTTCAGGCCGTCGACGACGACCAAGCTTCCATGCCCAATCTGGCGTTCGCTCAGTGGCCTGCTCATGCGCTCTCAGGTCCCTCGGGCTCCGGAGGCTCGTGCAAGCCCGTCCGAGATGAGGTTCATTCCAATCAGGAAGACCGCGATCGCGGCAGCAGGTGCGAGCACCGCCCACGGCTGGATCGTGAGACCACCCTGGTTCTCGTAAACCATCCGGCCCCAGTCGGTCTGCGCGCCCGTGAACCCCAGGTACCCCAGAGAAGCGAGGGTGACCGTGGAGATCGCGAGCCTGATCCCCAGCTCCACGAAGACCGGCGCGGTGATATTCGGGAGAATCTCGAAGAACAGGATGCGTCCGCGCGACATGCCGATGACCTCGGCTGACTGGACGAAATCCTCCTGCGCGACTCCGAGAGTCGCCGCCCTGATCACCCGCGTTGTCTGCGGTACATGGAAGGCAGCCACGACCAGGACGAGCGCGGCGACGCTCGGGCCTATGCGGGTCAGGACGAGGAGAGCCAGGACGATCTGCGGCAGCGCGAGCAGGGTGTCGTTGACGCGAAGGGCGAAGCCGCTCGCACGTGACGAGGACGTACCCAGCAGCATGCCGAGGATGACCGCAAGGCCCACACCCAGGAGGGTTGCGATCATTGCCTCCAGCAGCAGGTCTAGCCCACCACAGAGCAACTGACTCAGAACGTCGCGTCCTAGCGTGTCCGTACCGAGAGGATAGGCTCGAGTGGGACTCGCGTAGGGCGAGCTGAGCAGGTCCGTGGGGTCGTGCGGGCTCACGAACGGCCCGACGAAGGCGATGACGGCAACAGGTAGCACGGCGGCGAGGCCTATGCGGGTTCGTGCATGACGGAACGCGCTGCGCATCAGCCGTTGGCGAGCAGGAGATCGCCGCGCTGCAGGACCAGGGCCGGCGGATGTAGCCATGGGTGCGGCCGACGACAGGGCGTCCGTGAGGTGCTGGTCTGAAGGAGCCGTCACAGACTGGTCCTGACCTTCGGCGTCAGCAAGATACCGGCGACATCTGCGACGACGTACAAGAACAGCGTGGTGGCCGCGATCAGCATGGTGATGGCCTGAACGACCGGGATGTCGCGGTTTGACACACTCGAGACGAGGGCCGAACCCATACCCGGGTACGAGAAGACGGTCTCGACGGCGACAATGCCGCCGACGAGGTAGACGAGCGTGCTGGTGGCGACCTGGAGGCTCGGCGCCGCTACGTTGCGCAGTGCATGCCACCAGACGACTCGCCGCTCGGAGACGCCGTAGAGCCGTGCCCACGTGACGTACTCGCTGTCAAGGGCCTCGACCATGGTCCCGCGCACCATCTGCGTCAGGTACGGCAGGCACCCAAGGACAAGCGCCAGCACCGGGAGGACAAGCAAGCTCGGTTGCAGGAGTGCCGCACGCGCTGGGTCGATCACCGAAGTGGGCGGGAGCAGGCGGAACACGTTGGTCGCGAACAGCACGACGGTCAAGACGCCTATGAGGAAGCCCGGCAGCGCGAGCAGTACGAGCACGAGGCCGGAGACGATCGCATCGGTGACACCGCCACGTCGGCGCGCGGCGCTCGTGCCAAGGTAGAACGCCAACGGGAAGGTGATGAGCGACGTGATGACGACGAGCACGAGCGAGTTGACGACGCGACCGCGTATGAGGTCCCAAACACTCGTCCCGCTCGCGAGCGACATGCCGAGATCTCCTTGGAGCAGGCTCCAGAGCCACGTCGCGTACTGTTCGACGACGGTCTTGTCGAGACCGAGTTCGAGACGCAGCCGTGCAACCTGTTCTGCCGTCGCGTTCTGACCGAGGATCTGTCGTGCGACATCGCCCGGCAGGGCCTGGGTGAAGAAGAACACGAGGATCGAGACGGCCCAAAGCATGCCGAGGCCGAACACGATCCGCGTGACCAGCAGACGCGTGAGCGGGCGCTTCATGGCGCGCGCAGGCTCTTGCGGCATGTCATGGAGCGCTCAGGAGGTGAACCCCATCTGGCGGAAACCGTAGTCGCTGGCTGGCTCACCCATAGGAGCCGGCTGATAGCCGGCCACCTTGCTCGAGTATCCCGTGAGCGTGTTCTGGAACTGTGCTACCACGTACGACCCGCGCTCCCACTGGATCTGCTGCATCTGGCGCATGAGGTCGTGACGCTTGGCGTCGTCTGGCTCGGCGAGCGCCTGCTCGTAGAGCGCGTCGAACTCGGTGTCCGACCACTTGGTGGCGTTGTATGGCGAACCCTCGACGACGGTGAGAGCGGCCTGGTCAAGGATGCTGAGGTTGCCCCAGAAGGACAGCGAAAGCGGATAGGTCCCGTAGGACTCCCCGTAGTAGGTCGCGACATCCACCTTCCGGAACGTGATGTCGAACCCGCCCTCCTTGGCCTGGCTGACGAGCGCTTCGTTCTGCTTGTTGGCGGTCGCGGCCACCGGTGCCCCGGTTAGTTCGACGGCGACACGGTCATAGCCCGCCTGCTTCAGCAAGGCCAGGGACTGCTCAGGGTCCCTCTCGCGCTGCGAGATGTCCACGGCGTAACCTGAGTCGAACTTGTTGAAGAGGTCGTTGCCTATCGAGGCGTGCCCGTCGTAGACGCGCTCCACGATCCCCGGACGGTCGACCGCCAGGCGGAGAGCCTGGCGCACGCTCACGTTGTCGAAGGGCTTCTGTCCGCAGTGCATCTGCCAACACAGCGTGGCGGTCGACTCGTACTCGTCGATGACGAAGCCCTCGCCAGCGGCCTCGACGACGCGGACCAGTGCGGCATCCATCCCTGGAGCTACATCCACCTGCCCGCCGATGAGGGCATTGACCTCCGCCGAGCTGTCGGGGAACCCGATGAGGACCAACTCGTCGACGCGCGGTTCGCCTGGCGCCCAGAATGACTCGAAGCGCTTAAACGTGTAGCGCTCGCCGGGGGAGAACTGATCGAGCATGAACGCGCCCGAACCGACCGGATTGGCCGGGTCGAAGCCGACGGGAACAATCGACTGAAGCGGAGAGGCCATGGCGTCGGCGAAGGTGACGGTGGGGTACGTCAGGTGGAAGCGGACGGTCTTGTCGTCCTCCTTCTTCATGTTTCCGGCGTCGATGAACGCGACGGCTGAGGCGTTCGGCAGCGGATCGTCTGGGTCGAGGATGCGCTGGAACGTGAAGATGACGTCTTCGGCCGTCACCGGCTTGCCGTCATGCCATTCAGCGTCGCGAAGGCGAACGACCCATTCGTCACCGCTCACCGCACTGACCTCCTCGGCGAGGCTGGGCACGAGGCTCCCATCTGGTCCGTACACCATGAGGGAGTTGAAGAGCTGACGGGCCAAGGCATAGCCGCCCGCCGTCGTCGCGGCAGCGGGGTCGCGGGAGTCGGTGGTGCTCAGACCCACGAGTCCGACGCGGAGTGTGCCGCCGCGAACCATGGTCCCAGTCGACGCTGCGGGGGCGGGCGAGGGCCCTTCGTCTTCGCCGCATGCCGACAGGATGCTGCCGGCAGCGAGTGTCCCGGCGACGATGCCGGCAGTCGTCATGAATTGCCTGCGGCTCATCGGCCGAGCCCAGACGCTCTCGCCCAGTGCCCCGCCGCTGATGCGCGTGCCGTGGTGATCATTCATTGCTCCCCCTCGCGTGGGAATGGATGGCGGTCAGTGTCCGTTAGCCCTCTTCGTCAAGGACGAGCTCGATCTGCTGGCCCGGATCGAACCAGCACTCCATCGCAATCGCCTTGATCCTCTCGTGGCCCGCGACGACTTGCCCGATGGCGCTGACTGGCAACGGCTCCATGGGGAAGGGCCCGTAGAGGATGGAGATCTGCTGTCGAGGAGGGTAGAAGGAGACCGGCATCCCCACGTCACCCTCATTTGCGGCCTTCCGTTCCGCGACGAACTCCTCGTCGGGGTAGAAGACGTTCTCCCAAGCCTCGACGATAGGAGTCTGCATCAGGAGCAGGTCGCCGGTCAGCTTGCCGTGCTGCATGGTGGTCACGAACGGCAGCAGGGCTCTGATCTTGGCCGACACGTTGGGCACCTTGTCTTCCCATATCTCAAGGACGCCGACCGGTTCGCCCGCGACGATCATCTTGACCTTCAACGTGTGTTCCTCTCGTCGTGTGGTTGGCGTGGCGACTAGGTTCACGAGGCGCGTCCGTACCGCGGCTTCTGTCGGAAGCCGTCGCAGATACCCCACGGGAAGAGGATGTCGACCCACCCGTGGACTCGGTTGAGATAACTGAGTGCCGCACCGGTAAGCTTGGAGAACTCCTCGAGATCCTCACACTGGCGCACGCCGTCGACGTACTGGGCGACGAACGCGCCGGTACGGGGCAGTCCGACGTAGTCGAACATGTGTCCCTTGTAGTCGACCAGCGACGCGGTCAGCGCTTGGAGCGATTCGAGGTTGACTCCGCCCTTGACGGCCGCGAGTTCCCACATGTACCACAGGATCTCATCGGTCATCGTACGGAGTTCGTTCTCGGCGAAGATGAGGGTGGAGAGGTACTGGCCCTTCGAGCCTGTACCGCGCGGTATGTCGCCGCGCATGATGCCGCAGACCTCCTCGGGAGGCTCCAGCCAAATGGCTTGCCGCTCGCGGTCGAGCGCGTCCATGATCTCTTGTACTCCCATACCGTGCTCCTTTCGTGTGCTTAACGAGACGACTGAACCGCGTCCCGGAGTCTGTGACGGTTGGTGTCGTGCCCACGTGCGGAACGACGATCAAGGCTTCCGGCTTCAGGTGTTGTCGCGCTCTGCCGTCGCAGTGATGGATACACGTCGCGCACCGGGCGGTCAAGCAGCAACTCCAACATATGAGACGCATTGTGGAGAGGTGACATGAATCCGACGGCAAGGCCTGAGGTCACCACACAGTGCATGTCCAGCATACAAGACCGGTTCAAACGGTTGTCTCCATGAGAAGCCGCGTCGTGTGTGCGGAGCGTCAGGGTCGGGCCGCGATGTGCGGGTCCGCGAGACGTTCGCCTATGTCTTGGGCGGCAGATTCGACTGCAATGCGGGCGAGGACCAGAACCTGTCCCGAGAGCCTGAACGACGGGCCGGTCAGTCCGACGACCGCCCTGGGGTCGTGTGCCCCCTGCACTAGGCACGCGACGGCGGTGACACCGGGCTCGACTGCGCCGTCAGCCACCTGCGCGCCCGACGTCCCGGCGAATGCTGCTCCCGTCGCCGTTCCGGCAAGAGGGACACGCTTGCCTATCCAGCCGGTATGCCTGAGCGGCTGTCGGCTCTCGACCTGGTCGATGCAGATGCTGAACTCGCCGTCAGGCACCACGAGATTGGCGGATTCAGCTGTGGTGTCACGCAGGCGAATGAGGGACGGCTGGGCGCAAGAGCGCAAGCGTTCGAGTCCCCCGACTTGTCCGGCGAGGGACACGAGTCGGAGGCCCAGGGCGCAAACGTCGCTGTCGGAACGTGTCATGATGCCACTGGCCTCGAGGCGCGCGACGACGACCTGGACGACCTCGTGCGGAAGCTGCGCGCGGACGGCTATCTCCTGTTCGAGGAGGTATCCGGTCTCACCGTCGAAGCAGTCGAGGACGCGCAGAGCGTCCGTCAACAGTGGCTCTCTCGAGAGCGCCCGCACACGGTCTCCAAGCGTCCAGCCGCGGGCGACAGCATCGTACTCGACCCAGCTCCGGGTCTTGAGTACATTGAGAAGGTTGTACAGACTCGAGCGAGGGATACCGCATTGACGGCCGACTACTGCCGTCGGTACGGAATGGTTGCGCGAAGCGAGGTGCTCCAGAACGCAGACAGTGCGGTCTACGGAGCCTTGGAGAGGGGCGGTCTCGCTGTGAGATTGTGGTTCCACTTCACGGGCAGCGTACGAAGTCGCCGGCGGCGGCGCAAGTTCCCCGGCGCCGCTCAGGCAAGACGCGCGCGAGAAGCCGCCAGGCTTCTGGGCGCGGCGCGGCGGGTCTGCTGGAGGTGAGCGCGCAATCATGATGATGTCGAAGCGCTTGTCCGTGCCACGTCCGCCTGGTGCTCAGGGAGCTGCGGAGCGGCGGAGTTCAAGACAGGCGCGGACCGACTGGTCTGGAGGGCGCTGGGCGTGCTGGATGGTCGCCGTTTCGCTGGCGCTGGTCTCTGGCGGATGTGCGTCGCCCTCACAAGGTCCTGTCGAGTCTCGTCACGCGACGAATCGCCCGACGGCAGTGCAGTCATCGATCGACGACGCCTTTCGGGCCGCACACCCCGGGGGAGTCCTGCCGCCCGGTCTGCGACGCGCCGACGGCGTTCGCCTCCGCGTAAAGGCAGTGAGGACGGGCTCGGGGATCGATGACGTGATCGTGCCGGGTTGGCTGCCCCGCAGCTACGGGCTGGCCGCGCCGTACGTCTCGGTCGGCGACGGCAGCGCGCTGCCCAATCCCCAGACTTGGTGCGGCGGCTACCGGGTCTCGTTCACCGACGGGAAGGGCCTCATCCTTCTGCATGTGGGCGGCGGGCGGCTTCCCGGTGAGGGTCGCTGGGAGCGCCTGGCGCGCAGCTGGCGCGGGGCAAGGCTCTGGCGCCGCGCCTCGGACGGCCTCGTCGTCGTCGCCGCGCGGCGACGCGCGCTTCCCGTCGCCGTCGCCGTCGCGGGGTCGTCGGAGGGGGACGCCCTCCGCGTGCTCGCCGGCCTGCGGACCCCACCGTGAGCCTGCTACAATCGGCCGCGCCATGAACGCACGACCGACGTCCATCTTCTTGGGGATCACCGGTGCCAGCGGGGCGCCCTACGCGCTCCGTCTCCTGACGGCGCTCGCCGAGCGCGGGTGCTCGCTCTCCGTCTGCCTCTCCGACGTCGGCGTCGACGTGGTGCAGCACGAGTTGGATCTCCCGACGCCGGGGCGCGCCGCGGTGACCGCGCAGCTGCTCGAGAGAGCGCAGGCCCAGGCCGAGGCCTACCTTCCTGGCGATCTGGCGGCGCCTCCGTCGAGCGGTTCGGCGGCGCCGGACGCCGCGATCGTCTGCCCGTGTTCGCTCTCGACCGCCGCCGCCATCGCCCTGGGCCTGACGGAGACGCTCATCCACCGCGTGGGCATGGTCGCGCTCAAGGAACGGCGTCCGCTCGTCCTCGTCCCACGGGAGATGCCTCTCTCGTCCATCCACCTGCGCCGGCTGCTCGAGGCGAGCGAGGCGGGCGCGATGATCGTCCCCGCGATGCCGGCCTTCTACAATCGCCCTCAGACGCTCGACGACGCGGTCGACCACGTCGTCGGGAAGGTCCTCGGTGTCCTCGGCTTCACGCACGACCTCTACCCGCCGTGGGGCGGGGACGGGGCCTGAGCCGGAAGCCCATTTCCCAGTGCTATACTCGGCCGACGATGGCCGATGACTTGTTGTCCAGGGTCACGGACCCCGCCGACCTGCACCAGTTCTCCGAACCCGAGCTGAACCTGCTCGCGGACGAGATCCGCACTCTCATCCTCGACTGTGTCAGCGAGGTCGGCGGGCACCTCGCCGCAAGCCTGGGCACCGTCGAGCTCACGGTGGCCCTGCACAGCCTCCTGCGCAGCCCGCGTGACAAGGTCGTCTGGGACGTGGGCCACCAGTGCTACGCGCACAAGATCCTGACGGGACGGCGCGACTGCTTCGCCGGCATCCGCCAATACGGCGGCATCTCCGGCTTCCCATGCCGCGCCGAGTCCGAGCACGACGTCATCGGTACCGGGCACGCGTCGACCTCGATCGGGTACGGCCTCGGGCTCGCCGAGGCGGCGCGTCTCGCCGGCCACCAGGATGGGACCGTCGTGTGCGTCATCGGCGACGGGGCGCTGACCGGCGGCGTGGCCTTCGAGGCCCTCAACAACATCGGCCACATGCGCACCCCGATGGTCGTCATCCTCAACGACAACCAGATGTCGATCCGGCCCAACGTCGGCGCTCTCCAACTCTACCTCAACCGCTTGCGCCTCGACCCGACGCTGACCAGGCTGCGCGAGGACATCGAGCGCGGTGTGGCCCGCATACCGGGCATCGGCGAGAAGGCCTACGCGCTGGGCAAGGACGTCAAGGAGTCGATGAAGGCGCTCATCATCCCCGGCATGTTGTTCGAGGAGATGGGCTTCGCTTACCTTGGTGTCATCGACGGCCACGACATCAAGGCGGTGCGCGAGGCGCTCCGCCAGGCGATCGAGACTCCGCGCCCCGTCCTGGTGCACGTGCGCACGATCAAGGGCAGGGGATACGAGCCCGCCGAGGCGAGGCCCGAGCAGTTCCACGGTACCGGGCCCTTCCATATCGGCAACGGCGAACGCAAGCGTGCCTCCGCCGGCACGACGTTCACCGAGGCGTTCGGCGACGCGCTCGTGAGGCTGGCCGAGCAGGACGAGCGCGTCGTCGCGATCACCGCGGCGATGGCACAAGGGACCGGGCTCGACCGCTTCGAGGAACGCTTCCCGGACCGCTTCTACGACGTCGGCATCGCCGAGGAGCATGCGGCGGTGTTCGCCGCCGGTCTCGCCCTCGGCGGCCGGCGGCCCGTCGTCGCGATCTACTCCACGTTCCTGCAACGCGCCTTCGACATGCTCGTCCAGGACGTGGGCCTTCAGCAGCTCCCCATCGTCTTCGCCGTCGACCGGGCGGGGCTCGTCGGCGACGACGGACCCACGCACCACGGCGCGTTCGACCTGTCGTACCTCCGCCTCATCCCCAACATGACCATCATGGCGCCGTCGAGCCACGTGGAGCTCCAGCACATGCTGCGCACGGCGCTCGCGCTGGACGGGCCGGCGGCCCTCCGCTACCCGCGCGGCCTGGCCGCCGCCTTCGATCGGCCCGAACAGCTCGAGGTCCTCGAGGTGGGTCGCGGCGTGGTGTTGCAGGAGGGCCGCGACGTCGCGCTGATCGGCGCGGGGACGGGGGTGGGCATCGCTCTGGCGGCCGCAGAGCGAGCGCGCGCCGCGGGCCTGCACCCCACGGTCGTCGACGCGCGCTTCGTCAAGCCGCTCGACACGGCGCTGCTGGACGAGCTCGCGAAGTCGCACGGGCGGCTGGTGACCATCGAGGAGAACGCGCTCGCCGGCGGCTTCGGCAGCGCCGTCCTCGAGCACGTCGCGGGCCATGGCGTCGAGGTCGTGCGCTTCGGCATCCCCGACGCCTTCGTGCCGCACGGCGACCGGGAACGGCTGCTCGACGACATCGGCCTGACACCGGAGGCGGTCGCCGCGGCGGTCACGGGCAGCCGGGTCGGCCTGGCGCACGCCGGATAGGCCGTATGCGGTCATGCCGCGCCGCCGCCTCGATGCCGTCCTCGTCGATCGCGGCTTCTTCGCGACCCGTGCCCAGGCGCGCGCCGCGGTGCTGGCCGGTGAGGTGCGCGTCGGCGATGCCGTCGTCGACAAGCCGGGCACGCCCGTCGCCGCCGGCGTCCAGGTCGTCGTGGCGGCGCGCCGACGCTTCGTCTCGCGCGGGGGCGACAAGCTCCATCATGCGATGCGCACGCTTGGCGTTTCCGTCGAGGGGGAGGACGTGGTCGACCTGGGCAGTTCGACCGGCGGGTTCGTCGATCGCCTCCTCGAGGGCGGGGCGTCCCGGGTCGTGGCGGTCGACGTCGGGTACGGGCAGCTGGACTGGCGGCTGCGGCAGCACCCGAAGGTGACCGTCCTCGAACGCACCAATGTGCGCGAGCTCACGTGCGAACGTCTCCCGTTCCGGCCGTCGTTCGTCACCGCCGACCTGTCGTTCATCTCCCTGACGGTGGCCCTGGGGCCGGTGCTAGAATGCCTGCGCGAGGGCTACCGTGGCCTCGTGCTCGTGAAGCCGCAGTTCGAGGCCGGGCGCGGTCTCGTCGGCAAGGGCGGGGTCGTGCGCGACCCGGGCGTTCATCTGGAGGTGCTGGTCCGGGTCGGCTCCTGGCTCGTCGAGCGTCAGGGGGCCGTGCTGGACGCGTGCGACTCGGGGCACCCGGGACCAAAGGGGAACGTGGAGTACTTCATCTACTTCTGCGATGCCGGCGCGCCGCTGGCGGCGGATCGGCGAGAGCCGGCCGAGGTGGCCGCGCGCGCCGTCCGCGGTGTCGGCGCGCCCGCGCCCTGGGGCGGCGCGCCCGAGCATCCCGGCGCGCAGGCGGCCGATGGCTGAGCCTCTCGCCACCCTCGCCGTCCTCACGGGTTGGCAGAACGCGAACGCCCGGCGCGCGGCGGCTGAGCTCGGTGCCGCGCGCCGTGAGCTCGGGGTCGAGCTCATCATGCCTGTGGACGAGGCCGCCAAGCACGACGACCCCGAGGCGCTGGGCTACCGGTGCGTCGACGACGCCGGTCTCAGAGCCGCGGACGCCTGCGTGGTGTTCGGCGGCGACGGCACCATCCTCCGCGCGCTCGGTCGGCTCCTGGGGACCGCCGTGCCGACGCTGGGCGTCAACTACGGCAACGTCGGCTTCCTCGCCAGCTTGCCGCACGACGGCTGGCTCGAGGGCCTCGGGACGATGGTCCGTGGGGAACACCGGGTCGTCGACCTGCTGACCGTCGACGCCGTGCTCAACGGCACCAGGTTCGCGGCGGTGAACGACGTCGTGCTCAGCCGCGTCGAACCGCGTCACGTGCTGCACCTCGAGTACGAGGTTTCGGGCGTCACGGTCGGGCGCATGCTGTGTGACGGCCTTATCCTGTCGACTCCCACGGGCTCGACCGCCTACAACCTCTCCTGCGACGGTCCGATCGTCGAGTGGGACGCCGGCGTCATGCTGCTCAACTTCATCGCCCCGCACTCCCTGGGCTTTCGGCCGGTGGTGCTGCGTCCCGACCACGTCATCAGCGTCGCCAACGTCTCGCGGGCCGAGCAGTGCGAAGTGGTGGCCGACGGCCAGGCGGTGGGAAGGCTCTGCTGCGGCGAGCGCGTGCGCATCGCCGCCGGCGAGCAGCGCGCCCGTCTCATGGTGCGCGCCGAGGGGTCGTTCTACCAGAACGTGGAGGAGAAGCTCTTCAACCGTGAAGGGCGCTGAGCGCCGGCCGTATGCTCGCCGAGCTCGCCATCGACGACCTCGTGCTCATCGCCCGTGCACGCCTCGAGCTCTGCCCCGGCCTGAACGTCATCAGCGGCGAGACCGGGGCCGGCAAGACCCTGCTCGCCCAGGCGATCGGGCTGCTGCTGGGGCAGAGAGGCGGGGAAGACCTCATCCGCCCGGGCGCGCCCCGGGCCCTCGTCCAGGCCCTCTTCGAGAGCAACGAGGGCAGCTTGGCCGTGGCGCGCGAGCTGCCGCGCGGCGGCCGCTCGCGCGCTCTCATGAACGGGTTGCTGAGCTCGGCGTCGGCAGTCGAGGAGACCTTGCGGGAGAGGCTTGCGTTCTACGGGCAGCTCGAGCACACGCGCCTCCTGCAGGTCGAGCGCCAGCTGGACCTGCTTGACGGGTTCGCCGGTGGCGAGGTCGCGGCGCTCGTCGAGGAGTACACGGCGGCCTACCGCCGCGCCGTCGACCTCAGCCGGGAGCTCGAACGATCTCGCGGCGCCGGCAGGGAGCGCGAGCGCGAGATCGAGATGCTGCGCTTTCAGGCGGATGAGATCCAGGCCGCCGCAGTCGAGCCCGGCGAGGACGAGCGGCTGGCGCGCGAGCGCGAGCGAGCCCGGCATGCCGGCAAGCTGCTGGAGCGGACGGGTGGGGCGCTCTCGCTGCTCGCCGGGGAGGGTGAGCACGCAGCGCTCGACGGGTTGCGCGTCGCACAGCGCCTGGTCGGCGAGGCGGCGGGGGTCGATGCGGCCCTGGAGCCGCTCGCCGTCCGGCTCGACGCCCTCGCCGCCGAGGCAGACGACCTCGCCGCCGCGCTGCGTGCATACGTCGACGACCTGGATGTCGACCCGTCGCGACGTGATGCGCTCGAGCTGCGCTACGACAAGCTCAGGTCGCTGATGCGCAAGTACGGCGCGTCCGCGGACGAGGTCATCGCGTATGAGAGGGATGCACAGCGGCGTCTCGCGGTGCTCGAGGCGTCGGAGGCCGACGAGAGCGCACTGGCCGCCGAGATGGCGGCGGCACGCGAGACCGCGCTCGTCGCCGCCGCCCGGCTGGGGGAGACGCGGCGTCGCCTCGCCCCGGGGTTCGCCGCCCGCGTCGCCGCTGAGCTGAGAGACCTCGCCATGCCGCACGCGAGCTTCGAGGTGCGCCTTTCGCCGCGCGACGACGGGGCGACGACGGTCGAGGAACGGTTCGTCGCCCTCGGTCCGCGCGGGGCCGACGACGTCGAGTTCTACTTCAGCGCCAACCTCGGTGTGCCGCCCCGGCCGCTGCGCGACACCGCCTCGGGCGGCGAGCTCTCGCGGGCGATGCTCGCCATCCGCGGCATGGTGACCTTGGGCGACGACGTCGAGACGCTCATCTTCGACGAGCTCGACGCCGGCATCGGCGGGGTCACCGCTGCCGCGCTCGGCGAGCGCCTCGCGCGCCTTGCCGCGCAACGCCAGATCGTCTGCATCACGCACCTCCCGCAGGTCGCGGCCCACGCCGCGCGTCAATTCGCCATCGTCAAGCGGGCCGACCCAGAGGCCGGCATCACCGAGACCGTCGTTGCTCAGGTCGAGGGGGAGGAGCGCCTCGCCGAGCTCTGTCGCATGCTCGGCGCCGCACCCGACGACGCGGCGGCCAGGCGGCACGCCCAGGGGCTGCTCGAGCGCGCCGCTCGCACCTGAGTGGCGCGCCTGCTGGCCGCCCTGTCTCTGCTATACTCTGCGCCGTGATCCGTGGGCCCGCCGGTCGTCTTGTTGCGCCCGCCCGTCATCCAGCTACGGGCACGAACCGGCCCCCGCAAAATCCCTTGCGAGTCCGCTGCGGCGTCACCGTGCCGTGCCGGCGTCTCCTGGTGGGCGCCCGCGCGGTGAACGACGGCGGGCGCCTGCGGTCTCGCGGCGGCGACTGACACCAGGAGGGGACGAGGGGCATGGCCAAGCACATCTTCGTGACGGGCGGCGTCGTATCCGGCCTCGGCAAGGGCATCACGGCGTCGTCCATAGGCCTGCTCCTCAAGGCGCGCGGCTTGCGGGTGGCGAGCCAGAAGTTCGACCCCTACATCAACGTCGACCCGGGCACGATGAGCCCGTTCCAGCACGGAGAGGTCTTCGTCACCGAGGACGGTGCCGAGACCGACCTCGATCTGGGCCACTACGAACGCTTCCTCGACGAGTTCGTCCAGCGCGACTCGAACGTGACGACGGGCGGCATCTACAACAGCGTCATCACCAAGGAGCGCCGCGGGGACTACCTGGGAGGGACCGTCCAGGTCATCCCGCACATCACGAACGAGATCAAGTCGCGCATCCACCGCTTGTCGCAGAGCCTCGACGTCGACGTTCTCATCACCGAGATCGGCGGGACGGTCGGCGACATCGAATCCTTGCCGTTCCTCGAATCCATCCGCCAGTTCCGCAAGGACATCGGGCGCGAGAACGTCCTGTACGTGCACGTCACCCTGGTGCCGGTGATCGGGGTGGTCGGCGAGCCGAAGACCAAGCCGACCCAGCACTCGGTCGCCGAGCTGCGCGAGATCGGTATCCAGCCCGACGTCATCGTGGTCCGCTCGGAGCAACCGGTGGAGCAGGGCATCCGCGAGAAGATCGCCCTGTTCTGCGACGTCGACCCCGATGCGGTCGTGTCGGCGCGCGACGCCGACGACATCTACCGCATCCCGCTGCTCATGCACCGCGAAGGGCTCGACGACCTCGTCGTGAGAATGTTGCAGCTCGAGTGCGCCGACGAGCCCGACCTGGAGGAATGGCAGGCGCTGGTCGACCGCATCGACGCCTGCGAAGGCGAGGTCACCATCGCCCTCGTCGGTAAGTACGTCCAGCTGCACGAGGCCTACCTCTCGGTTTGGGAGGCCCTCAAGCACTCCGCCATCCACCACTGCCGCAAGCTCGACCTGCGGTGGGTCGACGCCGAGGACCTCACGCCGGACACCGTCGCCGAGAAGCTCGCCTGCGCCGACGGCGTCATCGTCCCCGGCGGCTTCGGGCAGCGCGGCATCGAGGGCAAGATCGAGGCCATCACGTACTGTCGCGAGCGCAAGGTCCCTTTCCTCGGCGTGTGCCTTGGGATGCAGTGCGGGGTCATCGAGTTCGCGCGCAGTGTCTGCGCCATGGCCGACGCCAACTCGAGCGAGTTCGATCCCGAGACGCCGTTCCCGGTGATCGACCTCCTGCCCGAGCAGAAGAACGTCGCCGACATGGGGGGGACGATGCGCCTCGGGGCGTCGCCGGTGCGCGTGATCCCCGGGACGAAGGCCATGGCGGCGTACGCCGCGGAGGAGGTGCACGAGCGCCACCGCCACCGGTACGAGGTGAACAACGACCTGCGTCCGCAGCTCGAGACCGCGGGCCTCGTGGTCAGCGGCACCACCGCCGACGGCAGGCTGGTCGAGATCATCGAGCTGGGCGACCACCCGTGGTTCGTGGCCTCGCAGTTCCATCCCGAGTTCAAGTCGCGCCCGACCCGGCCGGCGCCGCTCTTCCGCGACTTTGTCGGTGCCGCCACGCGTCTTCGCGTCGAGCGCGAGGACGAGCGCGAAGAGAGCTGCGCCGAGCGCTGACCGAGGGTTCGGGGGTCGCGCCTGTCAACGAGTCTCACGCGACGGACGGGAGAACGCCATGACCGCCAGCCTTGACGACCTGACCGCCCTCTTCGTGCGCTTGGCCGAAACGCCCTCGCCGTCGGGCGCGGAGGGCGCGGTCGCCGACCTCGTCACCGCCGAGCTGCGCGCGTACGGGCTCGAGGTCGTCGAGGACGACTCGGCGCCGCGCACCGGCGCCGGCGCCGGCAACCTCCTCGCGCGCATCGCCGGGCGCGGGCGGGGCACGCCGATCGCCCTGTGCGCGCACATGGACACGGTGCCGGTCGACGGCGAGGTGCGCGTGCACATCGAGAGGGGCGTCGCGCGCAGCGCCGGCGACACGATCCTCGGGGCCGACGACAAGGCAGCCGTGACCGCCCTCCTCGCGCTCGCGCGCGACCTGGCAGCCGACCCGCCGCCGGCGGATGTCGAGATCCTCGTCACCGCCTCCGAGGAGGTCGGCCTGCGCGGCGCCAAGGAGTTCGACGTCGGTGTCCTCGGCGCGCAGGCGGTGTTCGTGTTCGACAGTGAGGGTCCGGTGGGCACAGTCGTGGTGAGCGCTCCTTCGCTCAGCAAGGTGACGGCGGACTTCCACGGGCGTGCCGCCCACGCCGGCATCGAGCCTGAGAAGGGCCGCTCCGCCGTCGTCGCGGCGGGCCGGGCCGTGGCCGCCATGCCGCTCGGCCGCATCGACGACGAGACCACGGCGAACATCGGCGTCATCGCCGGCGGGCGAGCGACCAACGTGGTGCCCGAGCGCTGCCGGGTCGAGGGCGAGGCCCGCAGTCGCGACCGCGGCAAGCTGGCCGCCCAGGTCGAGCGCATGATCGAGGCCGCCAACTTGGCCGCCGCCGAGATGGGGGTCGACGTCACGGTGGCGGTCGACGAGGACTTCATCGGCTTCGACCTCGAGGCCGGCGACCTCCCGGTCAAGCTGGCGGCCGCCGCCCTGGCCGAGATCGGCGTCGAGCCCGCCTACATCGGCACCGGCGGCGGCGCCGACACGAACGTGTTCAACCTGCGCGGGCTGCCGGCCGTGAACCTCGGCGTCGGGTTCGAGAACGTCCACTCGACAGAGGAGTCCATAGGCCTCGCCCGGCTCGTCCAGGTCTACGAGCTCGCCCACGCCCTGGTCCGCGTCGCGGGCGCGGCTTCGTGACGGCGCGCCGCCCGTCCGTCGCCGTGGACACCGACCCGGTCGTCGCCGAGTACCTCGACCACCTGCGCTTCGAACGAGGGCTGAGCACGAACACCGTCACGTCGTACGGGCGTGACCTGGCGCGCTACGCGGGGTTCCTCGCCAAGACAGGCGCCGGCGTGCTCTCGGCCACAGAAGAGGATGTGGACGAGTACTTCGCGGGATCAGGCGGCGTCGGCGCCACAGCCAGCGTCGCCCGGCGCGTGGCGAGCCTGCGCGGCCTGTATGGCTACCTGCTGCGCGAAGAGCTCGTCACGGTCGACCCGACGGCCAAGCTGCGCACGCCGAAGCGCGGGCAGGACCTCCCGCGGGTGCTTTCCGTCGAGGAGGTACTGGCGCTCCTGGGGCGCGTCGCGCCGACGGGGCCGCTCGGGGAGCGCGACCTCGCGATGTTCGAGTTGCTCTATGGGTGCGGGCTCCGTGCCTCCGAACTGCTCGGCCTGCGCGACGGGGATGTCGACCTGGAGGCGGGGCTGGTGCGCTGTGTCGGCAAGGGCGACAAGGAGCGCATCGTCCCGATGGGCGGCGCGGCGGCCGCGGCGCTCGCGCGGTATCTCCGCGACGGCCGCAGGGCCCTGCGGCGCGGCCGTCGCCGTCCGGAGCTGTTCCTCAGCGCCCGCGGGACGCCGCTGACGCGCCAGGGTCTCGACTACCTCCTGCGCCGCTACCTGCGCAAGGCGGGACTGGAGGGCCGCGCCAGCACGCACACGTTCAGGCACTCGTTCGCGACGCACCTGCTGGCGGGCGGCGCCGACCTGCGTTCGGTCCAGGAGATGCTGGGGCACGCGAACGTCGCCACGACGCAGCTCTACACGCACGTCACGGTCGAGCACCTCAGAGAGGTGTTCCTCGAGACGCACCCGCGCGCCCGCAAGCGCCGCGGCGCCACTGCGCCGGGCGACGAAGGCCGCGCCGGCGACGAGGAGGACCGGCGATGACGCGGGTCTTCGTCTGCGTCCTCGACGGTGTGGGCGCCGGCGCCCAGCCGGACGCCGCCGAGTACGGCGACGACGGTGCGTCGACCCTGCGCCACGTCCTGGAGCGCACCTCGGCACCCCTGCCGCACCTCGGCGCCCTGGGGCTGGGCGAGGTCGTCAGTGTCCTGCGGAGGAGCGACGGGAACACGTTGCCGGCGCCGCGCCGGGAGGCGACGTACGGTCGCCTCCTCGAACGCGGCGCCGGCAAAGACACGACGACGGGTCACTGGGAGCTGATGGGGCTCGTCCTCGAACGCCCCTTCCCGACGTATCCCGCGGGCTTCCCGCCGGAGGTCATCGAGCCCTTCGAGGCGGCCGTGGGCCGGGGCGTGCTCTGCAACCGGCCGGCCTCCGGCACCGCCGTCATCGCCGAGCTCGGCGACGAGCACGTCACCACCGGCCGCCCGATCGTCTACACGTCGGGCGATTCGGTCTTTCAGGTCGCCTGCCACGAGGACGTCGTGCCGGTCGACGAGCTGTATCGTTGGTGTGCCATCGCGCGCGAGATCCTCCAGGGTGAACACGCCGTGGGCCGCGTGATCGCGCGCCCCTTCGCGGGAGGGTCCGGCTCCTACGCGCGCACGTCCCGCCGGCGCGACTTCTCGCTCCTCCCCGTCGGGCCCACGTACCTCGACCTCCTGCAGCAGCGCGGGGTGCCGGTCGTCGGCGTCGGCAAGATCGGCGAGATCTTCGTCCAGCGCGGCGTCGACGTCGACGACCACACGACCGACAACACGGCCGGCGTCGCCGCCTGCCTGCGACACCTCGAGGCGATGGACGACGGCTTGCTGTTCGCGAACCTCGTCGACTTCGACCAGGTCTGGGGCCATCGCAACGACGTCGACGGCTTTGCCGCCGCCCTGGCGGAGGTCGACCGCGCCGTCCCGGAGTTCGAACGGCGCCTGAGGTCCGGCGACGCCATGATCTTCTGCGCCGACCACGGAGTCGACCCCACGACGCCGGGCACCGACCACTCGAGGGAGTACGCGCCCCTGCTCGCTCTGGGCCTGCGCCCCGGCCGCTGGGACGGTGCCCTCGAGGACGTCGGCGCCACCGCGTTCTGGCGCCTCACAGGCGACGAGCCGCCGTTGGCCGGCGAGGTCATCAGGTGAGAGTGCCGCCCGCGGCGGCGGACGTCGCCGTCGTCTTCGGGTCGGGCCTCGCCGTCGTCCCGGATGGGGCGCTGGTCGAGCGGCAGTACACGCTCGCCGATCTCGGCTGGCCGGCGCCGGCCGTCGCGGGCCACGGCAGCATGCTCGTGCTGGCGCGCCTGCCCCGCGGCACGGCGGCGGCGGGGGGGAGGACCTCCGTGGAGGACACACTGCTTGCCCTCGTGCACGGCCGCCCGCATTCATACGAGGGGTGGGACCGGGACGCGCTCGAGCGCGTGGTCGCCGACCTGGCCACGGCGGGCGTGCGCCGGTTCGTGCTGCTCAACGCCTGTGGCGGCCTGAGTCCGGCGGTCGCGGTCGGCGACGTCGTGGTGGGTACGGCCGTCGTCGACCTGCAGGAAGCGCCGGATGAGGCGCCGCCACGCCTCGAGGTGTGCGCGCCGGCAGAGGCCGCGCGTGTCGCCGCGGCGCTGGCGGCCGTCACGCCCGCCCGCCCCGGCGTCTACGTCGCGGTGCCCGGCCCTCAGTACGAGACCCCTGAGGAGGTGGCCTGGCTCGCCGGGTATGGGGATGTCGTGGGGATGTCGACCGCCCCGGAGGTGCGTGCCGCGCTGCGCGCCGGCGTTGAGCTTTGTCTGCTCTCGCTGGTCGTCAACCGGGCGGCCGCGGTAGGCTCGCACGACGAGGTGCTGGCGACCGCCGCCACGTTCAGGGCCGCCGTCGGTGCCGCGCTCGCTGCGGTGCTCGCGGCGCGCTGGCCCGAGCTCGCCTGACCCGACATCACCGGAGGAAGCATGGACGTGGTCAACGACATCATCGCCTGGAAGCGCGACGGGCACGAGCTCGACGCCGCTCGGCTCGACGCGTTCGTGCGCGGCGTCGTGGACGGCTCGGTGCCCTCCTATCAGGCGAGCGCGCTGCTCATGGCCATGGTGCTGCGCGGCCTGTCGGACGCGGAGACGGTGGGGCTCGCGCGGGCCATGGTGGCCAGCGGCAAGACGCTCGACCTGAGCGCCGTCCGGCGGCCCGTGGTCGACAAGCACTCGAGCGGCGGTGTCGGCGACAAGGTCACCCTCGCTCTCGCCCCCCTCGTGGCGTCGTGCGGCGGGGTGTTCGGCAAGATGTCTGGTCGCGGGCTCGGGCACACCGGGGGCACGCTCGACAAGCTCGAGTCGATCCCCGGGTTCAGGGTACAGCTGCCGCAGGGCGAGTTCCTGCGGCAGCTGGAGCGGATCGGTGTCGCCGTCGTCAGCCAGAGTGAGCGCCTCGTGCCGGCCGACCGCGTGCTCTACGCGCTGCGTGACGTGACCGCGACGGTCGAAGAGGATGGGCTCATCGCCGCCAGCATCATGAGCAAGAAGGTCGCGAGCGGCACGTCGGCGCTCGTGCTCGACGTCAAGGTGGGGAGGGGAGCCTTCCTGAAGGACCTCGACCACGCCCGCGACCTTGCCCGCCGCTGCCGCCTCGTCGGCGACGCGTTCGGCCGCCCGGTGAGCTGCGTCTTCACCGCGATGGATGCGCCACTCGGGCGCGCCATCGGCAATCGCCTCGAGGTCGAGGAGGCGTGGGACGTCCTGCGCGGCGCCGGGCCGGGCGACGTGCGCGAGGTGGTCCTGACCCTCGCAGGGATGCTGCTCGCGCTGTCGGATGCCGGCGTGGACGAGGGCGAGGGGAGACGGCGCGCCGCGGCGGCATTGGCCGACGGGCGCGCCGCCGAGCACTTCGAACGCTGGTGCTACGTACAGGGGGGCACCTGGAAGCCGGGCGAGTACCATCGCCTGGCCGGCCGCGAGGTGCGTGCGCCGCGTGCCGGCTTCGTCGGCGCGGTCGACGCCCTCGCGGTGGGCCAGGCGGCCCAGCTGGCCGGCGCCGGCCGGCGCACCGTCGACGACACGATCGATGCCGCCGCCGGCGTGGTCCTTGCGAGGGTCGTCGGCGACGGCGTCGGTGGCGGCGACCTTCTGGCGACCGTCTACGCGCGCGACGGCGGGCGGCGTGAACGTGCCGCGGCTGTGCTCGAGACGGCGTTCACGGTGGCCGAGGTCTCACCGGAGCGGTCGCCGGTCGTGCTCGGCAGGGGGTAGCGCCGGTGTCGCCGGGACGGCCGCAGGCATCCGCCGTCGGGCCGCGTTCAACCGGGTGTAGCCCCACGAGCCCAGGACCTGACCGGCGACGGCCGCGACGACGAGCACCGGGATGAGGCGGGCGCTCAGGTCGGTCGCGACGCGCGCCAGGAGGACGACGGGGACCGGCAGGTGGACGGCGAGGAACCAGAGCTTCGAGAACCGCCGCGTGGCGGAGCGCCACGCGCCGAACGGAAGGTTGAGGGCGAGCGCGACGAGCGCGACGGCGGCGGCGTGCAGCAGGTCCGAGAGAGACTCCATGGGATACCCCACCCAGTATAGGGCAGGACGCCGCGGGGTCCAGCCGTGAGGGTGGTCGGTGGCGTGTGGCGAGGCCGGCCGCTCGCGCCGCCCGCTGGCCGCGCCACGCGTCCCACGTCCGACAAGGTGCGCGAAGCCGTCTTCGACGTCCTGCAGGTGCTGCAGGCCGTGCACGGGGCGCCGGAGTGGGCCGCGGCGCACTCGGGAGGGCCGCCGAGAGTCCCGCCGGCCGCGGCGAACGGAGGCGGCCCGCTGGCCGGGCACCGTGCCCTCGACCTGTACGCTGGCAGCGGGGGGCTGGGCATCGAGGCCCTGTCGCGCGGGGCGCGCACTTGTACGTTCGTCGAGCGCGACCGTGCCGCGGTGGCCGCGCTGCGACGCAACCTCGCGACGCTCGAAGTGCCCGTCACGCGGCGGTCCGGACCGCACGACGACGCGGCGCCTGCGGCGCGCGTCGTCGCCGCCCCCGTCGCCCGCGCCCTGCAGGCTGACGCCCGCGTCGGGTGTATGTATACTCTCGTGCTTGCGGACCCGCCCTACGCAGGAGCCGCCGGCGCGCTGGAGACGCTGGGCGGGCTTCTGGGAGCCGTCCTCGCGCCGCAGGCCGTGATCGTCGTGGAGACCTCCGCCAAGGAGGACGTGGCGCTCCCGTGGCGTGAGGTCCGGGTCAGGGTCTATGGAGACACCAAGGTCACCTTCATGGTGGCCGGTTGAACGGGACGAACGAAGGGAGCCGGGGGGCCTGATGCCGCGCAACGTCACTGCGATCATGCCGGGCACCTTCGACCCCGTCACGGTGGGGCACATCGACATCATCAGCCGCGGCGCCTGCAAGTTCGGGCGGGTGGTCGTGGGGCTGGTGGAGCACCCCATGCGCAAGAGCCCGCTGTTCGCGCCCGACGAGCGTGAGCAGTTCCTGCGCGAGGCGCTCAAGGAGTACGACAACGTCGAGGTCGACCGCTTCAACTGCCTGGTCGTGGAGTTCGCCCGACGGTGGGACGCGCACGTGATCCTCAAGGGGCTGCGGGCGATCTCGGACTTCGAGTACGAGTTCGCGATGGCGCAGCTCAATAGGAGGTTGGCACCCGACATCGAAACCGTGTTCATGATGGCTTCGCCCGAGCACAGCTTCCTGAGTTCGAGCGGCGTCAAGGAGATCGCTGCCTTCGGCGGGCCGGTCCAAGACCTGGTCCCGCCGGTCGTGGCGCGCCGGCTGCGCGAGCTCTATCCCCCGCGCGCCTAGGCTACCCAAGGAGGGTTGCTGAGTATGGACGTCCTCGTTCTCATCGACAAGCTTGACGACCTGATCCACAACGCACGATCGGTGCCGCTCACCGACAGCGTCATGATCGACCGCGAGGAGATCTACGACATCCTCGACCAGATGCGCTCCACTATCCCCGAAGAGATCAAGCAGGCGCGCTGGATCGTCAAGGAGCGCCAGGAGATGCTGGCCGAGGCCAAGCAGGAGGCCGACCGCCTGCTTGCCGAGGCTCACGAGCGCGCCGAGAATCTGGCCTCAGACACCGAGGTGGTCCGCCTCGCCGAGAAGAACGCGCAGCAGATCATGGAGGACGCGCGTGACCAGGAGCGCCAGATCCGTCTGAGCGCCGAAGACTACGCCGACGGCGTGCTCGGCAGCCTCGAGACGAACCTCGACAAGTTCATCGCCGCCGTCAGGCGCGGGCGCGAGCGCCTGCAAGGGCGCGAGGAGGACGAGGACCTGCAGCCCTGACCCCGACGGCGGCCGTCGCACGTCGCGGAGGCAGCCCATGCGTCGCTTCGACCTGCGGTCGCTGCGGTTCGGCGACCAGAGCGAGACTTGGCGGCGACTGCCCGTCGAGGTGGCGCCCTTCGTCTTCGGCGGGCTCGAGTACTCCGTGCCCGGCGGCGTCGTCGAGGTCGACCTGCGGGCCGCGCGCGTCGGCGACCGGCTCACCCTCACGGCGAGTCTCGAGACCGAGGTCGACGGCCCCTGTCAACGCTGCCTCGAGCCTGCGCGTGTCCGTGTCGAGGCCAAGGGTATCGACTACGTAGGGCATGGCGCCTCCGAGACCGAGGATGATGAAGCAGACGGCTACACGTCGGCATACGCCGTCGATCTCGAGCGATGGACGCGGGACCTGATCGCCGACGCCCTGCCGGTACGCCTGCTGTGCCGGGACGAGTGCGCCGGGTTGTGCCCCGTCTGCGGCGCCGACCTCAACGCCGACCCACACCACGACCATGAGCCCGGGGAGCAATCGCGCTCCGGATGACGAGCGGCTCGAGGCCCGGGCAGGCGCGCGAGGGGCCCGACCTGTGCTAGAGTACTGCGTCCGGCCGAACCGAGGAGAACGTCCATGCCCGTCCCCAAGAAGAAGACCTCGCAGTCCAAGCGCGACAAGCGCCGTGCGCAGCAGAAGCTCAGCGTAGACACCGCCAGCATCTGCCCCCAGTGCAAGAGCCCGAAGCTGCCGCACCGTGCCTGCCCGAAGTGCGGCACGTACAAGGGCCGCGAGGTCATCGTCCTCGAAGCCGAGTGACCGTCACGGCGGTACGCGATGCTGAAGTCGCTGTACATCGCCTCCACCCAGGGCAGCGGCGGTAAGACGACCATCGCCGTCGGCCTTTGCCTGGCGATGCGTCGTCGCGGCTGCGAGGTCGGCTACTTCAAGCCCGTCGGCACGCTCGCCGCGCACAGCGGCGGACACGTGCTCGACGAGGACGCGGCCTTCGTCGCCGAGCTTCTCGGGCTCGAGGACGACCCGGCCGACATCTGTCCGGTCGTCCTCGACGAAGACGCCCTCCACGACGTGCTGTCGGGCTCCGAGGTCGACGCCATGCGTCGCGTGGAAGACGCCTACGCGCGCATCGCCAAGGGCAAGGACCTCGTCGTGTGCGAGGGCCTGGGCGAGATCTGGCAGGGGCGCTTCCTGCGCACGAGCGGGGCCGACGTGGTCCGGCACCTCGACCTGGCCACCCTGCTGGTCGCCAAGTTCGCCGGCGCCCGCCTCCTCGACGACATCATCTACGTCAAGGACGCCCTGAAGGAGTACCTCCTCGGCGTCCTCTTTAACATGGTCCCCGAGACGCGCGTCGACCTGGTGCGCGGCGAGTACACGGCATTCCTCGAGACGCACGACGTGACGAGCTACGGTGTCCTCGCCTCCAACGCCAGGCTGTCGGCCGTCTCCGTGGACGAGATCGTCGAGGCGCTCAGGGGCACGTACGTCTGCGGAGAGCAACACGGCGACCGGCTGGTCGAGACGTACCTCATCGGCGCCATGAGCCCCGAGCACGCCCTGCGCTACTTCCAGCTCACGCCGAACAAGGTCGTGATCGTCGGCGGCGACCGCGCCGAGATCGTGCTGACGGCGCTCGAGACCCCGACGGTGGGCGTCGTGCTCACCGGCAACTACGTGCCGAGCCCCGCCGTGCTCGAGCGCGCGGAGGAGGCCGGGGTGCCGTTGATCTCCGTCGAGAGCGACACCGTGACGGCGGCCGACGGGCTGCGCCGCCTCTTCGGCCGCCTGCGAGTGCAGGAGCCGGCCAAGATCGACCTGATCGTCGACCTCATCGACGAGCACGTCGACCTCGACCGGCTCGTCGCAGACCTCTCCTGAGACGGCCAAGAGCGATGTCGCCGAGCCGTCTGTACGACCGACGCAGGCAGGGTCGCGGCGCGTGAGGGCCGCGGTCGCCGGCAGGTACGTCTCACCGCACGAGGTCACGGCGGCCTGGAGCTCCGGGTCCTCAGACCGGACCGTGCGGGTCGTGGTCGACGCCATGGGCGGCGACAACGCGCCGGACGAGGTCGTCAAGGGCGCCCTCCAGGCTGCCGGCGAACGTGTGCGGGTCGTGCTGGTGGGCGACGAGGCGCGCGTGGGGCGGCTGCTGCCGCCGGACGCGCGCCACGTCGAGCTCGTCCACGCCCCGGACGTGATCACCTTTCACGACGAGCCCGTCGCTGCCGCGCGCAGAAAGACCGCGTCGTCGCTCGTCATGGGCATGAAGCTCGTACACGAGGGCCAGGCCGACGCCTTCGTGAGCGCCGGCAACACCGGCGCCGTCGTGGCGGCCAGCCTGCTGTACGTTCACCGGATCCACGGCGTCCACCGCCCCGCGATCTGTTCGATCATGCCTGCGGCGCCGACGCCGCTCGCCATGCTCGACATCGGCGCCAACGCCGAATGCCGACCGGAGCACCTGCGCCAGTTCGCCGTCATGGGTCAGGCCTTCGCACGTGAGGTGATGGGCATCGCCGAGCCGGAGGTCGGGCTGCTGTCGATCGGCGAGGAGGAGACGAAGGGCACGGGCGCCGTGATCGAGGCTCACAAGCTCATGGCGGGGGACCCACGCGTCCGCTTCCGCGGCAACGTGGAGGGCAGGGACATCATGGACCGCGCCGTCGACGTGGTGGTGACCGACGGCTTCACCGGCAACGTCGCCCTCAAGACCATCGAGGGCACCGCCAAGGCCGTCATGAAGGCTGTGCGGCAGGCGATCGACGCCAACTTGAGCACAAAGCTCGGCGGGGCGCTGCTGCGTGCCGAGCTCTATCGCGTCCGCGACGCGCTCGACCCCGAAGAGTACGGCGGCGCCTTCCTCGTGGGTATGAAGGCGCCGGTGATCATCGCTCACGGCAGCTCGCGCGCACGCGGCATCGCCAACGCCGTGCGGCAAGCCGCCCGCGGTGTCGTCAGCGACCTCCTGCCCTCGATCGCCCGCGAGCTCGGCGCCGGATCGCCCGAGGGAGGCGACACGGCGAGCTGACCACGCGGATTCGCTTTCTCGGTGCGTGGCCATTCTGTAGACTGCGACAAACTCACCGGAGGTCCGTTGATGACGCGTGAAGAGGTGTTCGCCCAGGTCAAGGCGATCCTCGTCGAGACCCTGAGCGTCGACGAAGAGAAGGTCACAGAGGACGCGCGGTTCGAGGAAGACCTCGAGACCGACTCCCTCGACCTCGTCGAGCTCGTCATGACGATGGAAGAGAAGTTCGGCATCAAGATCAGCGACGAGGAAGCCGGCGAGATCAAGACCGTCGGCGACGCAATCGACTTCGTCATCAAGGTCGCGGGCTGAACGCGGGGGGATCCCCCGCGGGCGCCCGCAGCGATCGCGGCGGGTGGAGGCCTTCCGTGAGGAAGGCGTCCTCTCGTCGCTCGAGTGAGCAGATGGACGACCGAATGCTGCGCCTCGCCGAGCGGCTTGACGAGGACGTGCTCCATCAGGTCTTCACGCACTCGTCGCTGGTCGTGGAGCGCAGTCGCTCGTACGAGCGCCTGGAGTTCCTCGGCGACAGCGTGCTGAGCCTGTGCGTGACGACCGAGCTCTACCGGCGCTTCCCCGGCTACGCCGAGGGCCATCTCGCGCGGCTTCGCGCCTACGTCGTGAGCCGCGCGACGTGCGCCAAGGTGGCGGCTCGGCTGGGGCTCGGGACGATGCTGCGCGAACTCGCCGGGCGCGGACACGACGACGGCGAGATCGCCCAGCTCATGGCCAATCAGAACGTCCTCGCCGATCTCACCGAGGCCCTGATCGGCGCCCTGTACGTCACGTTCGGCTTCGAGGCGGTACGGCCGGCCGTGATCGAGGCGTTCAGCGAGCACATCGAGTTCGCCCAGAGCAGCTACGTCGACCACAAGACCGAGCTCCAGGAAAGCCTTGCCCGGAGCGGGAAGACCGTGTCGTATCGCGTCGTCGACGTGATCGGACCGCCCCACGACCGAAAGTTCGAGATCGAGGCCGCGGTCGACGGCGAGGTCGTCGGGCACGGCGTGGGCCGCAGCAAGAAGCGCGCCGAGCAGGAGGCTGCGGAGGAGGCGCTGCGCGAGCTTCAGGCGCGCGCCCGGCGCAAGGCGCGGCGCGCGCGGCTGCGCACGAGGCGCAAGCCGGCGGCCGGCGGAGACGAGTCCAGGGACGCGGCGGTCGACGTCCCGCGAGATGACGACGGGAGCCGCGACCGCGACGGGGCAGACACGGCGGTCGTCGCGGCGGGCGGAGACGGCGTCGGCCCGGGGGTCGGCTGAGGGTGCATCTCAAGCGCCTCCGCGTGCGGGGCTTCAAGTCCTTCCCCAGGGCGACCGAGCTTGTCTTCGAGCCCGGTGTGGCCGTGATCATCGGGCCGAACGGCAGCGGCAAGAGCAACCTCGCCGATGCCGTGGTGTGGGCGCTCGGCGAGCAGAGCCCCTCGACCGTCCGCGGGTCGTCGATGCAGGATGTGATCTTCGCCGGCAGCGACGGGCGGCGCGCCAGCGCCGTCGCGGAGGTGGAGCTCGTGTTCGACAATGCCGACGGGGCCCTGCCGCTGCCGACCGACGAGGTCAGCGTCATGCGCCGGGTAGGGCGCGACGGCGGCTCTCACTACTCCATCAACCGCTCCACGTGCCGGCTCACCGACGTCGTGGAGCTCATGGCCGGCGTGGGCCTCGGAAGGGAACTGCACTCCATCATCGGGCAGGGCCGTGTCGAGGCCTTCCTCGCCGGTCGGCCGGAGGATCGGCGCAACCAGATCGAAGAGGCGGCGGGGCTCGGCGCGTACAAGCGGCGCCGCGAGCGCGCAGAGCTCAAGCTGCGCGAGGTGCGGCGCAACGTCGAGAGAGCCGAGCTCATGGAGCGCGACGCCGAGGGTCAGCTTGCGCCCCTCAGGCGCCAAGCCACTGCCGCCGAGCAGATGCGCGCCGTCGACGCGGACGTCGCCGGCGTGCGCGGCCGTCTGCTGGCGGGAGAGCTCGCCGCCGTCGACGAGGCACTGACGGGGCGGCGAGGTTCCCTCGAGGCGCTTGAGGCGGAGCGTGCCCGGTGTGAAGTAGGGCTCAACGACCTCGCCGGACGGCGCGCCGCTGAAGAGGAGCGCTTCGCGCGCCGCCTCGCGGAGCGCGAGCGGCGCGCGCGCAGGCTCCTGCGAGCGCGCGCCCTCGACGGCCGCCTCGAGGGCGTCGAGCGGCTGACGGCCCAGCGCCTGCGACTCATGGATGAGGTGGCGCGCGCAGCGTCTGCGGAGCGCGAGCGCCTGCTGGCGGAGCTCACGGTACGTGCCGAGGAGCCCGCGGGCAGCCAGGAGGCCGACGAGCAGCGGCTGCTCGCGGCGCTGCGCGCCGCGGAAGGCGAACACGGTACGGTCCGGAGCGCACTCGAGGGGGCGCGTGCCGCACTCGCGGAGCGCCGAGCGGAGACGGCGCGGTTCGCCGCCGAGCGCGAGGCTGCTCTGGCCACGGCGGCGCGACTGGAGCGTCGTCTCCAGGCGCTCGCCGGCGAGCAGGAGCGCCTGGGGCGTCACCTGGCCGCGCTCGACGAGGAGACGGGGCAGAAGGCGGCTCGGCGCGACGACAGTGCCGCTCGCGAGCAGGCGTCGCGCCGGTGTCTGGAGGAAGCCGGCGCGCGGGCGTCGACGGCAGCCGAAGCAGCCACACGCTGCGAGTCCGCGCTGGCCGACGTTGTGGAGCGGCATCGCGTGGTGGCCGGCGAACGAGCGATGGCCGAGACCGAGGTGGAGCACCTCGACGCGACCATGCGAGACCTCCAGGACGTCGCGGACGACGTGCTCGAGGTCGCCGAGCGCTTCGACGGAGCCGTCCCGCTCACGGGGACGCTGGCCTGCGAGCCTGGGTACGAACGGGCGCTCGCCGCGGCACTGTCGCAGGCCTCGGGCGCCTTGGCGGTGCCGTCGGACGTCGACCACTGGTCACTACTGGGCGCGCTGAAGCACGCCGGTGTGACGCTCGCCCGCCTCGTCGTTACGCCGCGCCGAAGGCGCGCGTCGACGGGCTTCCCGGGCGCCGCACCGTTGCTCGAGAAGGTGTCGCTCGGCGAGCGCGAGGACCTTGCGGCCGCGCTCGCCGACGTCGTGATCGTGGACGATCTGCGCGCCGTACCCGACGAGTTCCCCGGCCTGGCGGTGACGCGCGAGGGCGAGTTCTACCGGCCGTCGGCAGGCCAGCTCGGCCTGGCCGGCGGCCTGCCGGCCGCTCTCCTGCTCGAACGGCGTGCGCTTCTTGCAGGGTCGAAGGACCGGCTCGACGCCGTGCGGGCGCGCGAGGCCCGCGAGGCGGCGGCTCTCGCGAAGGCGCGGCAGGCCGACGACGCGGCGCGCGACGCCCGGCAGGCGGCTCAGGAAGACGAGCGCGAGGCGCGAGTCTCCGCCGAAGAGGCCGCGCGCGAGCTCGCGGGGCTGGTATCGCGCCTGCGCGACATCGAAGACACGCTCGCCCGGACGCGACGGTCGTCTGAAGCCCTGGCGGCCGAGGCCGCCGAGGCGCAGGCGGCGAAGGAGGACGCCGAGAGGTCGGCGGCCGTTGCGCTGCTCGAGACGGAGAAGCTGAGGCAGGGCTTGGCCGAGGCCGAGACGGCGGTGGCCGCTGCCGAGGCCGATGACGCGGCGTCGCTGGCGACGCTCATGCGCTGCAGGGTGGAGCTCGAAGAGACCCGCGCCGCCACAGCTCGCGCCGCGGCAGAACGCCGTGCCGCGCAGGAGCGCGCCGCGGCGGCGCGCGTCCGTCTCGACGAGCTCGAGGCGAGGCTGTCGGTCCTGCCCGCCCTGCGCGAGGCTTGCGCGGTGCTGCTCGAGCGTCTGTCCGTGCTGCGCACGCGTGCCCGGGGCCTCGTCGAGCGCCTTGACGACGACCGGGTAGACGAAGTGCCTGAGCGTGCCGGCCTGCAGGCCCTGGCCTCGCGCGAAGCCGAGCTTCGCCACGCCCTCGGACGCGCCGCGGACGAGCGCGCCGAGGTGCAGGTCGCCTTGGCACGGCTCGAGGACCGGCGCGCGGATCTGGTCACCCAGCTGGACGGGGTCTCGGCGGCGCTGGAGCTGGCAGCCTTCACGCCGCCGGCAGACGATGCCGACGCGGCGGTGCTGGCCCAGACGCTCGAGCGCCTGGAGCGACGGCGCGAGCGCATCGGCCCCGTCAACCCGCTGGCCGAGGCGGAGTGCGCCGAGCTCGGCGAGCGCGTCGCGTTCCTTCGTGAGCAGCGCCGCGACCTGGAGCGCTCGGTGGTGGACCTCGAGACGCTCATCGCCGAGCTGACGACCCAGATCGACGCGGAGTTCGCGGAGACCTTCGCCGCCGTCCAGGAACAGTTCTCCCACATGGTGGAGGTCCTCTTCCCAGGCGGACGGGGACGTCTCCTCCTGCAGGAGCCTGCCTCCGAGGACGAACCGGGGGGCGTCAGCGTCGAGGTCAAACCGGCGCGCAAGCTGGGCAAGAAGCTGCAGCTGCTGTCCGGGGGTGAGCGCGCTCTGGTGGCGATCGCCTTTCTGATGGCGCTCGTCCTCTCGCGGCCGTGCCCCTTCTACATCCTGGACGAGATCGAGGCGGCCCTGGACGACGTCAACATCGGCCGCCTCGTCCAGCTGCTGCGCGACTACCGGGAGCGCACGCAGTTCATCATCATCACGCACCAGAAGCGGACGATGGAGGCTGCTGACGTGCTGTACGGGGTGACGATGGGCCCGGACGGCGGGTCGGCCGTCGTGAGCGCGCGCATGGCCGAAGAAGAGATCGAGCGCGAAGAGCGCTCCCGGACGAAGGGTTGACGGCGTGGAGTGGCACGAGGTGTTCAAAGGCGTGGCCGAGGGCGACGTGCCGGCCGAGGTCATCGCCGAAGAGCAGCGCGAGCGGAAGGGGCTCTTCGGACGCCTGCGCCGCAACCTCGGCAAGGCGCGTCTCGCAGTGCGCGACGGCCTCAAGAGCGCGCTCTACGTGGGCGTCGACCGACGTCTGTACGAGCAGGTCGAGGAGACGCTGATCGCCGCCGACGTCGGCGTGGACGGCACGATCAAGATCGTCGATGAGCTCGAGCGCCGCTGCACGGCCAAGAAGATCGAGGCGCGCGAGCCCTTCTTCGAGGAGCTCGCCGACGTCGTCGCCGGCGCGCTCAAGCCCGAGGACCCCGAACGCCAGCGGATCGACGTGAGCGCCGACCCGAGCGTGATCCTCGTCGTCGGAGTGAACGGGACCGGCAAGACGACGACCATCGGCAAGATCGCCTTTCGTCTCCGGCAAATGGGCAAGACGCCGCTCATGGTGGCGGCCGACACCTTTCGTGCGGCCGCCGTCGAGCAGCTGTCCGCCTGGGCCGATCGCGCGGGCTGCGACATCGTGAAGCAGGAGGCCGGCAGCGACCCGGCCGCCGTCGTCTACGACGGCGTCGCGGCGGCGCGGTCGCGCGGTGCCGACGTCGTCATCATCGACACCGCCGGACGACTGCACACACAGGTCAACCTGATGCGCGAGCTCGAGAAGGTGCGCCGGGTCATCGAGAAGCAGCTGCCCGGCGCCCCGCACGAGACCCTCCTCGTGCTCGACGCCACGACGGGCCAGAACGGCCTGCGCCAGGCGCAGGAGTTCAAGCAGGCCGTCGACGTGACCGGCGTGGTGCTCACCAAGCTCGACGGCACGGCGAAGGGGGGGATCGTCGTCGCCATCCACGATTCACTCGGCATCCCGATCAAACTCGTCGGCGTCGGCGAGAAGCTCGAGGACCTGCGGCCCTTCGAGGCCGACGAGTTCGCCCGTGCCGTGTTCGGTGGGGGAGACGAGGACGGCGACTGAGCAAAGGCGCCGCGTGCTACCATTGATCCTCCGCCAGTCCCGCGCTCCCTGCGCGCGCAACGATCGAGGATGACCATGTTCGACGCCCTGTCCGATCGCCTGCAGAACGCGTTCCAGAGTCTCAAGGGTCACGGCAAGCTCACCGCCGAGGACGTCGACCAGGCGATGCGCGAGATCCGCCTCGCCCTGCTCGAGGCCGACGTGAACTTCAAGGTCGTCCGCGAGTTCGTCGCCCAGGTCAAGCAGCGGGCGCTGGGCGTCGAGGTCATGGAGAGCCTGACACCCGCGCAGCAGGTCATCAAGATCGTCAACGAGGAGCTGACGACGCTGATGGGTGCGGGCGACTCCAAGCTGGCCTTCAGTGGGCGCGCCCCGACGATCATCCTCATGGCGGGGCTGCAGGGATCAGGCAAGACCACGACCTGCGCCAAGCTGGCCAGGCACCTCAAGAAGGACGGCAAGCGGCCCGTGCTCATCGCGGCCGACGTCTACCGCCCGGCCGCCATCGACCAGCTCAAGACGCTCGGCGAGCGCGTCGGCGTGCCCGTGTACGCCCCCGGCGCCGATCTCGATCCCGTCGACATCGCGCGCGACGGCGTTGAGTACGCCCGTCTCAACGGTGACGTGGCGATCATCGACACCGCGGGCCGGCTGCACATCGACGAAGAGCTCATGGGCGAGCTGGCGCGCATTCGCAGCGCCGTGAAGCCGCACAACATCCTGCTCGTCGTCGATTCCATGACGGGTCAGGATGCCGTGAACGCCGCAGAGGAGTTTCGCCAGAAGGTGGACCTCGACGGGGTGGTCCTGACCAAGCTCGACGGGGACGCCCGCGGCGGCGCGGCGCTGAGCGTCCGCGCCGTGACCGGGCGTCCCATCAAGTTCGCCTCCAATGGCGAGAAGCTGGACGACTTCGACACGTTCCACCCGGATCGCATGGCCTCGCGCATCCTGGGGATGGGGGACGTGCTGAGCCTCATCGAGAAGGCTGAGGACTCCCTCGACGCCAGGAAGGCCGCGGAGATGGAGGCCAAGCTGCGGCGCGCCGAGTTCACGTTCGAGGACTTCCTCGAGCAACTCAAGCAGGTGCGCAAGATGGGCTCGCTGTCGAGCATCCTCGGTATGCTGCCCGGGGTCCCGGGCATGAAGGAGCTCAAGAACGTGCAGGTCGACGACCGGCAGCTGGATCGGATCGAGGCCATGATCTTCTCGATGACGCCGCGGGAACGTCGCAATCCGGAGCTCATCGACGGCCCGCGCAAACAGCGCGTCGCCCGCGGCAGCGGCACCCAGGTGCAGGACGTCAACATGCTGCTCAAGCAGTACCGCGAGATGCAGAAGATGCTGAAGATGTTCAAGGGCGGCAAGGTCAAGGGGCTCCGCCTGCCAGGCATGTGAGGCGACGGAGGGCGCGGGCAGCGCGCTCCACGCGCGCAGGTGCCCGGTTCCCGCGTCCCTGCCTCGGCCCTGGGCGCGGTGGCACCGCTCATGCCCTGCAGATACAATCGCGACTCCATCGAACGAGCTCGCGACCGCCGTGAGGCGGAGAACGCAGACCGGCCCTTGGTCGCTCCGGCCTCGGACCGGCGGAGGGGTCAGGACCCGGAGGAGGTGACGGAGCAGGTGGCAGTGCGGATGCGGTTGACCCGGGTAGGCAGCACGAAGAACCCCATCTACCGGATCGTCGTCGTCGATTCACGTACGCGGCGTGACGGAAGGGCCATCGAGACGGTCGGCCACTACAACCCGCGGACCGAGCCGTCGTCGATCGACATCGACGCCGACAAGGCCAAGGCGTGGCTGGCCAAGGGCGCGCAGCCCTCGCGGACCGTGAAGCGGTTGCTCGCCATCAAGGGCATCGATAAGTAAGGCGGCCCTGCGATGGCGACGGAGGGGAGTGGCGGGATGTTGAAGGACCTTCTGGAGTTCCTGGCCAAGTCGCTGGTCGACCAGCCGGAAGAGGTCCATGTTCAGGCTACGGAGACAGACACCACCGTCGTTCTGGAGCTTTCCGTAGCGAAGGAGGACGTCGGCAAGGTGATCGGCAAGCAGGGACGCATCGCGCGTGCCCTGCGGACGATCGTCAAGGCGAGCGCGGTCCGTGACGGCAAGCGCGCCATCGTCGAGATCGTCGATTGAACGCCGAAGGCGACTCGACGTGCGGGGCGCCGAAGCTCCATCGCACAGCGAACGCCGTCGGCGTCTCACTACGCGGGGCGGTGTAGCGACACCGCTCTCTGAGCTCAAGCTCGAGCGGGGCGCCGCTCGTCGTCTGTGACGGCGCGGCGGACCGGGGGTACGTCGACGTGAGCGCGGAAGAAACGTCGTTCTGGGTCTGCGGCACGCTGGGGAAGGTCCACGGCCTCGGGGGCCGGCTCTACCTGAACCTCGCGCCCGGCGGGCTGGGCTACCTCGACGCCGGTGTACGGTTCGTCGTCTGCGACGAACGCGGCGGCGAGATGCGGCCCTGTATCCTGCGGCGCGCGGGGGGGGGCGATGCTCGCCCGCTCATCGAGTTGGACCTGGCGTCGTCGCGCGAGGAGGCCGTCGCCCTCCAGGGGCTCACGCTCCTGGCCTCAGGTGGCGAGCTCGACGAGATCCCCCACTACCGCACCGGCGACCTCATCGGGCGTCGGGTGCGCGAGCAGGGCAGCGGGGCCGGCGTGGGCACGGTGAGCGACGTGCTCGCCTCGCCCGCGCACGACATCCTCGAGGTACGGCTGTCCTCGGGCGGCTCCTCGCTTCTCGTGCCCCTCGTGAGGGAGCTCGTGTGGGAGGACGATGACGGCGGTCTCACGGTGCGCGCCGGGTTGCTCGACATCGGCGGCACCGGCGAGGCGAGGTCGTGAAGATCGACGTCTTCAGTCTGTTCCCTGAGGCGTTCGCGTGGTACGCGGGCCAGGTCCACGTCCGCCGTGCGGTCGAGCTGGGGCACGAGTTCAGGGTGTGGAACTACCGCGACCACACGCCGCTCGCGCACCTGCAGGTCGACGACACGCCGTACGGCGGCGGCGCGGGCATGGTGCTGCGCGTCGACGTCGTGTGCGCCGCTCTCGAAGCCGTGTTCGCAGAGCCCGCAGACAGGGTCCGCGAGCGGCGTCGTGTGGTCGAGCTCACGCCGAGAGGGCGTCAGCTCGACGACCGGCTTGCAGCGGAGCTTGCACGCGACGACCTGGTGCTCCTCTGCGGGCGCTACGAAGGCATCGACGAGCGCGTCTCCAACGTGGTCACCGATCGAGTGTCCATCGGCCCGTACGTGCTCAGCGGCGGGGAGCTGGCGGCGATGGCGCTCGCCGACGCGGTCCTGCGCAAGGTCGAGGGCGTCATCTCCAACCCCGAGAGCGTCGTCGGCGAGTCGCACTCCCCCGAGCTCGACGGGGGCACCCAATACCCGCACTACACCCGCCCCGCCGAGTTCCGTGGCTGGGCGGTGCCGGGCGTCCTCCTGAGCGGCGACCACGGCGCCGTGGAGCGCTGGCGCGCCGCACAAGTCGGGCGCCGTTTTGCGCCTCCTCCGGACGCGTGCTAGAGTAGCCGCCGTTCGTCGCTCGGAAAGAGGTCCTCTTGTCCATCATCGAGAACATCGAGCGCCAGCAGCTGCGCACAGGCATCCCGCAGTTCAAGGCCGGCGACACGGTGAAGGTTCACTTCAAGGTCATCGAAGGCAGCCGCCACCGGGTCCAGGTCTTCCAGGGCATCGTGATCAAGCGGCAGGGCCAGGGCGTGCGCGAGACCTTCACCGTGCGGAAGCAGTCATTCGGTGTCGGGGTCGAGCGGACGTTCCCGGTGCACTCGCCGAAGATCGAGAAGATCGAGGTCACGGCGATCGGCGACGTGCGGCGCGCCAAGCTCTACTACCTGCGCCAGAAGGTCGGCAAGAAGGCGCGGGTCCGCGAGAAGCAGCGCTGACGACTGCGTCGCCCCGCCTTGGGCAGCAACAACCGACCTGACGCCGGCGGCGCCCCATCGGGGGGCGCCGTTCGCGCGTCTGGCGGTGCGGGACGCGCCCGCAGCTCGCTCCTCGAGTACGTCGTCATCGCCGTCGTGGCGATCGGTCTGGCGCTCGTCATCCAGGCCTTCCTGGTCAAGCCGTACCGCATCCCGTCGCCCTCCATGGTCGACACCCTGCTGATCAAGGACCGTGTGCTGGTCAATCGGCTGGTCTATCACCTGAGGGACGTCGAGCGCGGCGACATCATCGTCTTCCACTACCCGCTCAACCGTGACTTCGTCTTCATCAAGCGCGTGGTCGGGCTGCCAGGCGACCGCCTGCAGGCCAAGGACGGGAGACTGTACGTCAACGGCGTGGCGCAGGCCGAGCCGTACGTGCACAGGACAAACGGCACGGTCGACAGGACGGAGCCGGCCGGCCCTCTCCCGGGGACCACGATGGCCCATCCCTGGAGCCTTGCTCAAGAGTACACCGTACCAAAAGGGTCGTACTTCATGATGGGTGACAACCGGGCCGACAGCGACGACAGCCGGGTTTGGGGGCCCGTCCCCGAGAGCGACCTGATCGGCTCGGCGTTCTTCATCTACTGGCCGCTGAGCCGGCTCGGCCCTCTCTGACGCCGGACGGCGTGCGGGGCCTCGGCCGACGACGGCGATGAACGAGCGCTTCGCGTTCGACCTCGAGCGATGCTCGGCCGCGCCGGGCCTCGTAGTGGCCGGCGCCGACGAGGCGGGGCGCGGCTGCCTGGCAGGACCGCTGGTCGCGGCGGCCGTCTGCTTCGACTACGCCGCGTGGACCGAGCGCGACTACGAGGCGCTTGCCGCGCTCACCGACTCGAAGCGGTTGTCCGAGGCCGTGCGCGAGGTCCTGTACGGGCAGATCCTGAGACGGGTGCGGCGCGCCGTCGTCGTCGCGCGAAGCAGCGCGGCGATCGACGAGCACGGCCTGCATGCGTGCAACCTCGAGGCGCTCTCGACGGCGCTCGAGGGCGTCGCCGGTGGGGGCTGTCTGGCTCTCGTCGACGGATTCGCTCTGCCGGCGTGCGCGTGCCCGTACGAGGCGGTGGTCGGCGGCGACGGCCGTTCGGCGGTCATCGCCGCCGCGTCGGTCCTCGCCAAGGTCACGCGCGACCGCGTGATGCGTCGCCTGCACGAGCGATACCCGGTCTACGGATTCGACCGGCATGTCGGGTACGCGACGGCGTTCCACCAGGACATGATCACTGCGCACGGTGTGTGCCCGCTGCACCGCCGCTCGTTCGACGCGGTCAGCTACCGGCAGCTGGGCCTGTCGCTCGACGACTGAGGCGCGGCCGCGCGCGGCCGTCAGCACGGCGGCCCGCGCAGGGTACAGGTCCGTTGACGTTGGTGCGAGCCGCCGAAACGTCACCGCGTCGACCGTATCGTCTCCGTTCCGCGCCGCGTCCGCAGCCCCTAGGCTCGGCTCATGACTCAGACGCAACGAGCACGGACGGCGTGAGCGCGACCGCCCCAAAGGGCCCGTCGCCGACCCGCGGCAGGAAGAATCTCACGCTGGGGCGTGCGGCCGAACGTGCTGCGACGAGCTACCTCGTACAGCGGGGATGGCGGGTCCTCGGCCGCAACGTGCGCGTCGGTCGCGGCGAACTCGACCTCATCGTCCGCCGCGGGTCCGCGCTCGCGTTCGTCGAGGTGAAGGCGCGCCGCACGCACACGTGCGGAACCCCCGAGGACGCAGTGTCCGCGAGCAAGCAGCGCCAGGTCGCCCGTCTCGCGGAGCTGTGGCTTGCCGCTCGTCCCTGGGCCATGGGCGGAGTGCGCGACGTGCGCTTCGACATCGTGGCCGTCGACCTTACCGTGTACCCGGCCGCCATCCGCCATCTGCCGGCGGCGTTCACCGCCGACTGACGCCTTGTCGTGGCACCGTCCTCCGACCGGAGCGCATGACATGCTCGCCTGCGTCGCCAGCGAGGCGCTCACCGGGCTCGTCGGACACGCCGTCGACGTCGAGGCCGACGTGGCCGCCGCGGCGCCGTCGTTCAGCATCGTCGGGCTGCCCGACGCCGCGGTGCAGGAGAGTCGCGAGCGCGTGCGTGCCGCCATCGTGAACTCGTCGTTCGAGTTCCCGTCACGCCGCATCACGGTGAACCTCGCCCCGGCCGACCTGCGCAAGGAGGGCCCTTCGTTCGACCTGCCCGTGGCACTGGCACTCCTCGAGGCCACCGGGCAGCTCACGCGCAAGGCGCCGCCGGCGCCGGGGAGACGCGTCCTGGCCGCCGTGGGCGAGCTGGGCCTCGACGGCGGCGTGCGCCCGGTCACCGGCGTCTTGGCCATCGCCGAGGGACTCAGGCGTCACGGCGCTGCCGGTCTCATTCTTCCTCAGGCGAACGCGGCCGAAGCCGCGCTCGTCGGCGGCCTCAACGTCTACGCGGTCCGGCACCTGCGCGAAGCGGCGGCTGTGCTCGCCTGTGGTGGGGAGGGCGTGACGCCCGCCGCGCATCCTGATGTGGGGGCTCTCCTCGACGAGGCGCCGGCGCCCGACGCCGACTGGTCGGACATCGCGGGTCAGCGCCACGTCAAGCGGGCTCTCGAGGTCGCTGTCGCAGGCGCGCACAACGTTCTGCTCTGCGGGCCGCCGGGTGCCGGAAAGACCATGTTCGCCCGGCGGCTGCCGGGTGTCATGCCCCCGATGACGCTCGACGAGGCCATCGCGGTGACGCGGGTGCACAGCGTCGCCGGGCTGCTCCCGACGGGGTCTGGGCTCGTCACGCGCCGTCCTCTGCGCGCCCCTCACCACAGCATCTCAAGCGTCGGCCTCGTCGGCGGCGGCGCTACGCCGCGCCCCGGCGAAGTGAGTCTCGCTCACCTCGGGGTCCTCTTCCTCGACGAGTTCCCGGAGTTTCGCCTGACGGCCTTGGAGGGCTTGCGCCAGCCGCTCGAAGATGGCGACGTGACCATCTCGCGAGCGCTCGTCTCCGTCCGATTTCCGGCGCGCATCATGCTGGTCGCCGCCATGAACCCGTGTCCCTGCGGCTACTTGGGCGATCGCGAGCGTGACTGCGTGTGTCCTGCCTACCGGGTCCGGCACTACCGCGAGCGCCTCAGCGGGCCGCTCCTCGACCGGATCGACCTGCGCGTCGAGGTCCCGCGCCTTTCGCCCGGCGAACGGCGGACGATCGACGCGGAGGAGACCTCGGGCGTCGTCCGGGCGCGCGTCACCACGGCGCGGCGACGCCAGCTGGCCCGCCTCGCCGGAACGGGTGCATATGCCAACGCCCACATGACGGTCCGGCACCTTCGTCGCCTCTGCACGCTGGAGCCGGCCGCCACGACCCTCCTGGACCGGGCCTACGAGCGGCTCCGGCTGAGCGCTCGCGCCTGCGATCGCATCGTCAAGGTCGCGCAGACCATCGCCGATCTCGCGGGCGCGGAGAGCATCAGCGCGGCACACATCGGTGAGAGCTTGTCTTACCGCTCGGCGAACCATGGCGTCCTGCACGGCTGACTCGGGCCCGCGCGTCGGTGGCCGGTCGTCCGGGGAGAGCGCGCGCGAGCGCGCGGTGTGGCTCGCCGAGCTCGCGACCTGGCGGCGCGGCCTCATCCGTCTCCTCGTGGCACGGTACGGCGGCCTCGACCAGGCGCTGAGACTCGATTGGCGCACCCTCGCCGCTGCGGTTCGAAGGACGCCGCGCCGTCGTGCCGACTCCCAAGGGGAGGGCTGCGGCAGCAGCGCCGGTGGCCTCATGGAGCGAGACGGACGCGCCACGGCGCCGGCGCATGCCCCTCGGCGAAGCGAGGCACCGGGGTCGCCCGACGAGCAGGAGCGCGACGCAAGCCTCTTCGCAACGCTGCTCGCGCGCGGCCCGCGAGCGGGTTCTGCCGCGGGGTCAACGGTCGTCACGTGGCTCGATGCGGCGTACCCGCCGCAGCTTCGCGAGCTTCCCGACCCGCCGCCGGCGCTGTTCCTCGCCGGTCAGATAGCCGGCGGCTTGCAGGCGCTCGCGGCCGCACACGTGGTCGGCGTCGTCGGTTCAAGGGGCCCGTCATCCTACGGCCGAGAGATGGCGCGCGCCGTGGCCCGGGACCTGGCGGCGCGCGGCGTCGTGGTCGTGAGCGGACTCGCCCTGGGTATCGACGCGGTCGCCCACGAGGCGGCGCTCGAGGCGACCGCGGGTGCGACTCGTCTCGCCACCGTGGCCGTCCTCGGCTGCGGAGCCGACGTGGAGCACCCTCCGGGCAATCGGCGCCTCTTCGCCCTGGTGCGCGAGAGGGGGCTGATCGTCTCGGAGGTCAGCTGGGGCGTGGGTGCGCGCCCGTGGCGCTTCCCGGCGCGGAACCGCCTGATGGCCGCGCTCTGTGAGGCCGTGGTCGTGGTCGAAGGCAGTGAACGCAGCGGCGCCCTGATCACCGCGCGCCACGCGCTGGACCTTGGCCGCGAGGTGTTGGCCGTGCCGGGCGAAGCCGGGAGGAGGCTCTCCGCCGGGCCGCACCGGCTGCTGCGCCAGGGTGCGGCCGTCTGCGAGTCTGCCGCCGACGTCCTCGAGATCATCGGCTGTGGTGGCCTGGCCATCGGGTGGAAGGGTCGCGCGCTGCAGGTCGGAGCGACGGCCGGCCCGAACGCGCAGACCGGATCCGGCGCCGCAGGCGGGCGGGACGACATCGGCGTCGGCACGGCGCGTGACACCGCTCACGACGCGGCCGCCGGGCCCGTCCAGCGTCTCGTGCGGGCCCTCGACGATGGGGCGCAGACGGTCGATGGCCTCGCTGCCGGCGCGGGGCTCGGCACGGCGAGCGCCCTCGCGCTCCTGGCCGAGCTCGAGGTGGAGGGCGTCGTAGAGGCGTGTGGAGGCGGAGCCTATCGGCTCCGCAGAGACGCCTGAGAGGCCCGCATGGCGCCGGACGCCGGCGGCACGGGACAGAGCAGTGCAGCGCCGGGTACACGCGCCGGCAGGGACGGTAGCGCGCCGCGCTCCCCGTGCAGGACTGGCCTCGCCGTCGTTGAACTGAGGGCTGCCGCCAGTGGCGGACCTGGTGATACGTGTCGCTCGCCGCCCGCCGGTCGCGACGTCGTCGAGGGGAGGGTCAGCGCCGGATGGGGACCGCAGGCGAACGCAGGCGCTGCGAGCCGTTCGCCGCGCACGCTGACCCGAGCGCCCATGCCGCCTCCTATCTGCGAAGGCTCGCCGTGCGCGGCGGCAGCGCGGCGACCCGTCGTGCGTACACGTCAGACCTCGCGCAGTTGTTCGACTGGCTGTCGGCCCGCGGTCTGACCGTCGACGACCTCGACCGCCGGACGATACGGGCGTACACGGCCGACCTCGGTCGTCGCGGGTACGCTGCGACGACCTTGGCACGCAAGCTCTCGACGCTGCGGGGGTTCTGTCGCGATCTCGCGGAGCACGGCGTCCTGAGCGCCGATCCGACCCGTGAACTGCCGGGTCCGCGCCGCCGCCGCAGGCTCCCGCGTGTCCTGTCGGTCACGGACGTCGCGGCGCTGTTCGATGCGGCCGGCGGGACGGAGCCGCTCGCCCTGCGCGACCGCCTTGCGCTCGAGCTGCTCTACGGCTGCGGCCTGCGGAGCCAAGAGCTCGTCGGCCTCAGGATCGACGAGGTGCGGCTCGGCGAGGCGCAGCTCGTGGTACGCGGCAAGGGGCGCAAGACGCGCGTCGTGCCTCTGGGTGAAGAGGCGGGCGCGGCACTTCGCCGCTACCTGGCCCGTGGTCGCGGCGCCTTGGTCGGGGCCAGACAGGCGCCCGTCCCGCCCTCGATCCGCACTGCGGGTGAGCCTCGCGACGCTCCTCGCGACAAGGTCCCATCGGGGTTTCAGGGCAGGCTCGGGGACCAGCCTTTGCTCGTCTCGCGCAGCGGGCGATCGCTGCTCACGTCGGATGTCCGCCGGCTTTTGCTAAAATACTGCCGGCTTGCAGGCATAGAGCCCGCGTCGCCTCACATGCTGCGACACGCCTATGCCACACACATGCTGGAGAGGGGTGCCGATCTTCGTGCCATCCAGGAGTTGCTGGGGCATGCGTCAGTGTCGACCACGCAGGTCTACACGCACGTCAGCGGTGCGCACCTGCGACGTGTCTACGACCTCCATCATCCGCGTGCCTGAAGTGATGCCACGGGGCGCGCCGGCTGCTGGTCGGGGCCGCGCGACCGCCGCGGAAGCACGCGGGGCCCTCGCGCACGCCGAGGTCGCCCCGTGAGCCGCCTGGACGAACACAAGACCCGCGAGCTCTGGAGCCGGTACAAGTACCACGGCGACAAGCAGGCGCGCGACCGGCTGATCCTCGCCTACTCGCCATTGGTCAAGTACGTCGCCGGGCGTATGGGCAATGGGCTCCCGTCGCACATCGAAGAATCCGACCTCATAAGCTACGGCCTGCTGGGCCTCATCAGCGCTCTCGAGCGCTTTGACCCAAGCCGCGAGATCAAGTTCGAGACGTACGCGATCTCGCGCATCAAGGGCTCCATCATCGACGAGCTGCGTTCGCTCGACTGGGTGCCGCGCTCCGTGCGCAGCAAGGCGCGCGAGATCGAGAAGGTCATCACGATCCTCGAGCATCGGCTGCACCGCGCGCCCAGCGACCGCGAGATCGCCGCGGAGCTGGGCATCTCCGAGGAGGAGTTCGCCCAGAGCCTGTCGCAGATCTCGACGACGTCGATCGTCGCGCTCGACGAGTTGTGGGCAATCTCCGGCTCAGACGGCGACCAGGCGGCGCTGATCGACACTATCGAGGACCCGAAGAGCAAGGACCCCTCGCGGATGCTCGATCTCAGCGAGATGAAGTCGCGGCTGGCCCTCGCCATCGACGCGTTGCCCGACCGTGAGAAGATCGTGATCGCGCTGTACTACTACGAGAACCTGACGTTGCGCGAGATCGGTGAGGTCCTGGGTGTCACCGAGTCTCGCGTCTCGCAGCTGCACACGAAGGCGATCCTGCGGTTGAAGGGGCGCCTGCGCGACGAGGTCGAGCCCTCGGCGATAGGCTGAGGCCGCGTCCTGCGCCGGCGCCGCCTCCACGCTCGCGGCGCCCAAACAGCGCCTGTGGTAGAATCCTCCGCTGCCGTATCCACCGTGACCCGGCGGTCCCCGGACCGTGGCGGTGGCCCGAGACGCACCAGGCGGCCCGCTGGCCGGCCTTCGCCTCTCAGGTCTCCACGCTCTATCCGCCGGCGGAAGACACAACCGTCCCACAAGGAGGCACACGTGCCTGCACCGCAGCATGTCGCGAGCATCAAGGACCTGCTCATCGCCGGCGTCCACTTCGGTCACCAGACGAGGCGCTGGAACCCGAAGATGAAGCAGTACATCTTCGGTGAGCGTGGCGGCATCTACATCATCGACCTGCAGAAGACGAGCGCGCTGCTCGACGAGTCGTACGCCTTCCTGAAGCGCACGGCCGAACGCGGCGGGCACGTCCTCTTCGTCGGCACCAAGAAGCAGTGCCAGGAGACCATCAAAGAGCAGGCCGAGCGCATCGGCATGCCCTACGTGTCGAACCGTTGGCTCGGCGGGCTGCTCACCAACTACAACACGCTCTCGAAGCGCATCAAGCGGATGCACGAACTGCGGCAGCGTGACGAGGACGGTTCGCTCGACCTTCTGCCGTCTCGCGAGGCGATCAAGCTGCGCGGCGACCTGCGCAAGCTCGATCAGAACCTCGGCGGGGTGCAGGGGATGGACCGGCTGCCGGCCGCCGTCTTCGTGGTCGACCCGCGCAAGGAGCAGATCGTCGTGCGCGAGGCGCATAAGCTCAAGATCCCGATCGTCGCGCTGGTCGACACCAACTGCGACCCGGACGAGGTCGACTACGTGATCCCCGGCAACGACGACGCCATCCGCAGCTGCAAGCTCATCGTCCGCGTCATCGCCGACGCCGTGGCCGAGGGCAAGCAGTTGCTCACCGAGGCCGAGATGAAGGCGGAAGCTGAGCGCAAGGCCGCCGAGGCGAAGCGCCGCGCCGAAGAAGAGGAGCAGGCGCGGGTCGCGGCCGAGGCCCAGGCGAAGGCAGAGGCGGAAGAGGCCGCGGCGAAGGCGAAGGCCGCGGCCGAGGCTGCCAAGGCGGCGGCCGAGGGCAACAAGCCGGCGGCCAAGCCTCAGGTGCAGGAGCCGAAGGCCACGGCGCCCAAGGCCGCGGAGCCGAAGACGGCAGCTCCAAAGGCCGCAGCACCCAAGGCCGAGGAGGCCAAGGTCGCAGCACCCAAGGCCGAGCCGAAGGCCGATGCCAAGCCGGAGAAGAAGCCGGCGGCCAGGAAGGCCGCACCTAAGGCTGCGAAGGCCGAGGAGTCCGCCGCACGTCCGGACGCCGAGCCGGCCGCAGAGGCCGAGGGCGAGAAGGCGAAGGCGGACGAGCCCAAGGCGGAGTAAGCGGCCGGCCCGACGACCGACCGTCCTGCCACGGCAGGACTGCGCCCGACGAGACCAGTGACGCGGCCGACGGGCGAGGCGCGAGCCCGCACCCGCCGGCGCGAATGGACAAGAGAGGTAACGACGTGGCTGAGATCACCGCGGCAATGGTGAAGGAGCTCCGCGAGAAGAGCGGGGCCGGCATGATGGACTGCAAGAAGGCGCTGCAGGCGACCGCAGGCGACGCAGAGAAGGCGCTGGACGAGCTGCGCAAGCAGGGGCTCGCGACGGCCAAAGTGAAGAGCTCCCGGGTCACGAAGGAAGGCGCAGTCGATGCCTACATCCACATGGGTGGGCGCATCGGCGTCCTCGTCGAGGTAGGTGTTGAGACCGACTTCGTCTCTCGCAGCGAGCCCTTCAAGCAGTTCACCCACGACCTGGCCATGCACGTGGCGGCGGCGTTCCCGAAGTGGGTGACGCGCGACGAGGTACCGGCCGACGTCGTCGAGTACGAGAAGTCGATCTACGCCGAGCAGGTCAAGGGCAAGCCCGAGAACGTGATCGAGAAGATCGTGTCCGGGAAGCTCGACAAGTTCTTCGCGGAGAACTGCCTCATGGAGCAGCCGTTCATCAAGGATCCCGACCGGACCATCGAGCAGGTGCGCACCGACCTCGTCGGCGTCATCGGCGAGAACGTCGAGGTCCGGCGCTTTGCGCGCTTCCAGCTCGGCGAGACCGCGACGCAGGACTGACCACGTGGCGGACGAGCCGCAGAGCGGCGCGCGTTTCGGTCGCGTCCTGCTGAAGCTGAGTGGACAGGCCCTCGGCGGGCCGGCGCTGGCCGGGACGACCGGCGCCGGCCCGCGACCCGGGGGGCACAGCATCGATCCCGAGACCACCGCACGGCTTGCCTCGTCCATCAAGGTGGCCCACGGCCTCGGCGTCGGTCTCGCCATCGTCATCGGCGGCGGCAACATCTTCCGCGGCCTCGCGGCCTCCGCCGGGGGCATGGACCGCACGACCGGCGACCACATCGGCATGCTCGCCACCGTCATGAACGGTCTGGCGCTGCAGGACGCCCTCGAACGGCAGGGCGTGATGACGCGCGTCATGAGCGCGCTTGAGATGCGCTCGGTCTGCGAGCCATACATCCGGCGCCGCGCCCTGCGGCACCTCGAGAAGGGCCGCGTCGTCATCTGCGCGGCCGGCACGGGTAATCCGTACTTCACCACCGATTCCGCGGCCGCGCTCCGGGCGCTCGAGCTGGGCGCCGAAGCCATCCTCATGGCGAAGAGGGAGTACGACGGCGTCTTCAGCGCCGACCCCGAGCTTGACCCCACCGCCACGTTCATCCCCGCGCTGACGCATCGCGAGGCGATCGAGCGCGGCCTGAGGGTCATGGACACCACGGCACTCAGTCTGTGCATGGAGAACGGCATGCCGATCCACGTCTTCAGGATGACCGGCGACAACATCGTCCGCGTTCTGCGCGGCGAGCGCGTGGGTACCGTGGTGCACACGCCGGCCGGCGAGGTCGACGCCACGAAGTAGGCCGTCCCTGCGCGGCGCCGCGGCGGGTGGGGACGTTTCCCGCGAGGGGGGAGGACAGCGTGGAGAAAGAGCTGCTCGACGACGCGAAGCACCGTATGGACAAGGCGGTCGAGGCGGTGCGCGTGGAGTTCAACACCGTGCGCAGCGGGCGTGCCAGCGTGGGCCTGCTCGACCGCATCCACGTCGATTACTACGGCACGTCCACGCCGCTCAAGCAGATGGCGAACGTCGCCGCACCCGAAGCCCGTCTTCTGACCGTCCAGCCGTATGACAAGACGGCGATGAAGGCGATCGAGAAGGCGATCCGCGAGTCGGATCTCGGCCTCAACCCGAGCAGCGACGGTAACGTCCTCCGCCTGCCGATCCCCGTCCTGACCGAAGAACGTCGCCGGGACCTTGTGAAGCTCGTGCACCGGCTGGCCGAAGACGGCAAGATCGCCGTGCGGAACGTGCGCCGCGACTGCATGAAGGACCTCAAGGATCTTGTGCACGAGGGTGAGGTCGGCGAGGACGCAGAGAAGCGCGCCGAGGAGCAGTTGCAGAAACTCACTGACGAACACACCCGACGCATCGACGATCTCGTCAAGGCGAAAGAGACCGAGATCATGGAGGTCTGAGAGGCTCGGTTCGCGGCGCTCCTTCCCCAGTTCGCGCGTACGACCGACGCCGAGCACTCGCCCCAGCATGCCCACACCCTCCGACACCCCCGGAGCCGAGAGCAGGACGCGCACCCCGCGAAGCAAGGCGTCGCCCGGGCGCGTTCGCCGTGCGCTCAGGCTGGCGACGGTGAGAGGCACCGCCGAGCCTGCGGCGGGCGGTGCCGAATGTCGGTACCTCGCCCTCATCATGGACGGCAACGGGCGGTGGGCGCAGAGGCGGCGGCTGCCCGTGGCCGCCGGCCACCAGGCAGGTGCCAGAGCGCTGCGGCGCATCCTCGAGCACGCGCTCGACCTCGGCATGAGAGAAGTCACCGCGTACGCCTTCAGCACCGAGAACTGGAGCAGGCCCGAGGACGAGGTCCACGCCCTCATGGACCTCTTCATCGAACAGATCGAGTCGCAGGTCCCCGACATGCACGAACGCGGCGCGCGCATCCGCTTTGTCGGCAGCCGTGAGGGTGTGCCTGACGAGCTCGTACGGCGCATCGACGAGGCCGAGGCCCTGACCGCAGCCAACGAGCGCCTCACGCTGTACATCGCCTTCAACTACGGCGCTCGTCGGGAGATCCTGGACGCGGCCGCCGGGCTGGCGGCCGAGTGGGCGGCGGGCGGCGGCGCGGCCGCCCCCGCGTTCACCGCCGACGACCTCCGTCGCCACCTCTACGCGCCCGCTATGCACGACCCGGAGCTCCTCATCCGCACGTCGGGCGAGCAGCGCATCTCCAACTTCCTCCTGTGGCAGCTTGCCTACAGTGAGCTGTACTTCAGCGACAAGCTCTGGCCCGACTTCGCGGAGGCCGACCTCGACGAAGCCCTCGCCGAGTACGCCCGGCGCCAGCGACGCTTCGGCGGTCGCTCGTGAGCGTCCGTCGCGGCGTGAGGCGCCGGTGACGACGCGCATCATCAGCGGCGTCGTCATCGCCGTCGTCGCCGTCGTGATCATCAGTCGCGGCGGCTGGCTCTTCTTCGGCCTGGGCGTCGTGCTCGCGTTCGCGGGCCTCAACGAGTTCTACCGGCTGGTCCGCCGTTACAAGCCCTTCCCGCTCGCGGGGTTCGTCGGCCTGGGCCTCATGCTCGCGTTCGCCTGGCTCGGCACGCCCCTCGCGCTGCTCGGGGCTTGTGCCGCCACGGTGGCGCTCAGCGCCCTCCTGGGCATGCTGGCGGGCCTCAAGCCGGGCGTGACGGCGCGCATCGGCGTCACCGCGCTGGGCGCGCTGTACGCCGGGTTGGGCTTCGCCTTCCTGCTGCTGATGCGACGGCTGGCCCTGCCGGAGATCCCCTCGTTCGGCCGCGACATGGTCCTCACGGTCGTCTTCGGAACGTGGGCGGGCGACACGGTGGCCTACTTCGCCGGCAAGTGGTTCGGTGCGACGCCGATGACGCCGACGCTCTCGCCGAAGAAGACGTGGGAGGGGTTCGCCGGCGGACTCATCGGCACGGTACTACTGGTCGTCCTGATCGGGCTCTATACGGAACTCGACGCCCTGCAGTCGGTCATCCTGGGTGCGACGATCGGTGTCGTCGGGCCCGTCGGCGATCTCTTCGAGAGCCTCGTCAAGCGCGACGTCCAGATCAAGGACTCGGGGCGGGGCATCCCCGGACACGGCGGCGTGCTCGACCGGTTCGACGCCTTGCTGTGGACGGCCGTGGCGAGCTTCTTCGTGCTCACGACCGGCTTCGGGTTCTGAGGGCCGCCGTGCCATGCCCGACCTGATCCTCGTCACAGGCGGCGCCGGATTCATCGGCTCCCACCTCGTGGCCGCGTTGCTGGCCCGTGGTGACCGCGTCCGCGTGCTGGACGACTTCAGCACCGGTCACCGCGAGAACTTGGCCGGATCCGTGGCCGACGTCGAACTGATCGAAGGCGACGTCCGCGACGCAGACACGGTGGCGCACGCGGTGACGGGGTGCGCCGGCGTGCTGCACGAGGCCGCGGTGGCGTCGGTCACCCGGTCCTTGGAGGATCCGGTCGGCGCGGACAGCATCACGCACGGAGGGACCGTGAACGTCGTGAACCACGCCCGTCGCGCGGGCGCGCGGGCATTGGTCCTGGCGTCGTCGTGCGCCGTCTACGGCGACACGGACGAGTTGCCCATCGCAGAAGAGACCATGCCTCGCCCGCTGTCGCCGTACGCGCTCGCGAAGGTGCTCGCGGAGGCCGCGTGCCGCGCGGCATCCCAGAGCGTGGGGCGCGGCGCCGGCCTGCGCACGGCGTGCCTGCGCTACTTCAACGTCTACGGCCCGCGCCAGGACCCGTCGTCGGAGTATTCCGGCGTGATCGCCAGGTTCCTCGACGTGGCGGCGGCGCGGGCGGTGTGGCGCGGGCGAGATGGAGCGGAGCGCGACGCCGTCCACGGGAGGCGGCGGGACGCCGCACCCTCGTACGTCGTCTACGGTGACGGCCGGCAATCGCGGGACTTCGTGTTCGTGGAGGACGTGGTCGCCGCGAACCTCCTGGCGCTGGATGCCTGCCTCGATGACGCTCCCGGCGTCGACGGCGCGGTCTTCAACGTCGGGACGGGTCGTCGCGTCGACCTCCTCGAGGTGATCGCCGAGGTGGAACGCCTCGCCGCCGGCCCGAGACCGACGGGCGATGCGGCCCACGCCGGAGGGCCTGTCGCCGCCGGCGCGCCCATCTCCTGGCGTCCCGCACGCGGGGGCGACATCCGTGCCTCACAGGCCGACATCTCCCGGGCGCACCGGCTCCTCAGGTATGCGCCTGCGACCGGTCTTGCCGACGGCCTCGCGGCGACGTACTCGTGGAACGTGTCCCGTGGCGGCGGCGCAGCGGCCGGCGCGCGGGTATCCTGAAGGGGTGAAACGTACGGTGACTCACGAGCCGGGGGAGACGTACCGGTGAGCAGCGTCCGGCAGATCTCCCTGGGCGGCGTCAAGATCGGGGGCGGGGCGCCGGTCGTGGTGCAGTCGATGACCTGCACCCGGACCGGCGACGCCGACGCGACCTTGGCCCAGGTGCGGGCCCTCGTCTCGGCAGGCTGCGAGGTCGTGCGCGTCAGCCTTCCGAGCCGGGACGACGTCCAGGCCTTCGCGCAGATCGTGCGCGAGGCCCCCGTGCCTGTCATCGCCGACATCCACTACGAGTGGCGCTTGGCACTCGCTGCGATCGACTGCGGTGCGGCCGGCGTGCGCGTGAACCCCGGGACGTTGGGCGAGCGTCATCTCGCCGAGGTCGTGCGCGCCGCCGGCGACCGCCGACTGGTGTACGGGGGCGACGGTCGCGAGATCGAAGGTCCCGTGGCGCTGCGCATCGGAGTCAACGCGGGATCGCTGCCGCGCGCCTTGCGCGCGACGACCCCCGGTGGACGGCCGCCCTCCACCGCGCTCGTCGACGCCGCCTTGGCTTGGTCGCGCAAGCTTGAGGACTGGGGGTGCCTCGACTTCAAGGTGAGCGTCAAGAGCTCGAGCGTCCGGGACACCATCGCCGCCTACCGCGACCTCGCCGCGCGCATCGACGCGCCGCTGCACGTCGGTGTGACCGAGGCCGGGACGTTGTGGAGCGGCACGATCAAGAGCGCGGTCGGCATCGGCACGCTCCTCGCCGAGGGGATCGGCGATACGGTGCGCGTCTCACTCACCGGGGACCCGGTCGAGGAGGTCAGGGTCGCCTGGAAGATCCTCGCCGCGCTGGGTCTTCGCTCGCGCGGCCCCGACGTGATCTCGTGCCCGACCTGTGGTCGGACCGAGATCGACGTCGTGGCGCTCGCCAACGAAGTGGAACGCCGGCTGGCGGCGGATCCACGATTCGTGGAAAGGGCGCTGACCGTCGCCGTCATGGGGTGCCGCGTCAACGGGCCGGAAGAGGCCCGGCACGCCGACTTCGGCATCGCCGCGGGGGCCGGCGAGGGCCAGATCTTCGTACGCGGCCGGCGGGTCGCCACCGTCCCCGAAAGCGACCTCGTCGAAGCGCTCTTCGGGCGCATTCGCCGGGCATGCGAGGACGAGCATGCCGGCTGAGCCCGTCGTTCCCGCCTCTCAGGTGAAGGACCCGACGCCCGTCGCGGCACCGCGTCACCTGGTGCTGCTGGGATCCACGGGCTCGATCGGCCGCCAGACCCTCGAGGTGCTGCGGTGCATCCCCGGCATGCTCCTCGTAGGCGTGGCGGCTCGGTCCGACGCGACCGGGGTCATCCAGCAGGCCGTCGCGTGGGGTGCGACGCGCGTCGCCCTGCACGACCTCGGCGCCGCGGACGAGGCCGCCGCCCGCGCCGACATCGGCCTGCTCGACGACGTTCGGGGCGCGGGATCGAACCTGCGAGTCTACGCCGGTGATGGCGGCGTCGCGGAGCTCATCCGCGACGCCGCCGACGCCGCCCGCGCCGAGGGCGCCACTCTGACCGTCCTCAACGGGATCGTCGGCGCCGCGGGCCTGCGCGCCACGCTCAGCGCGCTCGAGTGCGGCGCGGTCCTGGCTCTGGCGAACAAGGAGAGCATGGTCGCCGGGGGACCGTTCGTGCTGGCCGCGGCTCGTGCTGCGGGGACGCGTATCATACCCGTCGACAGCGAGCACAGCGCCCTGTTCCAGTGCCTGCGGACCGGGGCCTCGGAAGGCGCCGTGGGCGGGCCCTCGCCCGTGACGGGCCCCGAGGAGGCGGTCGAGGAACTGCTCCTCACGGGCTCCGGGGGCCCCTTCCGCACGGCGTCGGACGACGAGCTCGCGCGCGTCACGCCGGAGCAGGCGCTCGCCCACCCGACCTGGGCGATGGGACCCAAGATCAGCGTCGATTCAGCGACGCTCATGAACAAGGGCCTGGAGGTCATCGAGGCGCACTACTTGTTCCGGGTGCCTTACGAACGCATCACGGTCCTGCTTGACCCGCGGAGCGTGGTGCACGGCATGGTGCGCTTCGCGGACGGAGCCGTGCTGGCTCACATGGGCGTCCCCGACATGCGCGTGCCGATCGCGTACGCGCTCGGCTTCCCGACTCTCAGACCGCGGCTCCCCATGGTCCGCAAGCTGGACCTGCTCGCGACGAACCTCGCCTTCGTGACGCCCGACATGCGGCGCTTCCGCTGCCTCGACCTGGCCATCGACGCGGGCAAGAAGGCGGCCGCCGCCGAGAGCGCGGCGCCTGAGGCGCCGCGCACCGTGGCCGCGCCGATCGTGCTCAACGCGGCGAACGAGGTCGCCGTCGCCGCCTTCCTGGCCGGTCGCCTGGGTTTCACGGCGATCGCCGACGTGGTCGAGAAGTGCCAGGCCTGGCTCGGCGACGAACCCGTGACGTCCGTTGACGACGTCTTCGCGTGCGACGGGGAGGCGCGGAGGTTTGCGGCCGAGGCGGTGGGGCAACGCTGTTGACAGGCTGCACCGACAGCCGATTCGCCTTTGCCAGGTCGCGGGCCGCGTGCGCCTCGGCTCTCTTGCGGCGGACCGCATGTGACAAGGCGCTGAGGGGTCTCATTGCCGACTAAGTTCAAGCAGACGCCGCAGCGCGGTGACCGTCCCGGTGTGAACACCTGGTCGATCGTCTTCGTCGCGGCCATCGTCGCCGCACTCGCCATGGGCCAGTGGACCCTGCTGGTCGCCGTGCTCGGCCTCGCCCTGCTCATCACCGTACACGAGTTCGGGCACTTCATCGCCGCGAAGGCGTTCGGCATGCAGGTGGAGAAGTTCTACGTGGGGTTCCCCCCTGCGGCGTGGAAGAGACGGCGGGGCGAGACCGAGTATGGCGTCGGTATCATCCCCCTGGGCGGGTTCTGCAAGATCAGCGGCATGACGCCCGAGGAGGAGGTGCCGAAGGGCACCGGCGACAAGGTGTACTGGAAGGCGCCGGTGTGGAAGCGCAACCTGACGATCTTCGCCGGTCCGGCCATGAACTTCGCGGCCGCCGTGGTGATCCTCTTCGCCGCCTTGCTCATCCAGGGACAGGCGATGGCGAGCCTCACGATCGACGAGGTCGTGGCTGGCAGGCCGGCCGCGGCGCTCGGCCTCGAGGCCGGCGACACGCTCCTCGGCGCCGACGGGCAGCGGTGGGCCGATTGGGATGAGGCGAGCGCGTTCCTCGCTGCCCACCCCGCAGAGACGATCAGCCTCAGCTACCATGCGGTGGGCAGCGACCAGGAGATGACGGTCGACGTGACCCTGGGCCGTAACCCGAACGCACCTGACCAGGGATTCCTCGGCGTCAGCCCCGAGATCGTCAGCGTGAGACCCAGCATGGCTCGCGCGGCCTGGCTGAGCCTCGTCGGCCTCAAGGACGTCACCTGGGGCGTGTTCTACGGTTTCTACCTGCTGGCCACGGGGGCGATCGACGTCACCGGGGACGAGGGCGCCATGGGCGTCGTCGGCATCGTCGACGTGAGTGGCGACGCCGTGCGTCAGGGCTGGTACCCCATCCTCCTGGCGCTGCTGAGTGCGAACCTGGGCATCATCAACCTGCTTCCGATCCTTCCCTTCGACGGGGGCCACATCCTGTTCAACGTCGTCGAGAAGGCCCGCGGCCGCCGCCTTGACCCGAAGGTGCTGGAGCGCATCGTCGCCGTAGGCGTCACGCTGCTCATCGTGCTGTTCGTGCTGCTGACGTTCAACGACCTGCGGCGGATCTTCGGCTGAGCCGCTGCCGGCGGAGCGTGCGCTCGCCCGTCGCGTGCCCTTCTCGTAGGGGGCCGTAGGCTTCTGTCTTTCGTTGCCTCTCGAGGCAACGCGTCTGCGATCCTAGACGGATGTACCAACGCGTTGGCGTGCTAGATGTCCGCAGCGCGGGGTAGGCTTGACACGCCGAGATGGACCGGTGCGGGCAGGCCGTCAGGGCCGCCGGTCGAGTCGAAGAGCAGGGGATACCGTGTCACAACCGCGTGAGAGCGCATCGCCGGCCGACGGCGTGTCTGGCGTGCCAAAGAAGAGCAGCGCATCGCCGTGGCTCGACGTCGTGTCCCTTGCCGCCGCCGACGAACCGGCACTCACCGACACGCCAGACCTGACCCGGCGTCGCCCGACGGCAGTGTGGCGTGCGCGGCCGGCCCAGCGACCCGGCGGCGCGGGACCGACTGCCGCCGTGACCCTCGATCCGCGGGGTGCCTACGCCTGGGTGCTTCCGCGCCGCCTCTTGTTCTTTCTCGAGGCCTTGGGGACGGCGGTGGCCGTGCTTCTCGCCTGGGGGGTCCTGGTCGACTGGCGCTGGCTCGATGCCAGCCTGACGGATGCCGCGCTGGGGTCGCATGGGGGGCTGCTGGCAGGTATGAGCATGATCATGTTCGCCGGCCTTCTGTGGGACGGCGCGTTCTCGGACGCGCGTCGCATCTCGGGCATCGACGACGGCCTGCTGCTGCTCAAGCACCTGGCGATCGCCGTGGTGTTCACCCTCGCCGCAGCCGTCGTCACGAGGGGCTTCGGGACCGGCTACATCGACTACTCCGCGCGGGTGGTCACCGCCTACGTCACGCTCGTGGTGCTCTTGACGGCCGGTGCTGTGGTCGCTTCTTACTCGTGGCAGCGGCGCATGTTCCATCGCGGCGAGGGCGTGCGTCATCTGGTGATCGTCGGAGCGGGCGCAGCGGCGGCCGAGTTCGAGCGCTTCCTGCTGAAGCGCCGATGGCTCGGCGTGCGCTGCGCCGGCATCGTGCCCGTGCTTCCTGGGCCGACCGAATCGCAGCGGCTCGGGGGCCTCGTCCTCGTGGCGCCCGTGCTCGGCGGCGTCAGCGAGCTGCCGCACGTCCTGCGCCGGACGGGCGCCTCGGAGGTCGTCGTCGCCCTTGACGACGACGAGCGGGCCACGTTCCCCAGGCTGGCCCGCCTCATGGCCGCCGAAGACATCCCGTTCCGGGTCCTGCCCGGCCTCTTTCAAGAAGGATACGCTCCTGCCTGCGCCGCCGGCTTGAACGGGCTCCCGACGGTCGCGCTCCGCGTCGAGCCCGCCGACCGCGCCAAACGCGCGACGAAACGCGTCCTCGACGTGCTCGTGTCACTGAGCGTGCTCGTCGTGGCCGCACTGCCGCTGGCGGTCGCCACCGTCCTCGTCAAGCTCTCGTCCCCGGGCCCGGTCTTCTTCCGGCAAGAGCGCGTCGGACGCGACGGCCGCACCTTCAAGATGGTGAAGTTGCGCACCATGTACGCCGATGCGGAGTCCCGTCTCAGCGGCCTCCTCCACCTCAATGAGGCCGAGGGCGCGCTCTTCAAGATGAAGGACGACCCGCGCGTCACGCCGGTCGGGCGCCTCCTGCGCCGCTGGAGCGTCGACGAGTTCCCGCAGTTCTGGAACGTGCTGCGCGGCGACATGAGCATCGTCGGCCCGCGTCCCCCGCTGGTCCGCGAGGTCTCGCTCTACGAGACGCCCCAGCTCGCGCGCCTCATGGGCAAGCCGGGAATCACCGGCCTCTGGCAGGTCAGCGGGCGCAGCGAACTCACCTTCGAGCAGATGGTGGACCTCGACAGGGCCTATCTGGAACAGTGGTCCCTCGGGCTCGACCTGAGCATCATGCTGCGCACGGCGCTGGCGATCGTGCGCCGCAAGGGCGCGTACTGAGCCTCGTCGCGCGCTGAGACCGCGCCACCGCGAGAGCGGGGCGTGCGGCGAGCGCCCGTGGCTCTGATATCATCCGGCGTCGACCGACGCGACCACCGAGGTGTCACCGTGCGCTTGTCCCAGCTGCTGCTGCCGACCGTCAAAGAAGACCCTGCCGGCGCCGAGGCCGTCAGCCACAAGCTGATGGTGCGCGCCGGCCTCGTGCGCCAGCTCGCGGCCGGCATCTACGTCTTCCTGCCGGCGGGCTGGCGCGTCATGCGCAAGATCGAGGCCATCATCCGTGAGGAGATGGACCGCATCGGCTGCCAGGAGCTGCTCATGCCGGTGCTCCAACCGGCGGACATCTGGCAGGAGTCGGGCCGCTGGGACGAGATCCAGGAGGAGATGTTCCGCCTCAAGGACCGCAAGGGCGCCGACATGGCCCTGGCGATGACGCACGAAGAGGTCATCACCTGGCTGGCGGCGCGGGAGATCCGGAGCTACAAGCAGCTCCCGCAGCTCTGGTACCACATCCAGACGAAGGAGCGCGACGAGGCGCGCCCCAAGAGCGGTATCCTGCGCACGCGCGAGTTCATCATGAAGGACTCTTACAGCCTCGACCGCGACGTGGACGGGTTGCAGGCGTCCTACGAGAAGCACATGTACGCCTACGATCGCATCTACGACCGCTGCGGACTGGAGTACCTCATGGTGGACGGGGACTCCGGCATGATGGGCGGCGACATCTCGCACGAGTACATGGCCTACGCCGATGCCGGCGAGGACGAGATCGCATTCTGCGAGGGCTGTGGCTACGCCGCCAACGTCCAGCTCGCCGGCGCCGGCCTCGACGAGGAGCCGCAGCTCGAGATCCCGCCGTTCGGCGACATCGAAACGCCGGGCGTACGGACCATCGAGGAGGTCGCCGGGTTCTTCGGGCTGCCCGCACGGGCCTTTATGAAGGCCCTCGTCGTGATCTCTGAAGATGAGGGACCCGTGATGGCCCTGCTGCGCGGCGACCACGAGCTCAGCGAGCTCAAGCTGCGCCGCGTGATCGGCGAGTTCCGCCTTGCGACCGGCGACGAGGTGCTCGAGGCGCAGGGTGTGGAGGCGGGCTTCGTCGGGCCGATCACGACGCCGCTGCCGGTGGTGGCCGACGAAGCGCTTTGCTCCGGCGTCTATCTCGCCGGCGCGAACAAGCCCGACCATCACAAGAGCGGCGTCTCGGCCGAGCAGCTCGCCGAGGCCACGCCGGCCGGCGTCCGCTTCGCGGAGCTCCGCGAAGCTCGCGCCGGCGACCGCTGCCCGCAGTGCGGCGAGGGACGCCTGAAGAGCGCTCGCACGATCGAGATCGGCAACATCTTCCAGCTCGGGCTGAAGTACTCGGTACCGATGGGCGCGACCTACCTGGACGAGGCTGGGGAAGAGAGGCCCATCGTCATGGGCAGCTACGGTATCGGTCTCGCCCGCATCGCCGCGGCGGCCATCGAGCAGCACCACGACGAGCGCGGCATAATCTGGCCACGCGCGATCGCGCCGTTCGACGTGCATGTGGCGCTCGTGCGTGCCGGCGACGAGACCCAGCGCGCGCTGGCCGAGCGTCTCTGCGGCGAGCTGCCGGCGGCGGGGTTCGAGGTCGTCTTCGACGACCGCGACGTCTCCGCCGGCATCAAGTTCGCCGACGCCGACCTTCTCGGCTGTCCGGCGCAGGTCGTCGTCGGCAAACGCGCGGCTGAGGGTGTCGTCGAGCTCAAGTCGCGTGCCACGGGCTGCCGCGAGGACGTCGCGGTGCACGACCTCGGGCACGCGCTGCGCGCCCTCCTCGCTTCCGCCTGACCGGCGGCCGCACCGTCCTGTGCGGACCCGGCCTGTGGCCCCGCACGTTCACCGCGTTGCCTGTGCGGACAACAAATCGCGGTGTTGACACTTAAGTATTCACTTCCTTCGGGCGATACCTGTAGCGGGATGAACGTAGCGCTCATGACACCAATCGCACACGACAGGACCACGCAGCACCGGTTTCCCGCGGCCCTCAAGGGGCTCATGGAGGAGCGTCACCTGAGCTACCGCCAGCTGGCGTACAAGACGCAGCTCTCCGCCGGCTACCTGAACCATCTCACCAAGGGAACACGCCCGGTGCCGTCCGATCCTGTGATCGCCGTCATCGCCCGCGCGCTGTGCGTCGACCCCGACTACTTCCTCGAGTTCCGGCTGCGCCAGGTCGCGCGCGTGCTCGCCCGCGCCCCGGAGCTCACCGACCGGTTGTTCGGCGTCCTGCTGCGCGACCACCCCGTGACCGACGAGATCCTCGACCTTCTGGCGGAGGCACCGGCAGGGAACGGCTACGGCCGCCACCAGCACGGAGAGGAAGAAGAGTACTGAGACCCCGCGCTCGCGCGGGTCTGACGAGATCCCCCCTGGACAGCTCGCGACGTCCATGAGACGACCGGCCGGCGGCCGGTCGCCTCATTTCTACGGCGGGTACGATCCGCGAGCGCGACATCGCGTCGCGGCGCAGGCCCGCGTGTGCGGCGGCGTCACGCCCGTCCGGCACCTGCGCCGATCGTGGCGCGTCCATGGGACGTCGAGGGGAAGCCGGCGGATGCAGAGGGACCTGTTGGGACGCGAATGGTCGGCGTGGCCAGATTTGAACTGGCGACCCCTAGTCCCCCAGACGCGCTGAGAAGCTGACGGGCCCTGCCGCGAAGTGACGCGAACTGCCGTGTTTGCAGGGTATCCGTCGACATCCGGTGATGCCGCGTGACGGCCTATCCTGTCCCCGAAACCCCCGTTTCGGCTCATTTGGGGGACAGGGGGGGGACAGGGATTGACTCTTCAACGTGGCACATCCGATACCCGAAGGAGGCACCAAATGTCCGTCATCATCCGTCTAAGCACGCAACAGGTCGCCGACGCGGCCGGGTGCGACCGGAAGACGGTGGCCCGCGCCGTCGATCGCGGCGACCTGGGCAACCTTTCCGACGCCGAGATCGTGCGCGAGTCCATCCAGCGCAACGCGACGCATGGCCACCAACTCACGCGAGCCGACAAGAAGAAGCTCGCCGGCCAACTCTGGGTCACCTTCGCCGACATGAACGGCAACCGTGTTACCGAGATAGCGCAGTTGCTCGCCGTGTCTGAGCGCACCGTGCAGGACTGGACGAAGGACGCGCGCAAGGCTGAGAAGGAAGAGCAGCAGGCCAGGGCGTGGGACTTGTGGCTGGATTGCCTGAGCTATCGGGCCATCGCCGACGCCATCGGTGTAGACGACAAGACGGTCGCCGCGTGGTGCGCGGAATCCGCGCAGAACTGCGGAGATTCCGCGCCAGACTCCCGCCAGCACGTCGCGGGTCTCACTTCCCGCAGAATTCTGCGGAAGGTTGCCGAGGTCCGTCCTGGTCCCCTGCCTCTCCCGCGCCTGCGCCTTGACACCCCCCGCCGCGGGTGTATGGTGGGCGCGTCATGCGGCGCCCCGAGAGGGGATGCTCAGGGCACTGTCACCGGCCTCTGCCTTGGGCTCCCCGCTCGGGGCGCCGCTCGTTGGAGCGGCCGAAGGCGACGGCGCGGCAGGACGCGAATGCGGCGCGTAGAGGCCTCTCTGCGGCGACTTGGGGGCTCGGGGCTGTAGCGAAGCCTTGGGCGGGAACGGGGGCTCAGGCGGGAGCGTTGAGTCCGAGCCGTTCCGATACCTCGCAGGGGACGCAGAGGTCCCAATCGGGGTCCGAGAAGTCGATGTACACGCCCTCTTTCGCGCATTCGGCCCAGATTCGGCGCTGCAAGTCGGGGTCCGTCATGGTCGCGCCGGTGGGCGTGGGCACGTCGAGACTCTGCCGGCTCATCGGGGTGAGGCCAAGCTCGCGCATGTACGTCTTGAGCGACTGGCGGTAGCTCGAGAGGGCCATGATGATGGGGTTGCGGACGATCCCGCCGCGGGCGCCTTCAACGAGAAGGCCAGTGCGCCCCAGTTCGCGCTCGCACTCGAGGATGCGCGCGGCGCACACGGCCGCCTCTACGACGAGCGTCTGGTCCAGTCTCGTGAGGATGCCCGAGGCGTGCAGCGTGGGCACGACGGACGCCCACCAGGCGCGGGCGTCCTGAGCGGTGCGCCGGTTGCCCAGGAGAGCCATCCACTTGGGCTCCGGGGGCATGTGCGTCGGCGGCTTCGGATAGTGCCGCTCGGGCGGCTTGTGATGCTCACGAGCCCTCTGCGCGGTGGTCTTGCGAGCGGCCACGGTGACACCTTTCCCTTCGGTGACGCATCGTCAAGTGGTCGAAAGTCGGTGAGAAGCGGTCCCGCCGCCTGCGCGCGTTCCTAACCGCGTAGCGGCTATGGTATGGGTAGTAGAGAGCGACCCCCGGGGCTGGAGGCGAGGCCCCGGGGGTCACAGGTTGCTAGCCGTTCTTCCGCACGTACTTGACGACGTAGTCGACGTGCGTGCAGGTGCCGAGCACGCCGGCGCCGGCGGCGATGAGCTTGAGGCCCTCGCCGGTGCCGAGCGCTACGCCGAGGTTGGTGCTCGTCACGTCGGCCGTGTCGGGCTTGACGACGGTGTCCTTCGTCAGCGCCGCGACGAGGGCGACGATCACCTTGGTCCCGGTCGTCGAGTCCTGCAGGTCGATGCTGTCGGCCGTGGCCGCGTTGCCGCCGATGGCGCGCAGGGTGACGTCGGTCACGACGATCTGCCGCGCCGTGCGGCCGGTCGCGATGATGTAGCCGGCCTCGACCTCGGCGGCGGTGAGGCGCCCGGCCGCGACGTGGTCGAGGGCGGAGCTTGAGTGGACGGTTGCCATGGTGCTCCTTTGCAGTGAACGGGACGGGCGGCGAGAGTGCCGCCCGCCCCGTAAGGATGTGTCAGGCGCTCATGACCAGGTGACGCAGGGCCGCGGCATCGGCAACGGCGCTGTCGATCCAGATCGCGAAGCGGTACTTGACGACGAGCGGATTCGAATCGTCCTTGTTGAAGAGCATCGGGGTCATGCGGACGAAGAAGCCGGCGAAGTCGCCGCACACGGCATGGATCTCGGACGCGCTCAGGCTCGTCTGGTCCGCCTGCGGTTCGGTGAACACGGGCAGCCCGGCGAACTGGTAGCCGCCGCCGTCGACCGAGCGCATGACGTAGGCGTCGGTATCGTCCTTCCACTTGAGCATGTGGGTGTGCAGCACGTCCGACACGACGAGCTTGGAGCGCTTGCGGTAGCCCTTGCCGACGCTCTTCACGAGGTCGATCATCTCGTCCGCCGCGACCGACGTGGCCGCTGCGGCCGTCTTGCCGGCGGTCGTGATGCCGGCCGTGAACAGGCCCGCCGGCTCGGTGGCGCCGTCGCCGAGGGCGAGCTGGGCCGCGACCTGGTTGGCGACTGCCCGGGAGGCGAACTCGGCGAGCAGGGCGTCCAGGTTGTAGCTCGAGGTCATGATCGTCTCGGCGCTGACAGTGAACACGCCGTCGTAGCGGTAGTGGCCGAGGGTGATGCCGTCGCCCACGGTCTCGGCGGCGCTGGCGTCCGAGCCCTCGACGCCGACGGTCGCGGTGGCATCGGTGACAAGAACGGGCACCTGTACGTCGCGGAGGTGGTTCGTGATCACGAGCGTCGGGTTTGCCTCGAGCACGCCGCTGGACTCGATCAGGCCCACGACGACGTTGCGGTAGAGCTCCGGGGTCCAGAAGAACCCGGCGCCCGAATCCGACCCGGTGGTGTCATCGTAAGCGTAGAACTTGCGCGTGAACTCGCTCGCCTTGCAGACGGTCTGCTCGGCGCCGGGCTTGGCCCAGTAGTCCTTCTGCAGACTGCCGGGCTTCATGAACTCGGCGAACTCGGGGTCAAGCTGCTTGGTCGTCATGCCGCCCCCGAAGGGGCGAGTCGCGGCCTGCTCTTCGGCCCGCGCGGCCTTCAGGCACTCGGCAGCGTCCGAGTACTTCTCGGTGATGCGGCGCAGGTCGACGGGCGAGACCTTGCCCGCCTTCTCGATCTCGCCGGCGAGCTCCTGCGCCTCTTTGGTGATGGCGTCGAACGCGGCGAGGTGGCGTTCGGAATCGGTTCTGGACATCTTCGGTCCTTAGCTATCGGTGTGCGGATGCCGCAAGGGTGCCCGGGGGCGCCGCCTTACGGGGCTCTGAGACCGCGCACGGCGGCGGCGAACGAGCGGACATCGTCCGGGTCGATCGCGGCCTCGACGGGCGCCCCTGCGGGCGGCGTCTCCGCGTCTTGCGTCTCAGGGTTCAGCTCGGCGGCCGCGATGCGCGGGCAGCCGGCGCAGTGCTTGACGGACGTGACTTCGGCGAGCGGGTTCGCCGGGATGGACACGAGGCTGATCTCGTGGAGGCGCAGCTCCTTGAGGACGCGCGTCGCTGAGTCGCGCCAGTCGGAGGTGATCACGGAACAGCCGATGCTGAGGCCCTTGACGATGCCGGCCTTGACGTACTCGTAAGCTTCGCGGCCGATTGTCGTCGTGAGCAGGAGGCGTCCCTTGAGGCGTAGCCCATGGGCGTCGGCCGCGAGCTCGAGGGAGACGCCGGCCGGGCGCGCCGGTTCGTGCTGCCAGAGGATCGGCACGCTCTTCTGCTGGCTCAGGCTGCGATTGAAGGCCTTGGGGTCGATCACGTCGCCGTCGAGGTCGACGTTACCGAAGACCGCGGCGTAGCCCTCGAAAGTGCCGTCCTCGGCGACGGACTTGACCTTGAGGGGGAAGCTCTTCGTCTCGATCGTTCCGGGCTCGGGCATGTCGCGTCTCCTTGAGAGGTGGCGATTGCGGGCGCTGGTGGCGCGCCGGCCCGGGGCGACCTCAGAAGACTCCGGGCCGGCGCTCCCACAACTGAAAGGGGCCGCCCCGCCAAGGGAGACCCACCTTAAGTGCAGAGTGCTAACCATCCCTCGTAGTCGACGGCGGCGAGGCCGTTGCGCTCGGTGCGCCGGTAGACGGGCGCGGTGCGGGCCAGTACCTCGATACAGTGCGTGCAGGGCATCGTCGGGGTGTCGCAGGCGAGGCACGGGGGGCGGCGCCTGGTCGACGTCGTCTGCGGCGTGTCGACCAGCAGGCGCGCCGGTGCCTCGAGCTTGCGATGCGCGGCGACGAGGTGCTTGTGCACGGCCGAGCCCGAGACGCCGTAGAGGATGCCGATCCCGCGTTCCGATAGCTTGGGCTCGTGGTACGTGCTAAGGAAGAGGCAGTCCGCCTGTGCGTCGGTGAGCACGCTCCAGTCGACCTTGGAGCAGGCGTTCGTCAGGTGGGTACGGTGGGCGCCCCACGTCGGGCGCGTCGCGGTGGCGGGGCGGCCGGACACGAGGCGGTCAGTCCGCGCCCTTGAGCCGTGCGACCTCGGCGCGGATACGCTCCTCTTCGCTGCTCAGCAGCAGGTCGAGCCACTCGAGCCCGGACGTGCTCGCCTGGAGCTTGGCGAGCTCGGGGTCCAGCCCGGTCGCGAGCAGGTCCGCGAAGAGCTTGTCGGCGTGCGCCCCGGCGAGGGCGGCCAGGGACGTGAACAGCGCTTCGGAGTGCTTCGCGAGGATCGCCAGGAACGCTGCCCCGGCGGCGTGCTCCTCAGCCATGCGTGCTCCCTTCTCGTCTCGGTGTGAGGTTGAGGCGGCGGCTCACGCGACCTCGACCTCGCGGCGAGTGCCGAAGCGCCGCAGGGCCTCGGCACTCAGGCGGCCGGAGTCGGCCGGCACATAGTTGACGAACGGGCGCAAGCTTGCGAGTGCGGCAAGGGCGACCTCGGCGGCAAGCTCGCGGGCCGGTGGGGCGACGTCACGGGCGATGTCGGCGGCGGCGCAGGCCGCGTTGTACTCGCCGTCGAGCTTGGCGAGCGTCTTGGCGGCGGCGCCGGCCTCGAGCATGGCGGCGACGAAGTCGCTGCCGGCGGCGCGAAGCTCGAGGGCCAGGGCGGCGGCGCGGGTCACGGGGTCGGGGGCGGGGGTGGGGGTGTGAGTGGTCATGGGATCGGTATCCATCAGAACGGGACGTCGGGATCGTCGGGCGCGCCGTACACGAGGTCGGGCTCTCTCTCGAGCCAATCGACCATCTTGCGGAGCAACCGGACGGCTACCTCGCGGTCCGTGCCGTCGGTGATGAGGACGCGGACGGCCGGCCCGCCGCTCATCAGCTCGTATGTGTGGCCGCAGAAAAGCTCGTCGCCGTCGTCGTCATAGGTGTCCGGAACGGGGCACGACGGCGGGTTGAAGCCGTCGATCTGGTGGAAGAGGACGGGCTCACGCTCGAGGTAGTGCGCGAGGCGCTGAGACTTGAGACCGTGCGCCGGGTCGAACAGGGGGCAGGTGTGCGTACTCATGAAGGGTCAGCCTCCGTGTCGGGATGGGGTGGGCGTGGGTACGGGACAGTCATCAGGAGACTGGCCCGTGTTCGGGGCAGTGCAGGTTGCCGTCTTCGTGCCAGCACAACGTCATGCCACAGTGCGGACACTCGGGATCGTGGGCGACGCTCGCGGCGCCGTAGCCGTCGGCCGGCCCGTCGCGCCAGTCGTCAAACGTGCGCTTCGGGCCGATGAACGTGGCCGGGTACGGGATGTACTTCAACTCGGTGCCTGAGTCGAGTTGCCACGCGGCGAGGTTTGCGGCGGCGGCGGTCGCGTCTTCGCGATCCGTCGCGGCCAGGTGACGCCAGCGCTTGAGGGCGTCCGCCCGGCCGACTTTGCGCGGGTAGGCAGCCCAGAAGGCGGCGAAGCCGTCGTCCTGCTCGGAGTTATCCACAGCAGGAACGTCCTCATCGGCGTCAGCCGGTGAGGGAGAGTCTTCTAGCTCTTCTAGCTCGCTAGCTCTTATAGCTCTTAGGCATTCTTCAGTAGCATTGCGGGTAGCAGTGCTCCCTGCATTGCTCGATGCATTGCTTGTTGCATTGCTCGATGCATTGCTTGTTGCAGCGTCCCACCGGGAGCGCGATGCTCTGCGTGCTTTCTCGGCCGCCGCTTCGACCTCTTCGCGGCTGCGTTGCCAGTCGAGATAGCCGGGGACCACCAGGCCGTCGACGGTGGACTCCACAAAGCCGACGCGCTCGAGTTCGGCCAGGACTTCGCCGCAGTCGACTCCCGGCGCGATCACGCGCAGGGCACGGCGTGGAATGCGGCCGTCCGTCAGTTGCCGGTCGCAGTAGCAGAGGCAGAGCGTGAACAAGCCGATACCGGGCAGATACAGCCGCTCGTCAAGCTCCAGTGCGGGCTCACTGGCGCCGATGTCGTGCGCCACGAGGATGTAGCCGGCGCGCGCCATGTCAGGACTCCCGCGCGGGATCGGCGTCCAGCAGCCGCAGAAACGCCTCAGTCTTGACGAGAAGCCGTGTCCCTGCCCGCAGGGCTGGCCACTCGCCGGAGCGCGCGAGCTCGTACGCGAGCCCACGGCTCACGCCGATGTAGGCTGCCGTGGCCTCCACGCTGTTTGTCGGCCGCGTGGGATCGAAGACGCTAGGTAGTCTGGCCATCGTCGACCCTTTCGAAGAGCTCGTCACCGGGCACGCCGAGCGCTTCGCCGAGACGCCGCTTCCAGCCGCTGTACGGATGAACCTTGCCGGCCTCGAGCTGTGAGATCACCGACGGATGCACGCCGCTGAGCCGGCTGAGTGCGCTTTGGCTGAGGCCTCTGCGCTGCCGTTCCATCGTGAGTCTGAACACCGGACTTCCCTTCTGTTGACTTTCGATGAGGGCGCATGGTTCAATGTGCAAGATGCACGTTAGCTAACACGCGAATTGATTGCGACGCGACTTTTCTCGCCAACAAACCTTGCGACAGCGACAGCATCACGGGAGGACGATGGACGCCGATGGCCAGCGGCAGCAGAACGACAATCTGCCCGAGTATCTAGCCAGCGTGCCAGCGAACTACTCAGACGCTGATGACCCCGAGGCGCGCTGGATAACGCTCGTCGGCGGGGACTTGCCATGCCCTATCGCAGTGCGGCTCGGCCGCGGTGTTTCCGGACGACTCTGCTTCACGGGCCTGCGCATCCCTGTGGAGAACCCCTGGCGACCCGTCGAGATTCCGCAAGGGGAGTGGGAGCACGACTACCACTGGGGCAAGTGGTCCAAGCCCTTTCCCGCCGAGGTCAGCTCCAAGGTCCTGCGGCAGATCAGCCTCGGCAACATCATGCGATTCTTCCGAGAGCGAGCGGCGAAGGATGCTGGGTCATGGCGCGCCGTGCTGGACGGTGTAGCCGAACCCGCGAAGATGACCGTTCCGCGCGGGCCGAAGGGCGACCCGGAGACAGACCAGCGGACCCTTGAGCACTACGAGGCGGCTCTGGCGCGCGGCCTGAGGGGTATTGCGGCGGTAGCCGAGGTATCGGAGGAACTGCACGTGAGCATTTCCCAGGTGTACCGGCGAATGAAGCGCGCCCGCGGCAGAGCGAGCAGTGAGGAGGCGAAGCGATGACCGGGCACGTCCGTAAGCGCCGTTGGCGCGAGAACAAGGACGCCGAATGGCACGATGCCGGGTGGGAGTACGTCATCGAGCTGGGCACGGTAGCCGGCGACAGGCAGCGGCCGACGCGCGGCGGCTTCAGGACGAAGAAAGCCGCGGCGGAGGCCTTGCGGAAGGAGCTCGAGGCGCGCGAGGCGGGCACGTACGCGAAGCCCTCGCGCGAGTCGTACGCCGACTACCTTGTGAACCGTTGGCTTCCGTGGACGCTGGAGCGGCCACGGCGGCCGGTGCGCGAGTCGACGCACGAGCTCTACGAAAGCATGGCGCGTCTGCACATCCTGCCGGCGCTGGGCGCCCTGCCCTTGCAGGACGTGCGCCCGGTCGACGTGGAGGCTCTCTACATGGCCCTGGCGAAGCCGAGCAAGGACGGCAAACGGCCGGCGCTCGGTTCCTCGTCACTGCACAACGTGGCGACCGTCGTGCACGGGTCTCTGGAGCAGGCGAAGCGGTGGGAGCTCGTGTCGCGCAACGCCGCGGCCGGTATCTCGCCGGAGCGGCCACCGGCCGAAGACGAACCGGCCCACTGGACGGTCGACCAGGTGGCCGCGTTCCTCGATCACGTCGACGCGACGCTGACCGTGGAGCGCACAATCACGGAGCGTCGCAAGCGCCGCAACGGTGTCGAGTACACCTATACGCGCACGATGGCGCCGGACCCGATGCAGCGCTCTCTCTGGTACCTGCTCGCCACGACAGGCATGCGGCGCGGCGAAGCCTGCGCCTGCCGCTGGCCCGACCTTGACGAAGAGAGCGGCGTGCTCGAGGTCAAGGTGTCCAAGACGCGACGCGGCCGGCGCGTGCTCGCCCTCGATCCGGCGACGCTGGGCGTGCTCGCGGAATGGCGTCGCGCCCAGCGTCGTGAGCGGCTCCGTTACGGGCCCGCGTGGGAGGACGCCGAAGAACACATGTTCACTCACACGGTGTACTTCACGCGGCCGGTGCGGCACGGCGTCCCGGTGGCGCGGCGCTGGGTCTCAGCCGCGATGCACAAGGTGCTCGAGGGTAGCGGCCTGCCGCCGATGCACGTGCACGGCCTGCGGCACTCCTGGGCGACCGCGGCCTTTGAGGCGGGCGAGCATCTGCGCGCCGTGGCCGATCACCTGGGGCACGCCGATACGGCCGTGACGGACCGTACCTACACGCACACGGTACGCCGCGTGCAGGACTTGACAGCGCTCCGCGTCGCGGGGCTCATCGCGAGCAAGCGGGGAGGTGGTCGATAGCAGTCCGGGGACAGTGGGGGGACAGGGACCGCTATTCGGGGTCACGCTGAACGGGCGTTCAACACGGAAAGTCCCTGCAAAGAGAATGGTCGGCGTGGCCAGATTTGAACTGGCGACCCCTAGTCCCCCAGACTAGTGCGCTAACCAGGCTGCGCCACACGCCGACCGGAGCCGAGATTGTAGCACAGCACTGCGGCACCACCGCCGTACGCCGGTCACCTCCGGCGGACGGGGGCCGGGCGGTGAACACAAGGCATCGCCCGCGGACTCGGCACGTCCGTGCGATACACTTGGCCGGTCCATGAACCCCGTCGTGCAGAACATCCCGAACGCGATCACCGTCCTGCGGGTGCTGCTGCTGCCCCTGATCGTCGGGCTCTACGCCCGCGATGCGCCGGGGGCGTCGTTCGCGACGGCCTGGGTCGTGCTGTTCGCGGCCTTGAGCGACGTCGCCGACGGCATCCTCGCCCGCCGCATGGGCGTGCAGAGCGAGTTCGGCCGTTGGGTCGATCCCGTCGTGGACCGCGTCTTCTTCTTCACCCTGCTCGCGATGCTCTGGTACTTCGGCGCGCTCCCATGGTGGGCGGTGGTGCCGCTGCTGGTGCGCGACGGCATCATGCTGGTCTTGGCGGGGCCGGTGCGCAAGTTCACCGATCAGGGCCCGCAGGTCAGCCGATGGGGCCGTGGCGCGAACCTGGTGCTCATCTGTGCGATCCAGTGGTTCATCATCGATCTGCGCACGCTGGGTTGGGCGTTCTACGCGGTGGGGGCGACGCTGTACATCGGCTCCGCGCTGCTCTACCTGGCGCGAGCCATCGCGATCTTGCGCCGCATCAGGGCGGCATAGGCCGCCGCCCGACGCCGCACCACGGGGCGGCGCAGACGGCACGCCGGCACCGCCCTGTCGTCTCCTGGACCTATCGGGTACGATTCCGGCACGTCCCGCGGATCGCTCGTCGTGGCGGCGAGGCGGCTCCGTCAACGGAGGGAAGGTGAGGCAGGTGCGCGCAGTCGTCATGGCAGGCGGCGAAGGGACCCGCCTGCGCCCGCTCACGAGCAATCAGCCCAAGCCCATGGTGCCGGTGGTGGGCAAGCCCTGCATGGAATACATCGTCGAACTTCTGAAGCGCCATGGGATCGAGGAGGCGGTGGCCACGCTCGCCTTCCTGCCGAAGATCATCCGAGACTACTTCGGCGACGGTTCCACCCTTGGCGTGCGCATGCAGTACTCGGTCGAGCACGTGCCGGCCGGGACGGCCGGCAGCGTGAAGCTGGCCGAGGACCACCTGCGCGACGACACGTTCGTCGTCATCTCGGGCGACGCGCTGACCGACTTCGACCTGCGCGACGTCGTCGCCTTCCACCAGCGGCGCGGAGCCCTGGCCACCATCGCCCTCAAGCACGTGGAGAACCCGCTCGAGTTCGGGATCGTCGTCGTGAACGACGAGGGCCGGATCGAGCGCTTCCTCGAGAAGCCGACGTGGGGGCAGGTGTTCTCCGACACGGTGAACACCGGTATCTACGTCCTCGAGCCGGAGGTGTTCGACCACATTCCAGCGGGTGTGCCCTTCGACTTCAGCCAGGACCTCTTCCCGAGGCTCTTCGATATGGGCGCGCCGCTGTACGGCTACGTCGCGGACGGGTACTGGCAGGACATCGGCAGCCTGCAGCAGTACCTGGCGGCCAACTGTGACGTGCTCGACGGCAAGCTCGATGCCGCCATCTCCGGCATAGAGCTGGACCAGCGCATCTTCATCGGCGAGAACATCAACCTCGACTCGCTGGAGAACGTCACCGGGCCCGCGTACATCGGCAACTACGCCAAGGTCTCTCCCCAGGCGCGCGTCGGCTCGTACTCCGTACTGGGCAGCAACGTGGTGGTCAAGGAGCACGCCGAAACGCGGCGCAGCGTGGTCGACGCCAACACGTACATCGGCGCCGCCAGCAAGGTGGTGGGCTCGATCGTCGGCAAGAACTGCGACATCAAGGCGGGCGTCACGCTGAGCGAGGGCGTCGCGCTCGGCGACGAGTGCGTCATCGGCGAGGGGGCAACGATAGCACCCGACGTCAAGGTGTACCCCTTCAAGAGCGTGGAATCGGGGGCGCAGATCAACTCGAGCATCATCTGGGAGTCGCGCGGGACGTCGCACCTGTTCGGCAAGGAGGGCGTCGTCGGCCTCATCAACGTCGATATCACGGCCGAGCTCGCGCTCAAGCTCGCCATGGCCTACGGGACCACGCTGGCGAAGGGCGCCCGCGTCACGACGAGCCGCGACGCGCACCCGGCGTCACGGGTGTTCAAGAGGGCGCTGATCTGCGGCCTCAACTCGACGGGTGTGGTGGTCCGCGACCTCCGCGTGGCGAGCAGCGCCATCAACCGCTTCGAGGTGAAGAACGGCAACACGCAGGGCGGCATGCACGTACGCATCTCGCCCTGGGACCCGGAGATGGTCCAGATCCAGGTCTTCGAGCCGCCGGGCGTGACGATCAGCGAGAAGCGCCAGAAGGACATCGAGAAGTACTACGGGCGCCAGGACTTCAGGCGTGCCTTCTACAGCGAGTTCGGCGAGATCCAGTTCCCGGACCGCGCGATGGAGACGTACGTGCGCGGGTTGACGCGGAACTGGGACATCGAGCGCATCCGCAACCGCTCCTACCGTCTGGTGGTCGATTACTCGTTCTCGGCGGCGTCGCTGGTCCTGCCCAACATCCTGGGTGCCCTGAACGCCGAGGTGCTGTCGGTGCGCGCCTTTACCGACCAGCGGTACACGAGCATCAGCGCCGAGGAGCTCGCCGACAACGTCACCGAGGTCCGCCGGCTGGTCGGCGTCATGGGCGCGGACATGGGACTCGTCATCTCGCCTGATGCGGATCGCCTCTTCGTCGTCGACGACAGCGGGGAGGAGGTGACGGCGGAGAAGACGCTGCTGCTCTACTTGCAGCTCGTCGCGCAGCAGACGCAGAAGGGGGCCCGCATCGTGCTGCCCCTCACCGTGACCCGCCTCGCGGAGGCCCTTGCCGAGCCCTTCGACGTCGAGGTCGTGCGCAGCAAGGTGTCGATGCCCGCGTTCACGCGGGCAGCTTCCGAGGATGGCGTCGTCTTCGCCGGCGCGCTGGGAGGCGGCTACGTCTTCCCGCAGTTCCTTCCGGCCTTCGACGCCGTCATGAGCCTCGGCAAGCTTCTGGAGCTGCTCGCACCGCACGCACAACCGTTGTCGGAGCTCGTCGCGGCCGTCCCGTCGAGCACGCTGGTGCACCGCACGGTCCCCTGTCCCTGGACGCTCAAAGGCACCGTGATGCGCGTCGCGACCGAGCGCCTGCAACGCATGGTCGAGGCAGAGGGCGCGAGTCTCGCGGCGTCGGGGGGAGTGGGCGACGGCGACGATGTGCTCGAGCCCGAGGCCGGCGGCACGGGAGGCGAGCGCGACCCGGCCGAGCTCAGCCTCATCGACGGGATCACCATGCGGCGCGGAGACGAATGGTCGCAGCTGTTGCCCGACGCCGACGAGCCGGTCTTCCACGTCTACGCGGAGGGCGCGGACGAGCGCGCCTCGCGCGCACTCGCTGAGCGGTTCGTGGCCGAGGTGCACGCCGTCGTGGAAGAAGCGTCGCGGTGACGTATCTTGGAGCCCTCGCGCTTCGGCTCTGGGGAAGGACACGACGCCGGTCGGCAGAACCCGGTACCGTACCGTGACCCGAGGACCACAGCTTAGCCGGCGCCCGCGAGCGACGGGCGTCGTGCTGGCGCTCCGAGCGTGGACGACCGACTGCACCCCGACATCGCCGTAGCGGCGCCTCTTGCGGCGCCCGCCGCCCGCCGCCGCTGGTGGCGGCGCCACCCGTGGCTCGTCTCGGCCGTCGCCGCCGCGCTCGTGGTCCTGGCCTTCGTGGCGGCGCAGGTGGCCCTGGCCGGCCGCATCGGGCCGGGCGTCGAAGTGGCGGGCGTCGACCTCGGTCGTCTGACGGCCGCGGCCGCCGAAGACAAGCTTGGGTCCGAACTCCTGCCGGCTGTCGGGACGGTGACGCTCGCCACCGGAGGAGAGCCGTTGAGCCTCCCGCTCGAATCACTCGGGATCGTCGTCGACGTGCCGGCTACGGCGCTTGTCGCCGGCGCGCACGGCCGGCGCGATCTGCCGCTGGGCCTCTCCGTCTGGCTGCCCTTCGGCGGCGGCACGGCTCCGGCACCGGTCGTCAGGGTCGACGGCGCCGCGTTCGAGCAGGGGCTCGAGGCCGTGCGCGCGGTCGTCGACGTCCCGGCCCGCGACGCGATGTTGGGGTTACAGGGCCGCGAGGTCAGCGTCGTGCCGGGCAGGGACGGCGTCGCCGTCGACGCCCCGGCGCTGGAGCGGGCGATCCTCGCGGCGCTCGGGCAGGGGCGCGCCTACACGGGGGAGGTGCCGCTGACCTCTGTCGCGCCGAAGGTTGGCACCGACGAGGCCGAAGAGCGGGCCGCCGCCGCCGGGACCTACCTCTCGTCGCCGCTCACGCTGAGGCTGCGGGAACAGACCGCCGAACTGTCGCCGGCGGAGCTCGCTGCGATGCTCAGCGTGAACTCCGGAGACGACGCCGACGAACATCCCCTCACGTTCGACAACCCGCGGGCGCGAGCACGCCTGCACGAGCTGTTCGCCTGGGCCGAGGACCCACCCAGGGACGCGGCGATCGTGGTCCACAAGGCGGGGGGGATCAGCGTGGAGCCGAGCCGCGACGGGGTCGTGCTCGACATGGAGCGCCTCGTCGGCGACATGGACGCCGCCGCCGGCGGCGCGGGGCTGCGCACCGTGATCGTAGCGCTGCGCCCGGCGCTGCCGAGGCTCTCGAGCGACGACATCCAGAGTATGGGGCTCGCTTCGCTCGGGTCGCAGTTCACGACGTACTTCGACGCCTCGAACCCCGGACGCAAGACCAACATCGCCCTCGCCGCCAAGCTCGTCGACGGGACCATCGTGGAGCCCGGGGAGGTGTTCTCGCTGAACGGCGCGATGGGCCCGCGCAGCGTCAACCGCGGCTTCGACTTCGCTCCCGTGATCGCGGGCGACGGCGTCCTGCGTCAGGGAGTCGGGGGAGGCATCTGCCAGTACGCGACCACGCTCTTCAACGCCGTCTTCTTCGCCGGACTGCCGGTCGTCGAGCGTCACGCGCATGGACTCCTGATCACGCACTACCCCGTCGGGCGGGACGCGACCGTGAGCTGGGGCGGTCCGGATCTCAGGTTCGAGAACGACACTGGCCGCGCCGTCATGATCCGCAGCTGGGTCGACGGCTCGGCGCTGACCGTCGCCATCGTGGGGAAGACCGGGCGAGAGGTCGCCTACGCGACGAGTTGCTACTATGATGTCCGTAAGCCGGCGTCGTCGCGCGCGCAGCCCCGCGTGGTGCACGACGCCGACCTGCCGGAGGGCGTGGTCCGCTGGGAACAGGGGGCGGACGGCAAGAGCGTGAAGGTCGTGCGCACGGTGCGCGATGCCGGCGGGGACGTGCTCTTTCGCGAGACGTACGTGTCGGTCTACCGCCCGCGGGACTGGATCAAGCGCGTGGGGACCGGGTCTTGACGTCGCCGCCGGGCGACGCGCAGCAGGACCGGACGGTGGGGAGGAGGGACAGCGGCGCCGCCGGCGTCAGCCGGTCTTGGCGATAACCTGCTTGCAGACGATCTTGAGCGTGTCGAAGACGCCCTCACCGGTCACCGCGCACGCCTCGGTCACGGGGGAGCCGGTGTGGTTGAGGAGCTCGTTGAGGTCCTCGACCGAGAACACATCGGTCAGGTCTCGCTTGTTCATCTGGATGACGAACCCCAGCTTGGTGAGGTCGTCGCCCTGGCCGAGGAGGTTGTCCCAGAGGTTGAGGTAGCTCTCGACGTTCTCGTCGAGGCGCGTGATCTGGGAGTCGGCGACGAAGATCACGCCGTCGACGCCCTGCAGGACGAGCTTGCGGCTCGCGTTGTAGTAGCTCTGGCCCGGCACCGTGTAGAGGTGGAAGCGGGTCTGCATGCCCTTGACGGTGCCGAGGGTGAGCGGCAGGAAGTCGAAGTAGAGCGTGCGCTCCTCTTCTGTCGCGATGGAGACGAGCTTGCCGCGCGCGTCGGGGTTGATGGTGCGGTGGATGTACTGGATGTTGGTCGTCTTGCCGCACAGCCCGCAGCCGTAGTAGACGATCTTGTAGTTGATCTCGCGCGCGGCGAAGTTGATCAGCGGCATCGAGGAGCCCTCACAAGTCCTTGAACAGGTCGTCGATCGCGAGCCCGGCGTCGGTCTCGAAGTCGGAGTCCATGGCCGGACCCTCCTCGTCGTCCGGCCCCTCGAAGAGCTGGCGCAGGACCTCGATGGCGCGCTGGGTGTAGAGCCTCACCTTGCCCACCTGGGTGTCACGGCCAAAGGTGACGATGAGGAGGACCTGGTCCGTCACCTGGGAGACGTGCAGGTTCAAGCCCTTGCCCTCGTGGAACAGGAGGGTGAACTCGTTCTCGTCGAGGATCTTCGCCAGCTGCTGGGTCGCGGCGAAGGAGCTCGCTGCGAGCGAGGCCAGGGAGAGGGTCTCGGGGTGGTAGTCGTCCGACGCCGTCGTGATCGGTTGCCCAGACGTCGAGATGAGGGCGAGGAAGCTGGACCCCGAGACCTCCTTGAGCTTCTGCAGAAGGTCGTCGCAGCGGTCCAGCTGACGATCGTTGATCACGAGACCCTTGCGCTTGACCACGCGTGCTCCCTTCATACAGGCGTCGCGGTGTGCGCAGTATATATATCAGCCATTGTCAGCGCAGGCGACGCCTTTGCCGAGGCTGGGGTCCGGCGCCCGCCCTCCCTGTATCGTCACCGGGCGCCGCGAGCATGAGCGTGCAGCGGTCTCCGCAGGGTCAGCGGGGCCACGCTGGCGGTGAGCGGCGGCCGAGGATGGCCCCACGAGCCGGAGAGGCTAGAATGGGACGTGGGCCGGTCGAGCCGCGGCGAGGGGCAGGACACGCGTGGGACTGAAGGGCGACCTGGGCGAACTGGCGCTCAGCGACCTCATCGAGATGACGTCGCTGGGCGGCAAGACGGGGCGTCTCGTCCTGCGCGACGCTGACGGGGTGAAGGCGGGCGAACTGGCGTTCCGCGAGGGTCGTCTGGTCGGCGCCTCGTACGGCAACTTGAAGGCGGAGAAGGCATTCTACGGCTTGCTCGGCCTGGAGGAGGGGAACTTCGACTTCGACACCCAGGCGGCGGTCGACGACGATAGCTGCAACCTGCCGACCGCCTCGCTGCTCATGGAAGGGATGAGGCGCATAGACGAGGTCCAGCGACTGCGACGTCAGCTGCCCGCGCCGGCGCTCGTCGCGGTGCGCGCACGCGACGGCACCACGGACGGCCCGGCCGAGGCGCGCGTGCTGGGCTACGTCGGACCTGGCGCCCGTAGCGTCGGAGACATCGTCGAGGGCATCCTCGTCGGCGGAGAGTTCGACGAGTACGACGCTCTGGAGGCCCTCGCCCGCCTGCGCGACCGTGGCATCGTTACGGTCGAGGTGCCCACCCGTCCCGACGGTGAGCCCTTGGATGCGGGAGGACCGCCTCAACCTGAACTTGAACGTTGAGTCGCGCTCCGCTAACGTAGACAGTCCCGCTACCCACGGAGGCTGCGCGCGATGGACGATATCGTCGACCTCGTTTCCAGATCGGACGACGACCTGCGGGCGCTCATCGGCAAACTCGAAGCCGAAGAGCGCGAGATCTCCCGCCAGCGGAGGATCCTGCAGGGCAAGCTCGACATCCTGCGTGCCGAGCTCGTCATGCGCCTGCAGAAGAAGCACAATGAGGGCGAATCCGTCATCAGCGCCGACGACGTGGAGGGGCTCAAGCGCATCCTTGCCGGTCAGGGCCCCGCACCCTTGAGCGACGATCCCGCCGGGGAGCCGACGAGGGGCTGACGGTGTTCTGTCCCGAGTGCGGGTTCAAGAACTCGGACGCGGCGGCGTTCTGCGCGCGGTGTGGGGCCAGCCTCGTCGCGGAGCAAGCCGACGACCAGGCCACGCTGAGCTTCCAGCCGGGTGAAGAGGAGGGCACGCTGGGTCCCTTGGCCGGTGTGCCACGCGACCAGGCCGCGCTCGTCATCCGCAGCGGCGGGGGCCGTGCCGGCGAGACCTACGCCCTTCAGGCGGAGCGCACCAGCGTCGGACGTCACCCTGCCGCCGACATCTTCCTCGACGACGTCACCGTGTCGCGGAACCATGCCGTCGTGCAGCGCGAGGGCGAACGCTACGTGCTCACCGACGAAGGCAGCCTCAACGGTACGTACGTCAACCGGAAGCGCGCCGACGCGACGGTGCTCGCCGACGGCGACGAGATCCAGATCGGCAAGTACAAACTGACCTTTGTCGTACCGTGAGCCGTGATCCGGTCGAGCTCCTGTTCGACATCGAGGACGAGAAGCTCCTCACGATCGGCTCGGTCGTCGACCGCCTGAAAGGCGAGTTCCCCGACCTCAGCGTCAGCAAGCTGCGCTACCTCGAAGAGCAGGGCCTCGTCATGCCGCGGCGCACGAAGTCGGGCTATCGCCTCTACTCGCAGGACGATTTCAACCGGCTCGTGCGCGTGCTGACGATGCAGCGTGACGAGTACCTGCCGCTCAAAGTCATCCGCCGCGAACTCGAGCGCAGCCCGGCGGCCGGTGCCGCGGCGACCCGCCAGGGGTTGCGCAAGGCCGACTTCGTCGTGCCTGGGGAAGAGCGCGCCTACACGGCCGAAGAGGTCATGCAGCTCACGGGTGCCGACCTCTCGTTGCTGGCCGAGCTCGAGGAGTATGAGCTGGTCAAGGCGCGTCAGGTCAGCGGCGTGCGCCGCTACGGCGAGACCGACTGCGGCATCGTCGGCGCCGCCGCCCAGCTGGCGCTCAACGGCCTGCGGCCCAAGAACCTTCGTCTGGTCAAGAGCGCCATCGACCGCGAGCTGGGTCTGGTCGAACAGGTCCTGCTCCCGGCGCTCCGCTCACGACGCCCCGAGCGCCGGCGCGAAGGCCTCGACCAGCTGGAGGACATCGTCCAGGCCACCACGCAGCTCCGCCAGCTGCTGCTCACGCGCGGCATCCGCCGCTTGACCGCCGGGGCGGCTGACGAGACCTGAGACCGGCCGCGCCCCGCACGCGCGTGGGGCGCCCTGCACCCACACCACAACGCCGACCGAGGAGCCAACCATGAGTGACGGCCTGATCGACCTCGCCGCGAAGGTGCGCGCGATCCCCGACTTTCCCAAAGAGGGCATCCTCTTCCGCGACATCATGCCGCTGCTGCAGGACCCGACCACGCTGCGCGAGGCGGTCGACCGCATCGTCGAATACGGCACCGGGAAGCACGTTGACATCGTTCTGGGCGCCGAGGCGCGGGGCTTCATCCTCGGCGCCGCCGTCGCCTACGGCCTCGGCGCCGGCTTCGTCTGCGCGCGTAAGCCGGGCAAGCTGCCGTTCGACACCGTGTCGGCCGAGTACGACCTCGAGTACGGCACTGACAAGCTCGAGGTCCACGCCGACGCCGTGACCCCGGGGCAGAACGTGCTCATCCACGACGACCTGCTCGCCACGGGCGGCACCGCGCGCGCCAAGATCGACCTCGTGGAGAAGCTCGGCGGCAAGGTCGTCGGCATGGCGTTCCTCATCGAGCTCGCAGGGCTCAAGGGTCGCGAGAAGCTCCAAGGGTACGACGTTTTCAGCCTCATAACGTACTGACCGCAGCCTCGCCGCCTGCACTGCCCACCCGCGAACACATGTTCGTCTGGCTGAGCACGACCATGCCCGCGTGACAACGGCACGGAGAGGGTGCGAGCACCGGGTTGTGTGCGTCAAGTTGT
>DDYF01000059.1:72738-111024 GCA_002347645.1 Thermoleophilia bacterium UBA2241 | reverse complement strand
ACAACTTGACGCACACAACCAGGCTGCTGGCTTAGTGAATCTTGACTGAGTGAATCTTCACCGAGGAATGCATGCGGCTCCTCCTCATGCTCGACGCTCCACTGCCGATACACAGTGGTTGACAATCAACGTGGGCGGCATGCTACGGGAGCCGATCCCGCATTCTCCGAGAGCCGGCGTTGTCCATATCGCGTGACGAGACGGCGCCGTATTGCCAGATTGGACAACACGTGTCAGAAATGGCAACGCTATTTCTCTTATGGTTTCTGAATCCGTCGCGAGAGTCGCGGTCGTCACGCACAGCTGTTCCCAGCGGCATGGATTGATGATGGACTCTCGCCCGTGACGGGCAAGGGCCTCGGGGCTGGGGTGCCGGCCGGGTCTGATCGAAGAGGCAGCGCAGTACGGCGGGCGGGAGCGAGCTTGGATTCGGTCGAGACGGCGAGAAGGCCGGCGCTATGGGCGAACCGCAACTTCGCCCTCTTGTGGGCCGGCCAGTTCGTGTCGCAGGTCGGCGACCGCTTCTACATGCTCGCCTTTCCGTGGCTCGTCTACGGCGCTACCGATTCGGCGCTCTCCACCGGCATCGCCTTCGCGATCTACACCCTGCCGTATCTGGCGTTCGGGATGTTCGCGGGCATCATCATCGACCGGTTCGACAAGCGCAGCGTCATGCTGGCGGCCGAGATCGCCCGCATCGGCGTCGTCCTGCTGGTGCCGGTCGCGGCCGACTACGCGCTCTGGAGCGTCTTCGCCCTGAGCTTCGTCATGGCGAGCCTCACGGTCCTCTTTGACCCGGCCAAGCTCTCCCTGCTTCCCGACATCGTCACCGAAGGACAGTTGCTGCGGGCGAACTCGCTCCTCGCCTCCGCTGAGACGTTGACGGAAGTGCTCGGCTATGCCGGAGCCGGGTTCCTGCTCGCGGCGGTCTCCACCACAACGGCCTTCCGCATCGACGCCGGTACCTTCCTCGTGTCGGCGATCACGCTCGCACTGATGTCGTATGCGCGGCCGGTGCGCGCGACGGAGCGGGCCGCGCACTCCTTCACCCGCGAGCTGCGCGAGGGGTTCGTGACGATCCGGCGGCACAAGGGGCTGCTCGCCAACACCCTGTTGGCGGTCGCGATCGCTCTCGGTCTCGGCGCCACCCTGCCCCTCACCTTCTTCCTCGCCGTCGACGTGCTCGGCGACGGCGGCGAAGGCGGCATCCTCGACCTGGCGATCGCGCAGTTCGGGATATTCGAGGCCGCGATCGCCATCGGCTACCTCACCGGCTCACTGATCGTGGCCGGCCTCGCCAGGCGACTGCCTGTCGGCCGTGCGATCATCGCCGGCTTCGCGCTGACGGGTGCGGGCATGGCTGCCGTGGCCACGGCGGGTCAGGTCTGGGTCGCCGCCGTCATCTTCGCCTTCATCGGTGCCGCCAACGCCGCCGGGCTGATCGCCATCGACACCTACGTTCAGCAGGTCGTGCCCGAGCACATCCGTGGTCGCGTCTGGGGATCGCGCTTCATGCTCACGCAGGGCGCCTACGCAGTCTCCGTGATCGCCGGCGGGGCGCTGGCTGGCTCAGTCGGCGTACAGCCGTTGTTCGTCGTCGCCGGGCTCGTCGTCGCCGTGCCTGCCCTGTTGGCGTTCCTCGTCCCGTCGCTGCGGGACGCCTGATCGCCAGCCGTCTGACCTTCACGCGCCGACCGGCGGCGGCGCGGCTGAACGGCCCGGTGGCCCGGTGATAGCCTAGGGCAAGGTGCGCGGTGGAGCCGGCCGAGTGGAGGTGGGGCCGGCGTGACCGCAAGCTGCGGTCCCAGCAGGGCGCTCCCACACAGCCATGGATTCCTCTGACGACGTCATGAACGAGACGCGGACCCCCAGCGAGGGGCAGCCGCCGCGTGGGCCGAGTTCCAGGTCCGAGCCGGACGAGCCCCGCCAGCGCACGAAGTGGTTCCAGCTCGGCGTCGTCTGTGCGGCGAGCTTCGTCGCGTGGACCGCCTTCGGAGCGATCCTTCCCTACCTGCCTCTGTTCCTCAAGGACCAGGCGCACAGCTCCATGTTGATGATCGGCGTCATCGCCTCGATGTACTACGTGGGCACCTTGCTCTTCTCGTCGCCGCTCGGATGGCTGAGCGACTCCGTCGGAAGGAAGCCGGTCATGGTCGGCGGCGTGGCCCTCACCTCGGTGGCGATGCTGCTGTTCACGACGACCGCGAACCCCCTGTGGTTCATCCTGTTCCGCCTGTTCGAAGGGATCGGGACGGCGGGCGTGGGCCCGGCCGGACAGGCCTTCATCGCCGACATCACGCCTGAGCGCGACCGCAGCAAGGCCTACGGCATCCTGACGACGGCCCAGTTCGGGGGATTGATCGTGGGGCCGGCGCTGGCACCTCCGCTCTACCATCTCGCCGGCGGCGGCCTGTCCGGCTTCTACGCGATCTTCTACTTCGGCGCCGCCCTTGCCGCGGTCACTACCATCGTCATGCTCATCTTCGTCAAGGAGCCGGCCGCGACGCACGCGCGCCGCGCCGCCCGCGAGGCCCGTGGCCAGAAAAGGACCGAGCGGCCGCCTTACCGCGAGATCCTGACGGGCCCCATCATCGCCTTCGTCGTGATCGCCTTCCTGAGCCACTACGCGATGGGGGGCTGGGAAGTCGTCTGGAGCATCTGGCTCGACCACCTCGGGGCGTCGAAGACCTACATCGGTCTCACGTGGGTCGCCTTCTCGGTCCCCATGCTGCTCTCGTTCGCCGGCGGCATGCTCGCCGACCGGTACAGCCGCTTCGCCCTGATGTTCGTCGGCTACACCATCTCCGGCATCGCCTGGATCCTCTACGGCTCGACCACGAACCTGACGCTCTTTCTGCTCGTCAATGTCGTCGAAGGGCTGGCGATCGCCTTCTCCTACCCTGCGAAGCAGGCGTTCCTCATCCAGGTGAGTCCGCCCAAGTGGCTCGGCACCGTCACCGGGATCGAGACGACCTCGATGCAGGTCGCCGGCTGGCTGGGATCGCTCACCGCACCACTCCTCTACGACCTTATCTCGGGCTACGTCCTCGCGGTCGGCGGCGTACTCTCGCTCCTGGGCCTCGCCGTCGGAGGGCCGACGCTGGCACGCGAGTGGCGGCGTATCACCGCCGGTGGCGACCGCCGCACGCAAAGGGAGCTCGAGGCACTCTCAGACGGGGTGCGTCCCGACGCCGCGGCCCAGCCGCCCTTTGGGGTCGAGTGAGGCGACGGGGCGGCGGCGCGGCCGCGCCGCCGCCCCCGTCGCTCGATCGCGGCGTCCCGCTTCTACTTCAGCCGGTCGTAGGTCCGGTAATAGACGTCGGCCGCCGGCAGGAACCAGGGGTTGCCCGTGTAGCCGGGGATCCGCGGCAAGGGTTTGAGCTGCAGGAAGGCGTTGTCCTCGGGCTTGCCGGCGATCACCCTGCCCATGACGTCGCCCAAATAGGCCGACAGCGCGACGCCGTGGCCGCAGTAGCCCATGCTGTAGTAGAGGCCGTCGATCTTGCCCAAGTGCGGGTCGAAGTCCAGCGTCATGCAGACCTGCCCGTGCCACGTGTACTCGACCTTCGTACCGGCGAGCTGCGGAAAGTACTCCACCATGCGCTTGCGCAGGATCTTGCCGCTCCGCTGTGCCGTGAGGGGACGCCAAGCGGCCCGGCCGCCGAAGACCAGCCGGTCGTCCGCCGACAGGACGAAGTAGAAGAGCATCTTCTTGGTGTCGTAGCAGATGCGCCGCTTGGGCAGGACGCTCAGGGCGAGCTCCTCGCCGAGCGGCTCGGTGGCGATGATGTGGCTGCCTACCGAGACGACGCGGCGCTTCAGCGTCGGTGTGGCGTCCCCCGTGTAACCGTTGGTCGCGACGAAGACGTCGCTCGCCGTGAGCGAGCCGTGCGAGGTCGTCACCGTCCAGCCGCTGCCTGCGGGCGTCAGGGCCAGCACCTCGGTGCGCTCGAAAATCTGCGCTCCGGCTTTGAGCGCCGCCGCGGCGAGCCCGCGCGTGAACAGGTACGGGTTGAGCATGCCGGCGAACTCGTCGACCATGCCACCGTGGTAGGCGTCGCTGCCGAGCTCGTCTCGCTGTCGCACCGGAGACACGAGCTCGACCTTGTAGTCGAACGTCTCGGCCAGATACTTCTGCCAGTCGGCGAGGTGGCCGAAGTGCTCGGCCTTGCTGCACGCGGCGTACTTGCCGCACAGCGTCCAGCCGCAGTCGATGTTCTCGTCCTTGACGAGGTCGTCCACGAAGGTGACCGAATCCTTGGCGGCCTTGAAGAGGCGGGCGGCGGTCTCTTTGCCGTACTGCTTCGTCCAGCCGTCCGGGCCGCGCTTGCCGCCGACCGAGACCTGACCGCCGTTGCGACCGCTCGCCCCCCAGCCGACGGTGTTGGTCTCGAACACGGCGACAGAGGCGCCGCCGCTGGCCAAGGTGCGCGCCGCCGAGAGGCCGGTGAGGCCGCCGCCGATGACGGCGACGTCGACGGCCTCGGGGAGCGGCGCGTCGGCGGGTGGCTCCTCCGCCTCGCACTCGCGCTCGGCCTGCCAGAAGACCTGCTCGATCATCGCGCACCTCCGCGTCGCCAGGATTCCCGCGGCCGATGGTATCGCTCGCGCCGCGGACGCGGAAGCGTGCAACGCGGCAAAGCCCGCCCGTCGGGCCGGCCGGCGTCAGTCGAACCGGCGCACTTCCCCGTAGAGCGTGTCGCGCTGCACGGGCGTGAAGCCGGCGGCGCGGATGAGCCGCACCATCTCCTCGACGGTGATGGTGTGGCTCACGCCCGCCGCCTTGACGACGTTCTCCTCGATCATCGTCGAGCCCATGTCGTTGGCGCCGAAGGCGAGCGCGACCTGCCCCATGCGCAGGCCCTGCGTTACCCACGAGGCCTGGACGTTGGGCACGTTGTCGAGGTAGAGGCGGCTGACGGCAAGCAGGCGCAGGTAGTCGCTACCGGTGGCCGGCACGTGGCCCTCCTCGAGGGCCGTGTTGCCGGCCTGGAAGGTCCACGGGATGAAGGCCGTGAAGCCGCCGGTCTCGTCCTGCAGGTCGCGGACGCGCCGCAGGTGCTCGATGCGCTCGGCCGGCGTGTCGAGCGAGCCGAACATCATCGTCGCCGTCGTGCGCATGCCGAGCCCGTGCGCCACGCGCATGACCCCGAGCCACGTGTCGGTCGGGATCTTGTGCGGGCTGATCTCGGCGCGCACGCGGTCGACGAGCACTTCGGCACCGCCGCCGGGCAGCGAGCCGAGGCCCGCCGCATGCAGGCGGCGCAGCGTCGCCTCGACCGTCAGCCCGCTCTGCTTTGCGATGTGCACGACCTCGGGCGGCGAGAGGCAGTGCAGGTGGACCCGCGGGAAGCGCTCCTTGATCCCGCGAAAGACCTCCTCGAACCAGCTGATGTCGAGGTCGGGGCTCAGGCCGCCCTGCATCATGATCGCCGTGCCGCCGAGGTCGATCGTCTCTTGGATCTTCTGGTGGATCTCCTCCTGAGTGAGGAGGTACCCCTCCCCGCTGCCGGACTTCTTGTAGAAGGCGCAGAAACGACAGCCCGAGAGGCAGTAGTCGGTGTAGTTGATGTTGCGGTCGACGATGAAGGTGACCTCGCCGCCCGGGTGCAGGCGGCGGCGCAGCTCGTCGGCGCGGAGGCCAAGCTCGATCAGGTCGCCGCGCTCGAGGAGGCCGAGGGCCGCGGCTTCGCTGAGGCGCGTCATCGGCGAACGACATCCCGGCCGGGCAGCCCGGCGAACGTGCGCGCTCCCTCAGTCACCGGCGCCGAGCTCCGCGAGCTCGGGGACCGCGTCGAGCTCACCGATGGCCGCGGCACGGCGGTAGAACTCGAGGAGGCCGCGCCGGTACTCGGGCGTGAAGCCGTACTTCAGCCGGTCGAAGTACTCCGTCAGGTAGGCCTGGCTGAAGTCGTAGCGCAGGGCGGCGTCGGCGGCGGTCTGTTCGGGTTGCGCCGCGCAGCGGTCGCGCGAGGCGAGCAGCGCCTGCCCGACCGCGTCGGCGGCGCCCGGCCGCGCGGCGACGAAGTCATTCCGCGCGGCGCACACCGCGAAGACCATCGGCAGGCCGCTCACCCGCTGCCACTCCTCGCCGAGGTCGTAGTTGTTCGGGAAGACGTGCGTGCGCAACACATGCAGCGCCTCGTCGCCGATCAGCACCAGGCCGTCGGCGCTCGCCATGACCTCGGAGAGAGGCCCGCGGCGCGGCACGAACTCGGGCGTCAGGCCCCACTGGTGGCAGAGGACCTTGACGAGGCAGACGGACGTCGCGCTCTGCTCCGTCAGCGCGATGCGGCGAGCCTCGGCCAGGGGCACCTGCGTGAACAACTGCACCGAGTCGACCGCGCCCATCGCGCTGATCGATACGTGCGGCAAGACGGCCCACCGGTCGGCGTGCCGGGCGAAGGCGATCGACGACGGGAGCGCCACGTCGATCTCGCCCTCCGCGAGCAGCGCGTTGAGCGCCGCCGGATGCCCTTCGACGATCTCGGCGGCCACCCCGCGCGCGGCGAGCTCCTCCTCGAAGTGGTCGTACAGGGGGAAGCAGTTGATGAACTCGATGCGCCCAACGCGCACCGGGGCGTTCGTGTCGCTCACGTCGTCTCCATCGCCACGCCGTCCACCCTCATCGCGTCGTCCACGGCGCCGCCCCAGCCTCAGTCGTCGTAGCGGCGCACGACGTTGTAGAGCGTGTCGCGCTCGACCGGCGTGCGCCCCGCACCGCGGATCACGCGCACGAGCTCGTCGCGCGTCAGCTCCTGTCCCGTGTCCACGCCTGCCGCGTGGCTGATCTTCTCCTCCACCACCGTGCCGTCGAGGTCGTTGACGCCGAAGGCGAGCGAGACCTGCGCGAGCTTGAGACCGACATTGATCCAGAACGCCTTGACGTGGAGGAAGTTGTCGAGGACCAGGCGGCCGACGGCGAGCATCTTGAGGTCGTCGAAGCCGGTCGGTCCCGGCAGATCGCTCAAGCCCGTGTGGGCCGGCTGGAACGAGAGCGGGATGAAGGCGTTGAAGCCGCCGGTGTCGTCCTGCAGGTCGCGCAGGCGGACCATATGGTCGGCGAGCTCGGCCGGCGTCTCGACGTGGCCGTAGAGCATGGTCGCGTTCGACTTGAGGCCGACGCCGTGGGCGGCACGCATCACGTCGAGCCACTCCTGGCCGCTGATCTTGCGCTCGCAGATCAGCTCGCGGACGCGGCCGCTGAAGACCTCGGCCCCGCCGCCGGGCAACGAACCCAGGCCCGCTTCTTTGAGGGCGAGGAGCGTGCCCTCCACCGAGAGGCCGGCGACGTTGGCCAGGTGCGCAATCTCGCTCGCCGTGAACGCCTGGATGTGGACGTCCGGCGCCAGCTCCTTGAGGCCGCGCATCATGTCGAGGTAGTACTCGAACGGCAGATCGGGGTGCTCGCCGCCGACGATGTGGATCTCGGTGATACCGCCGGTGAGCGTCTCGCGCGCCTTCTCGACGACCTCGTCCACCGACAACGTGAAGGCGTCGGCGTCGCCGTCGTCGTGACTGAAGGCGCAGAACAGGCAGCGGTTGCGGCAGACGTTGGTGTGGTTGATGTGGCGGTTGGCGATGAAGAAGACGTCGTCGCCGACGGCGCGCGAGCGGGCGAAGTCGGCGAGCGCGCCGAGGGCGAGGAGGTCGTCGGTCTCGAGGAGGGCGACGGCGTCCGCTGCGCTCAGCCGTCGCCCCTCGGCCACTCTGCTCCAGATCGCGTCCAGCCCGGCCCGCACGGCGAGGGTCTCGATCTGCGTGCTGTCCACTCTGCTCCCTGTCGCGTGCTGCGCCCCGTCGAGGCGGTGACGGCGCGGACCGCGCGGGTCGTCCGCAGGGGGACGCCCCGGCAGCACGACATTCTACGCCCGCCCGCGGAAACGTGTCGCCGCGGACGCGCCCTGCCCCGCCGGTCCCCGTTGGCACCGCCGCCCTGGTCAGGCGTAGCGGTCGACGACCGAGCTTGCGACCTGCTCGAGCAGGTCGAGCTCCACGCCTTCTGAGCAGGTCGCGAGGACGCGCCGCGCCTCCGCGATCGAGCCCAGCGCAGCCTCCCGCGCCCGGTCGATGGCTCCCGACGCCCGGACCCCGGCGATGACGGCGGCGACGGCGGCATCGTCAAGTTCGCCGCCCGCGCGAAGTCGCGGCCCGAGATCGGGCTTCGCCTCGAGGGCGAAGATGAGGGGAAGGGTGACGGTGCCGGCGCGCACATCCGTGCCACGCCGCTTGCCCGTGCGCGCCTCGTCACCGCTGAGGTCCAGGATGTCGTCGAAGACCTGGAAGGCAAGGCCGAGGCTCCGCCCATAGGCCGAGAGCGCGTCCTGATCGCCGTGGTGCAGCCCGGAGAGCAGCGCGCCCAGCCGGCACGCCGCGGCGAAGAGATCGGCCGTCTTGCGCTCGCACCGTCGCCTGTACGCGTCGCTTCCCAGCGTGATGTCGTAGGCCTCGTTGCGTTGCAGGACCTCGCCCTCGGAGAGCCCGACGGCGGTCCTGCTCAGCAGAGCCACGGCGGCGCCGTCCCCGGTCTGCGCGAGCTCCGCGAACGCCCGGGCGAGCAGGTAATTGCCGGTCGACACGGCGGTCGCGACGCCGAACCCGTGCGCCACCGTCGCGCGGCCGCGCCGCAACTCGGCCCTGTCGAGGACGTCGTCGTGGACGAGCGTCGCCATGTGCAGGAGCTCAGTCGCGGCTGCGGCGTGGATGACGCCGCCCGGGATGGGCGCGCGCCGGTCGGCGCACAGCAGCGTGAGCAGCGGACGCACCCGCTTCCCGCCGGCGGTGAGCGTGCTGCGGGCGGCCTCGCCGAGCGACCCTGCGTAGGCTCCTGCCACGACCGTCAGGCGTGCCTCGACCGCGTTCATTCCCGCGGAGTACCGGCGCCGCTGTGCGCCGGATCGCCAGCGCAAGGCCTGCCGGCTCGTCACCCTTCACCCCGTGCGGTCACGTCTCGCCCTCCGTCGCCATCGGCCACCGGCCACCGGCGCCGTCGCCCGCCTCGCCCCCTCACGGCTTCTCCGCGACGTGGAGGGCGACCGCACCAAACCCGAGTCGCCTGTAGCGCACCCGCACGAGACCGGCGTCCGCCATCAGCGCGGCCAGCGCGTCGGCGTCGGGGAAGTCCCGGACCGACGCCGGCAGGTACTCGTACGCACACCCCTCGCCGGCCACGGCCCGACCGAGCGCGGGCACGACCTTGTCGAACCACACCCGGTGGAAGCGACGTCCGAATCCCTCGGGCGGACGCGTGGACTCGAGACAGACGAGGCGCCCGCCCGGCCGCGTCACGCGCGCCATCTCCGCCAGGGCGCGCGGCAGGTCCGGCACGTTGCGGACACCCCAGCCGACGGTGACGGCGGCGAACGTGTGGTCCGCGAACGGCAGGGCGAGGACGTCGCCGTGCACGAAGGTGGGCGCCCGCCCGCCGCCGCCAGGATGAGAGTGACCAGCACCGCCGCGGCGGCGCGCCGCCTTCTGCCGCGCGCGCTCGAGCATCTCGGTCGTGAAGTCGAGGCCGACGACGTCGACGCGCGGCCAGCGCTCGGCCAAGGCGAACGCGAGGTCGCCCGTTCCGCAGCACACGTCGAGCGCCCCTTGGCCCGGCGCGAGCGCCGCCTCGGCGGCGGCGAGCCGCCGCCAGCGCCGGTCCAGGCCGGCCGTCATGAGCCGGTTCATGAAGTCGTAGCGCGGCGCGATACGTCCGAACATGGCGGCGATGCGTCGCGGCTCGCGGTCGGTGCACACAGCACGCCGATCCGTGCGCCCGGCGTGTCCGCCGTCGCGCCTCACTCGTCGATCGATCCGCTGTGGCACTCGCCCCCGTAACAGCCGCGAGCGCCGGAGCCGCCGTTCCCGTGGCACTTCACACAGACGGCGCCGTTGGAGAACACGGCGGCGGCGTGGTCGGCTCGGAAGGCGGCGCTGTGCGGCAGGCTGATGCCGTGGCAGCCGGAGCAGTACGACGAGCTGTGGCACCGCGAGCAGACGCCCGGCGACGCGTAGGAGGCCGAGGCGTGCGCCTGACCGAACCCGGCCGGATGCGGCATCGAAATGCCGTGGCACTCGATGCACCCGTTCTTGCCGTGGCACTTGACGCAGACCTGGCGATCCTTCGCGGCGGCGGCGTCGTGCCGCGCCTCCCAGTCGCCGGGGTGCGGCATCGCGAGACCGTGGCAGTCGATGCAGAACCGCTTGTCCTTCTTGAGGTGGCATGAGGCGCAGACGGACCGGCCGCGGTCGAGGACGACCACCCCGTGTCCCTTCTCCCAGCTCCTCGGATGCGGCATCTGCAGCCCCTGGTGGCACTCGCTGCAGAACGTCCTGCCGGCGTGACAGCCGGCGCACTGCTGCGGCTTGACCTGCACGGTCATCGCGACCTTCTCGTAGCCGGACGGAAGCCCCGACACGTGACAGATGTCGCAGTCGTCGGGCAGCCGCTTGCCGTCGTGGCACCGGGCGCAGACCGACATGAGGGTGTCCTGAGGCATGCGAGCGACCTCGAGCTGCGTCCCCGGGTGCGAGATGTTGGCGTGGCACGTCAGGCACTGATATCCCTCTTCGCGCAGGCCCGTGTGATTGACGCGGATCTTCCCGACGACGATGTCGCGCTCGATCTGCTCCTTGGGATGGCACTGCACGCAGTTGTTCGCTCCGACGAAGGTCGTGATCGGCCGCTGGTAGGTGTCCGACGCGTAGTTCACGAGGTGGGTGACACCCTGCAGGTTGCGGACGAAGTAGTTGAAGACACCCGGCTTGGTGTGGCAGTCCTGGCACACCACGCCGGCGTCGTAGTGCGCCGTCTGCTTGTAGGTCTCGACCTCCGCCTTGATGACGTGGCACCGGGCACAGGTGCTGATCCGGTTGAGCGCGGCGAAGGCCGCGACGGCGGCGACGAGCATGACGACGAGGGCCGCGACGACACCCCACAGCCACGCCTTTGGGATCGTCACCTCGAGCAGGACACGATTCCCGCCGCGGTCTCGGCGCCGCGTCACCTCTGCCGCGTCACCGCCGCCGGGCGAGTCGGTGGTGGCGGCGGCGCCGGGCTCGGCGGCCCCGCCGTCGCCGGGCGCCGCACGGCCGTGGGCCGGCTCGCCGCCCTGGCCCGCCGGCTGCGGCGGTGACCCCTCGTCCCTGCGCGTCTCGTCGTCCATGGCCTAGAGCTGCGCTCCCGGTGTGGGCGACGGCGTCGGTGCCGGCGTCCACTTCTGCGCTTTGAACAGGTCGTGCGCGCGCGGGTCGCCGCCGACGTGCGCCTCGTGACAGGCCTGGCAGTTCGCGACCTCGTGGCAGTTGAAGCAGGTCTGCCCGACACGCTCCGCCGCGCCGGGATGCCGCACCACGAAGTTGGTCGGGTGCGGCATCCGCACCTGGTGGCACGTGTCGCAGTACGTCTCGGTGTCGTGGCACTGGCCGCACGCCTTGACACCCGCCTGGCGGGTGCGCACGCCGTGGCGCGAGAGCCACGAAGAGCGGTGCGGCATCTCCAGGCCGCTGTGACACGTTCGGCAGCTCCCCGGCTTGTCGTGACAGGCGCTGCAGGTCGAGAGGATGCCGACCGACCCGTGGCGCGAGCCCCAGTCTGCGGCGGTGTGCGAGGCCGGCTGCTCGTCGTAGCCAGGCTTGGCGTGACAGAGCTCGCAGTCGGCGACCGCCGCGGCCCCGTTCTCGCCGACGAACTCGTTGTTGTGACACATCAGGCACTGGTCCATGGACGGCTCCGTGCGTGAACCGACCGGGACCGCGTCCGGATGCCCCGTCATCGAGTGACAGCGGATGCAGAGGAAGCCCGCTTCGATGAGGTGGCGATGCTGCACGTTGATGCCCTGCGCGGTGATCACGCCGAACAGCCTCTCGTTCACGTGGCACTGCCGGCAGGACTGGTTCAGCACCGACGCCAGGATAGGCTCCTCATAGTTGCCGGTGAGCTGCGCGATGGGCTGTTCGAGCGCCTCCATCTTGGCGGTGAGGAAGAAGAACGGACCGGGCTTGGAGTGACAGAGCTCGCAGTTGACGCCGTCATGCGGACCCGCCTGGTACGCCGCCACGATCGGCTCGTGGCTCTTGCAGAGGCTGCAGAAACCCGGCAAGGACGTGGTCGCCAGGGCGACCCCGATCACGACGACGAGCGCCGTCAGGACGACGATCGCCACGGTGAGACCGCGCTGGGTCAGGCGGAACCTCACGCGCACCGGCTCCCTCGCCGGGCGACCGCCTCAGCGCAGCGCGTGCGCCTCCCACCCGGCATGCGTGTCACGGTGTCGGGTCGTGGACGGACGAGCGGTGGCACAGCGCACAGCGCAGACCGCCGGAATGCCGCAGGGCGCTGGAGTGGCACTTCACGCACACCGACGTGGCGACGCGAGCTTGACCGGCGTGGTACCTGCCCTTGTGACACGTGCGGCAGGTGAGCTTGGCTCCGCTCGCCTTCGCGTGCAGCTTCTGCGCGTGGCAGCCGGAACAGACGAAGCGCTTCGTGACCGTCGTGGAGTGCTGCGCGCGCGGCTTGAAGGCGGGCGTGCTGCCGCGATGGCAGCCGGCGCAGCGCGCCGCCGCCACCTTCTTTCCCGCGTGGCGCATGGCATGACAGCTCCGGCACCCTTTGGCGACCGGCCGCGCCGTGGCGTGATGTGCCTTCGCCGTGTTGGTGTGGCACCTCGTGCACGCGACGTCCCCGGCGTGCTGCCGGTAGCCCTCGTCGTGGCATCGGGTACACGAGCCGACGTTGGGGGTCGTGTCGTGGACCTGCGCCGCGTGGCAGGTGAGGCAGTCGGCCGCCCCAAACGTCGCAGATGGGTGACACCTCGAGCAGGCCTGCGGCGCCGTGGGGCGGTCCATGCCCTCGTGGCAGGCCTCGCAGGCCAGGGTGCCGTGCGTCTGCTGGGCGCCGGCGAGCACCCCGTCGTGGCAGTCGGTGCAGCCCGGCGCCTGGGAGTCCACGCCGTCGTGGTGCGGGCTGTCGCCGGGGTCCCTGATGGTGACGCTGGTCGCGTGACAGTCGAGGCACTCGCCGTACGGCGGCGACGCGCCCAGATGAGGCTCGGCGCCGTGCGCGAAGGCCACCTCGTAGCGCTTGAAGACCGGCGTGTAGAGGTGGCACTCCTGCGTGCAGGCAGCGCTCGTCGCGGAAAGCGGTCCGGTCGCGGCTCCAGGCTCGTGGCACGACCAGCAGGACCTCGTGAAGCGCTCGTCGACCGTGGCGCCCGGCGTGACCATGAAGCCGCTGTGGCAAAGCGACGTGCAGTCGGCGTTGTCGGCCGACCCGTCGCCGTGGCAGAAGCTGCACGCGTCGGCCCCGGGACCCACAGGCACCGAGTCGTGGATCCACGAGCCATAGGCGTGGGCCGGCGCGGCCGCGACCGCCGGCAGCACGGCCGCGGCGATCCCCACTGCGATCGCCACCAGGACCAGGCGTACGCCGCTCGTTCCCGTCCGCATGGCTCCTCCCCCTCTCACCACCACGCTCAGTCGAACACCGTCCAGATGATGAACGCCGTCATCAGCGCGGCCGACACGCCGGCGACCGCCGTGAAACCCCACCAGAGCGCGTCGGCCAGGTACGTCCGCCACGTGATGCGGCGCTCGACCAGGACCTCGTCGAGCGTGCCCTCGCGTACGCGGCGAGCATACTCCAGGGGCCGTTCGGCCTTGTAGTGTTCGACCGGGAGCGACCCCGTGAAGATCACCTTGTCGAGCGGGAACGACTCCGGCTTAACGTGGGCGCTGAAGAAGTGGACGAAGATGAAGATCACCCCCATCGCGAGCAGCGCCTCGTTGGAGTGGATCACGAGGGCGATGTTGAGGATCACGCCGGGCGCGACCTTCGTCGTCTCGACCGGGAACCACATCATGAAGCCCGTCAGACCGATGATGACCGTACCGATGACCAGGGAGAGGAAGTCGAACTTCTCCCAGTAGGTGTAGCGGTCGAACTGCGGCTTCGCGCCCTTGCCGAAGAACCACGCGAACATGCCGGCGATGTCGCGCAGGTCTTTGCCGTTGAACATGATGGAGCCGGGGCCGAAGATGCCGCGCCCGCGGCGACGCAGGACGGCGACGACCACGTAGACGACTTCGGCCGTCCAGTAGACCAAGGTGATCACGGCCGCTATCCGGTGGTACACCCCGGCGGCCGTCACCCCGCCCGTCGCGTCCATGATCCACTGTGCCCACTCACTGTCCTTGTATTTGAGCGGCATGCCGGTGAACACGAGGACCGTGAAGCTCACGAAGACGAGGAAGTGCATCCAGCGGTGGAAGACGTTGAAGCGCACGTACTCGATGCGCGTCCGGGGCTTGCCGGGCTGTTCAGTGGCGCTTGCGACCGTAGAGGCCATCCTTTATCCCCCGATAGATGTACATGACCGTGTGGATACCGCCGAAGGTGAACACGGCGGCGATGAGCAGCACGTACGCGAGCCAGAAGATGAAGACCCAGAAGCTGTCCGTCGGGTCCTTGGGGTCCACGTGCACGAGGAAGCCCGCGAAGTTCGCGTTGGCCTCCGGGTGGCACTCGGCGCACATCTCGACGCGGTTCCCGTCGGCGATCGGGCTCTCGGGGTCGGATGCCGGCAGGATCCTGTGACCGCCGTGGCAGTCGATGCAGGTCGCCGCGTCGTCCTTGCCGAGCAGGAACGCCTTGCCGTGGTAGCTGTCGAGATAGGAGTCGCTGCGCCCGCCGTGGCAGCCGGCGCAGAGATCGAGGCTGCTGCGGCGGAACGCCAGGGTGTCCGGGGGCATGATGTCGTGCGGGACATGGCAGTCGGCACAGAACGGGGCCGCGCCGTCTTCCTCGCCCAGCGCGAGCGTGCCGTGGAACGAGCCCTCGTACATGGTGGACTGGTCGGCGTGACAGTTCGCGCAGGCGTCGACCCGCGCCGTCCTGAGCCAACCCTCGGTCTGGGCGGCGGTGTGCGGGCCTGCCTCGAAGCCGTGATGGCAGGCGGTGCAGTCGAGCTGGCCATGCGGCGAGACCTCGTAGGCCGCGACGTCCACCGCAAGGGATCGCCGCTCGCCCTCCACGACGACCGTGCCGGTGTTCTCGCTGTTGTGGCAGGCGGCGCACTCCTGGGCGCCCTCGGGGAGCGCCGCGGCGGGCGGCGCGCACGTCAGCGACGCGGCGAAGAACGCCCACGCGACGAGCGCGACACCGCGGGCGACGATCGTCGCCGGGTGTCGCACGATGCCGTGTGCCCACGTCATGTCAGCGTCTCCTCGCGTGACAGGTATCACACATCGACTGCGGATGGCACGTCAGACACGAGCCGCCGCCCGTGCCCGCGACCTCTCCGTGCGACGTCATCCAGTCATCTGGATGGCTGACCCGGTGACACTGCTCGCAGAACGCGTCCTCGTCGTGACAGCCGAGGCAGCCGCTGCGGTCGGCCGCAGCGGCCTCGTTGTGCGTGTACCGCCATGTGCCGGAGAAGTGGTCGGGCGTCGGCCGGGAGTGGCACTCGTCGCAGAAGGCCTCGGCGTCGTGATGGCACCGCAGGCACGGTCCGTCGTCGGCCGCCGCCTCCTCGCCGTGCGTCTCGAGGTACCCCGCCGGATGGGTGTCCTCCGCCGATGGCGGCGACAGGTGGCAGAACGAACACTGGTCGGCGGCCCCCGCCTCCGCGTGGCACATGCCGCAGACGCTCATCGAGACTTGGCCGGCCTCGGCCCTGGAGCCGTGCGACACCTTGTCGTGGCAGTCGGCGCACACGAGGCCGCTGATCTCGGTGTGGCGCCGATGCGGCAGACGCACGTCAGTGTGCTCGTCGCCCACGGTGGCCATGTCGTGACACGGGGTGCAGTTGTCGTTGCCCGGTCGTTGCCCCGCCTGACCGCTGCGCGGCACGTTCATGTAGTCGGCCCAGATGTTGCGCCACTCCCGCGTCCGCCACTTGATCTGGTTCCCGAGACCCGGGGCGATGTGGCACTCCACGCACTCGACTTTGGTGTGCACGGAGCCGGCCCACGCCGCGGCTGCCGGCTCCGTCGCCTTGCACGAGCCACAGTAGGACGACGTCGAGGTGGCGGCGACGGGGATCCACAAGAGGACGGCGACGCCGGCGAGGATGGCGACGACGACCGCGGTGGCGACCCAGGGCGACCGGCGACGTCGCGCACGTGGTGTCTCGCTGCCGCCCTCACCACTCACGGAATCGGCCTTCCCCCTGGCTCCGCGTCGACCGGTGCCGGACATCGTCCCCTGTGCCCACGGGAGACGTCCGGACGCGGCCATTCTACCACCGTGGGTATCGAGCGCCGAATATCACAAAAGGTGCTCCGGCGGTGCTCCGGCGGTGCTCCGGCGGTGCTCCGGCGGTACCCGGCCGAGCCTACCCCAGCAGGATCTCGGCGACCACGACGGCCCCGTACAGCAGACCGACGACGCCGTTCACGCTCATGAAGCTCATGCCGACCGCATCGAGCCCGCGGCGGGCGATGTCGAGGTGCGACCACACGAGCAAGGCGGCGACCGCGGCCAAGCCGGCCCAGTACACAAGGGTCAGCCCGAGCAGCACTCCCACGGCCGCCAGAAGGCACACGGCGACGAGGTGCGAGAGAGCCGCGACCAGGAGCGCCCCCCGCCGACCCCACAGCACGGCGACCGAATGCAGCCCCTCGCGACGGTCGAAGTCGAGGTCGAAGATGCCGTAGATCACGTCGAAGCCGCCGACCCAGAGCCCGACGGCAGCAAACAGGAGCACAGCTTCGATCGAGACGCTGCCGGTGATCGCCAGCCAGGCCGCCGCTGGCGCCAGACCCAAGGTGAGGCCCAGGGCGTAGTGGCACAGGGCCGTGAAGCGCTTGGTGTAGGGGTAGGCGACGAAGGCCAGCAGCGGGATGGGCCACAGGTACCGACAGGGCGGAGACAGCTGGAACGCCGCGATCACGAGCAGGGTGACCGAGACGCCGGTGAAGAGCCAAACGTCCTTGCGCCCGAGGATGCCCGCCGGCAGCTCGCGCCCGGCGGTACGCGGGTTGCGGGCGTCGATGCCGGCGTCGATGAGCCGGTTGAGCGCCATCGCCGAGCTGCGCGCTCCCACCATGGCCACGGTGATCCAGAGCACGTCCCACCAGCCGGGGAAGCGCAGCTCCGCGAGGAAGGCGCCGGCGTAGGCGAACGGCAGCGCGTAAACGCTGTGCTCGATCTTGACGAGACGGGCGAAGAGGCGGGGTCTCGCTGTCGCGCCGCGGGCGGCGCCGCCCGCGGCGCTCACGAGCACGCGCGGAAGGTCAGCCGGCGTCGCGGGTCGCCGGCTCGCCTGCGGCCGCCGGCTCCCCCGCGCCGGGTACGGACCCGCCCGCGCCCGCCCCGACCGCCTCGGGCTCCGTCCCGAAGTCGGCGAGGACGTACGACACGATCGCCACGACGACGGCGAAGAGGCCGATCACGAACAGGATCGCGTACACGAAGATGCTCGTCGGCACGGCGATGCCGAGGTAGGCGCTCACGCTCCAGCACGCGATCGCGACGACCCAGTTCGCCACGGAGAGGATGAGCAGGTTGCGATGGATGTTGCCGTGCAGCACGGGTCCCTCCTCAAGCATCACGTCGCGGGCACCGCCACGTGCAGTCTAGGCGCGGCTCCCGCCCGCGTAAAGCGCCGCGCCGAGCCGCGCCGGACACGGCCTCAACGCGCTGGGCCACGCCGTCCGGTCACGGGCCGTCACGCGAACGGCAAGCCGAGCTCGGCCCAGCGCGTGTCGACGCGCGCCTTGACCGCTGGGTCCATGACCAGCTCCTCAGGCCATTCCCGGCCGTGGCCTTCTTCGGGCCACGCCTTCGTCGCGTCGATCCCCATCTTGGCACCGTAGCGCGGCAGCGGACTGGAATGGTCGAGGACGTCCAGCGGCCCGTCGACGATCACGCAGTCGCGGCGCGGGTCGACGTTGTTGAACACGCGCCACGTCACCTCGCTGTAGTCGTGCACGTCGACGTGCTCGTCGACCACGACGACGAACTTCGTGAACATCATCTGACCCATGCCCCACACGGCGCTCATGATCTTCCGTGCCTGTCCGGGGTAGCTCTTGCGGATCGAGATGATGGCGCAGTCGTGAAACACACCCTCGATGGGCAGGTCCATATCGACGATCTCGGGTTGGACCAGTCGAAGCAACGGGAGGAAGAGCCGTTCGGTGGCCTTGCCCAGGAAGACGTCCTCCATCGGCGGCCGGCCCACGATGGTCGCCGGGTAGATGGGATCGCGGCGGTGACTCATCGCGGTGAGGTGGAACACGGGGTACTGGTCGGTCAGCGAGTAGTAGCCGGTGTGGTCGCCGAACGGTCCTTCGAGGCGGGTCTCGCCCTTCTCGACGTAGCCCTCGAGCACGATCTCCGCGTCGGCCGGCACCTCGAGGTCGACGGTGGCGCACGGCGCCAGCTCTACCGGCTCGCCGCGCAAGAAGCCCGCGAACATGAACTCGCTCACGCCGGCCGGCAGCGGGGCCGTCGCCGCATAGGTCAGCGCGGGGTCGGTGCCCAAGGCGACGGCCACCTCCAGCCGGTCGTCGGCCTCGCGGAAGTTGGCCGCGCCGTCGTGATGAACGTGCCAGTGCATACCGGTGGTCTGCCCGTCGAACACCTGCAGCCGGTACATGCCGGCGTTCCGGCGCCCTTCGCGGTCCTTCGTCACGACGATGGGCAGCGTGATGAAAGGCCCGCCGTCGCCCGGCCACGTGGTCAGCACTGGCAGGCGGGTGAGATCCGGCGGCTCGATGACGACCTCGCGAAAGAGCACCTTCTTGGTTGTCTTGGGCGCGAAGGAGGCCAGCTCCTTGAGTTGGCCGAGAGCCTTGACCTTGCCGACAAGACCGCTCGGTACCTGCAGGTCGAGGAGGCCGGAGATGCGATCGGCGATCTCGTCGAGCGGCGCACCCAGGGCCAGCTCCAGGCGCCGGTACGAGCCAAGCTGGTTCATGAGCACGGCGATCCCAGACGGCCCGGCGGCAGCCTTCGGCCGCTCGAACAGCAACGCCGGTCCATGCGCCTTGCTGGCGCGGTCGGCGATCTCGGCCATCTCGAGGTACGGGTCCACCTCGGCCTTGACGCGGACGAGCTCCCCTTCGCGTTCGAGCAGCTCGATGAATCGGCGCAGGTCCATGGTCACCTCGTCACGACGGAGGACTGGCGATCGGCTCGACGTGCGGCGCGCCGGCAGCGAACGCCGCGGCCAAGGGCGCCGTGTCCGACAGGCCGAGAGCGGCCGCCGCGGCGGCCGCCCGGCCCGGCAGGTCTGTCGGCGCCCCGCGGCCCAGCTCCGCGTCGAGCTCGTCGAAGAACGCCGCCGCGCGATCTGCTGAGATCCCGTGGCGGACGGCGGCCAGCGCCGCCATGGTGTACGCCCAGAGCGCGTCGTCGGCGCTGAACGGCGCCCCTTGCGTGCGCAGGCACGAACACGCGGCCATGAGCCGGGTGAGCAGCGCCACCGAGGCCATATCGCCACGCGCGGCGACGATGTCGAGGCCGCGCGCGTAGAAGACGTCGCCGGCGAGCAGCGCCGTCTCGCGGTCGTTGGCGTCGACGACCGCGAGGCGACCCGTGCGGTAGTGCATCAGGTAGCCCTCGTAGATGAGCTCGATGGCCTCAACGTAGGCTCCCTCGTCGCCCGTCAGCGCCTCGAACACCGAGCCCCAGCGCAGCGCGACGGGATGCTCCCCGGCCGGCGGCACGAACGGCGCGGCGGCGTCGCGCAGGCTGGCCTCGACTGACGCCTGGGTCACGAAACGTCGCCTCCTGCCCCGTCGTCCGCCAGGCTGTACGCGAGGATCATCAGCTCGCTGGAGAGGTCCACTTGTCGCACGATGACGCCCGCCGGCACCGACACCCTCACCGGGGCGAAGTCGAGGACGGCACGGACACCCGCGGCGGCGATCCGGTCGACGGTCGTCTGGGCTTCGGCCGCGGGCACCGTCACGAGGGCGATGTCCACGCGCTCCTGGGCGCAGAAGGCCTCGAACTCGTCGATCGCACGCACGCGGCCGCTCCCGTAGCTCGCGCCGATGACGCCCGGCGAGCTGTCGAACACGCCGACCAGGCGAAAGCCCTGGTCGGCGAAGCCGCGATAGCGCGCGAGCGCCGTCCCGAGCAACCCCGCGCCCACGATGACGGCGTTCCACGTGCGGTCAAGCCCGAGGGAGCGGGTGATCTCGGCGATCAGCCGCGGTACCTCGTAGCCGACGCCGCGCGTGCCGAACTCGCCGAAGTACGAGAAGTCCTTGCGTATCTGCGCGGGGTTGAGGTCGATCATCGCCGCGAGATCCTTGGAGGAGACGCGCGCGACCCCGTGGGCGTGCAGCTCGCGCAGCTTGCGCAAGTAGAGGGTCAGCCGGGGGACGGTCGCCGCCGGCACGTGCCGCTTCTCGTCGCCGTGCATCGCGCCTCCCCCCGTCATGCGGCGAAGAACGCCGCCGCCGCGTCCGCGGCGGCGGCCAGGTCGCCCTCGCTGAGCGCCAGGGAGACCATCATCGACTCGAACTGCGACGGCGCCAGGTAGATGCCCCGCCCGAGCATGTGGCGATGATAGTCCGCGTACGCCGCAGTGTCGGCGCGCTTCGCATCGGCGAAGCTCTCGACGGGACCGTCGCAGAAGAACAGGGTCATCATGGCGCCGACCTGGTTCAACGTGACCGGGCGCTCGCCTCGCGCCGCCGCCTCGCGCAGCGACAAGGCGACGCGGTCGGCGAGCGCCTCCAGGCGTTCGTACGTCCCCGGCTCGCTCAGCACGCTCAACGTCGCCGCCCCGGCCGCCATCGCCAGCGGGTTGCCCGACAGCGTCCCCGCCTGGTACGTGGAACCGACGGGAGCGACCGTCTCCATGAACTCACGACGACCACCGAACGCGCCGACGGGAAGACCCCCGCCGATGATCTTGCCGAGCGTCGTGAGGTCGGGGATCACACCGTAGCGCTCCTGCGCCCCGCCCCAGGCGACGCGGAACCCAGTGATGACCTCGTCGAAGACAAGCACGGAGCCGTAGCGCGTGCAGAGTTCGCGCGCCTTCTCCAGAAAGCCGGGGCGCGGCGGCACGACGCCCATGTTCCCGGCGACGGGTTCGACGATGAGCGCGGCGACCTCGTCCCCGCGCCTCTCGAACAGCTCCTCCAGGCCCTCGCTGTCGTTGTACTCCAGCAGGAGGGTGTCGGCAATGGTCGCCTTGGTGACGCCCGGGCTGTCGGGCAGCGCGAGCGTGAGCACGCCGCTGCCCGCGGCGGCGAGGAAGGCGTCGGCGTGGCCGTGGTAGCAGCCGACGAACTTGACGATCTTGTCGCGCCCGGTGAAGCCGCGGGCGACGCGGACAGCGCTCATGGTCGCTTCCGTGCCGGAGTTCACCATGCGCACCAACTCGACGGAGGGCACCGCCGCGCAGATCAGCCGCGCCAGCTCGACCTCCGGCGCCGTCGGCGCACCGAAGCTGGTGCCGTCCTCCAGGGCCTGATGGAGGCGACTCAGGACGTGGGGATGACCCCAGCCGAGGATCATCGGTCCCCACGACGAGACGAAGTCGATGTACTCGTTGCCGTCGGCGTCCCCCACGTGGGCTCCCCGGGCCTGGGCGATGAAGAGCGGGTGAGACCTGCCGACGCTCTTCATCGCCCTGACGGGTGAGTTCACGCCGCCGGGGATGTACTTGAGCGCCTCCTCGAACAGACGCGCCGACGTGTCGGTCTTCACGTTCTCCTCCGCACCGCTCGTGCCTCCCGGGTCGGGCATATACTACGCGCTCGCAGGGATCGCCCGGCCCGCGACACCGCCACGGACGCCGAACGGTCCCGACGAATGCAGGACTACCCGGAGCGGAGGATGACGACACGGACCGGCTCGAAGTGAGTGCCGCCACGGCATTCGGCACGAGGGCAGGAGCCGTGGTGCGGCCGGCGACGGCCGCCGACGCGGCGGCCGTCGCCGGCCTCGTCCGCCTGATGGCCCTGCAGGACGACGAGACCTCGCCGGTGACCGCCGAGTGGGTCGCCGAATGCCTCGCCGACGACGACTTCTTCGCCGTCGTCGCCGAGCTCGGCGGCGAGATCGTCGGCGTCGTCACCTTCGGCCTCGTCCGCGGCCTGTTCCACGCCAAGAAGTCGGGCGTCATCCAGGAGGCCTCGGTCGCGCCGGCACACCAGAACGAGGGCATCGGACGGGCGCTCCTCGAGGCGGCCGTCGCTCGTCTCAAGCAGCTCGACGTCGCCGAGATCAGCATCTCCACCGGCTTTGAGAACGAGCGCGCCAAGCACCTCTACCGTGCGCTCGGCTTCGTCGAGGAGACGCTGATGCTCGAGCAGCACCTGTAGATGGCGGCACGCGCGCATCACGGGGTCCGCATCCGCCGAGCGACGACGCAGGACGCGGGCTTCATCCTCGAGATGCTGGCCGAGGCAGCGAGCTGGCAGAGGCCGGCGGGAGCTCCGCCTCCCGCCGTCGAGGACGTGTTGACCGGCTCGTCGGCGCACTACGGCGAGGGATGGCCCCGTCGTGGCGACGCCGGCGCCGTCGCCGAACTGGACGGCAGGGCGGTCGGCGCCTGCTGGATCAGGTTCCTCACCGCAGATGACCCCGGATGGGGCTACGTCGCCGACGACGTCCCCGAGGTCAGCATCGCCGTGCGCGAGCACGCCCGTCGCCGGGGCATCGGCACCGGCCTCCTGGCGACGACCGTCGACCTCGCGCGGCAGGCTGGCATCCGCGGGCTGAGCCTCAGCGTGAGCCACGGCAACGCGGCGCGCCGCATCTACGAGCGTGCCGGTTTCGTCGCGGTCGGCGAAGACGGCGTGTCCGCCACTCTGCTGCTGACGCTCGCCGGCAACGGCGGGACCGAACAGGGAAGGGCGCCGTGAACCTCGAGATCCGCGACGCGACCGCTGCCGACGCCGGCGCCCTCCTGCCGCTGATCGCGGAAATGGGCGAGGGGTTTGGCCACCCGACGCGCGCCGACGAGGCCCTGGTGACGCGCTGCCTCGAGCAGCCCGGCTACGGCATCCTCCTGGCACTGCTCGGCGGCGAGATCGTCGGCTTCCTCGCCCACGCCACCACGCTGGACCTCTACATGGGCGGCCCCACGGGCGAGATCGTCGACATGCTGGTGACCGAGCGAGCTCGCGGCGCCGGCATCGGGTCGGCCCTGGTCGGCGAGGCCGTGCGCCGCTTCGAGGCGGCGGGCTGCAGTCAGGCCCAGGTGATCACCGGCGCGGAGAACGAGGCGGCGAAGCGGGTGTACAGGAAGGCCGGCCTCGTCGACGAGCTGCTCTGCCTGCAGCGACACCTCTTCGACGAGGAGTGACTCAGCCCGGCGCGCACCAGCCCTTCGGCACGTAGGCGCAGTAGGGCTCTTCGGCCAGGTAGTCGCCGGTCGCCTCGTAGGCACGCGCCCGGCAGCCGCCACAGACGCGCTTGAACTCGCAGGCGCCGCACTTGCCCTTGAGGTTGTCGAGGTCCCGCAACTCGATGAAGAGCGGGGACTCGTTCCAGATCTCGGGGAACGGCTGCTCGCGGACGTTGCCGGCGACCTTGTCGAAGTAGCCGCAGCCCTGCACGTCGCCGCGGTGGCTGACGAAGCAGAAGCCGATGCCCGCGAGGCAGCCCCGGCTCAACGTGTTCATCCCGCCGTGGCTGTGCGGGTGCACCTCGAGCGTGCGCCCCTGCGCCTTGGCGCGCTGGCGCATGACGCGCCAGTAGTGCGGCACGTCGGTCGGCTTCATGAAGAGGTCGCTCTGCTGCTGCGCGTCGTACATCCATTCCAGCGCGCGCTCGTACTCCTCCGGGGGCAACTCCTGCGCCTCGAGCTCCTTACCGCGCCCAGTCGGGACGAGCATGAAGGGGTGGAACGACACGGCGCCGAGGTCCTCGGCCAGCTTGAGCAACGCCGGCAGGTGGTGGACGTTGAGCTTCGTGATCGTCGAGTTGATCTGCACCTCGACGCCGGCGTCGAGACAGGTGCGCACGCCGCGCACGGCGCCGTCGAACGCGCCCGGGACGCCGCGGAAGGCGTCGTGCTCCGCGGCGTTCGGGAAGTCGATCGAGACGCTCACCCGGGCGATGCCCACGTCGCGCATGCGGCGCGCGACCTCGGGCGTGACGAGGGTGCCGTTCGGCGACATCACCGTGCGCAGGCCCTTGGCAATGGCGCGCTCGGCGATGTCGAAGACGTCGGCGCGCATGAGCGGATCGCCGCCGGTGAGGATGAGGATGGGGTTCGCGAACGAGGCGATCTGGTCGACCAGGGTGAACGCCTCGGCGGTGCTCAGCTCGCCCTCGTAGGGACCGTGGAGCGCCGAGGCGCGGCAGTGCACGCAGGCGAGGTTGCAGCTGCGGGTGACCTCCCAGGCGNNGTGCGGCGCCTCCGGCGCCGCCGGGCCGCTCTCCAGGGTGCCGCGCGTTCTGTGCATGCGGATGGTGCAAACCTGCTCCAGTGTGCCAGAGGCGCGGCGCGGCGGCAACGCTGGGGACGCGGCGGCCGCGCGTGGGCGCGGCCGCCACCCCGCCCGGGCGTGGCCGCCGCCCCGCCGCTCAGCCGTCCTTGCGCGCCTTCCAGACCTCCTCGCACGGCCAGCGCCGCGCCCAGTCGAGCGAGACGATCTCCTCGAGAAACGCGGCGCGCATCCTCGCGTCGGGACCGGGCCGCACCTCCATATAGTCCTCCACGCTGAACCCGTTTATGCGAAGCAGCCGCACCCAGTCGCCCCAGCCGAGGTGGAACTCGACCGAGTCGTCGTCGGGCCACTCGAAGCGGTGCATGCAGAAGTAGTCGCGCGCGAGCCTCTCACCCGCCCTCGCGTCGGCCTCCTCTCCCGTGCAGAGCATCAGCAGGATGCTGTTGGTGAGAAAGACCAGACGGCCGCCCGGGCGCAGCAGGCGGGCAGCCTCCGGCACCCAGAGGTACGGGTCGGCCCACAGGCAGGCGCCGTACTCGCTGATCGCGAGATCGAAGCTCGCGTCGGGCAACGGCACCTGCTCGGCGTTGCCCTCAACCAAGGGGAACGAGAGCCCATGCTCGGCCTGCAGCCGGCGCGCCGTCGCCAGCTGCTCCGTCGAGAGGTCGACGCCGACCGGCCGCGCCCCGCGCCGGGCGAGCCAGGCCGAGACGTACGCGGTGCCACAACCGAGCTCGATCGCGTCCAGGCCTTCGACGTTGTCGGGCAGGACGTGCAGCTCGGCCTCGGGCACGCTCCAGATGCCCCAGGTCGGCTCCTCGTCCGCCCACGCGAACTCGCCCAGGCCGACGAAGTCCCTGGCGTACTCGTCCCAGGCGGCCCGGTTGCGCTCGATGTGGCCGCCGTCGGCGGGTGGCCGCGTCGCGGCACCCGTCACGTCGGCCCCCGCGTCACGGCTACCCCAGCCAGCGGACGGCGTCCTTGGCGTGATAGGTGATGATGAGGTCCGCTCCGGCGCGCTTGATGCCGATGAGCGCCTCCATGACGGCGCGCTCCTCGTCGAGCCAGCCGTTCGCCGCCGCCGCTTTGATCATCGCGTACTCGCCGCTGACGTTGTAGGCGGCGAGCGGGAACTTCGTCTCCTGCTTGACGGCGTGCACGACGTCGAGATACGGCAGCGCCGGCTTCACCATGATGATGTCGGCGCCCTCCTCGATGTCGAGGAGCGCCTCGCGCACGGCCTCTTCGCCGTTCGGCGGGTCCATCTGGTAGGTCTTACGGTCGCCGAACGCCGGCGCCGACTCCGCGGCCTCGCGGAACGGTCCGTAGAAGGCCGAGGCGAACTTGGCCGAGTACGCCATGATCGCCGTGTCGTACAACCCCTCGTCGTCGAGCGAGGTGCGGATCGCGGCGACGCGGCCGTCCATCATGTCGGAGGGCGCGACGATGTCGGCGCCCGCCTCGGCGTGGGTCACCGCCATCTTGGCGAGCAGCTCGAGCGTGACGTCGTTAAGGACCTCACCGTCCTGGACGACGCCGCAGTGGCCGTGGTCCATGTACTCGCAGAGGCAGACGTCGGTGATGACGAGCAGGTCCGGGAACTCGTCCTTGATCGCGCGCACGGCGAGCTGGACGACACCCTCGGCGTCGTACGCCGCGGTCGCCGCCGAGTCCTTGTGCGCGGGAATGCCGAAGAGCAGCACCGCCGGGATGCCGAGCTCGGCGACCTCGCGGACCTCGGGCAGCAGGTTACCGATGGAGAGCTGGAAGCACCCCGGCATCGACCCGATGGGGTTCTTCACGTTCTCGCCGGCGATGACGAACAGCGGGTAGATCAGGTCGTCGACCTTGAGCGTGGTCTCGCGCAGCATGCGCCTGATGGTCGGCGTGCGGCGCAGGCGCCTCATGCGGTAGCTGGGGTAGTACATGGTCGCTTCCTTTCGGCGGGTGCCGAGAAATGTACCACCTCGCGCCCCTGCCGGGGCGACCGGCGGCGTCAGGAGGCGGCGAGCTCGAGGGCGCGCGCGACGACTGCGGTCACGGAGTCACGGTCGCGAAGCTGGCATGGCATGACCGGGATGGAGCCGTTCAGTCCGAGCGCCTTGACGACCTGCTCCGCCGTGACGCCGTCGTCGCCCATCGAGACGTATGCCGCGAGCACGGTGGGGATGTCCCCCAGGCCGCGCACGAACTCGAGGTCGCGGCGCGTGGCACGCAGGCTGTCGACGTCGTTCGCGTTGGCGAGGATCACGAACGCGGAGGTCTCGTCGCCGAGGCGCCGCCACGCCTGGTCCGGCGACGAGGCGCTGGCCGTGAACACGAGCGTCTCCGCCTCGTCGCCGTCGTCCCCGGCGGCGCCCAGCGTCACGATCCCGGCGACGATCGGGATCTCCGTCTCCTTGTCGTCGATGAGCTCGACGCGGAGCTGTTTGGTCACGTTGGCTTCGGTCAGGGTCGTCAGGAAGACCTCGTTGTAGAGGTCGATCGGCCCGCGCACGGCGACGCTGCGGCCGTGGCCGATCGAGTCGATCACCGCATCGCTGACGGTCACGAGGCCGCTCGAGAAGAGGCTGTAGATCACCTTCGCCCCGTGGAACCGGTCCAGACCGCACTCGCGCAGGACGGTGTTGATGTCGGCGCGTCCGTCGATATGCACGATGACGCGCCACTCCTCGGCCGTGAAGGTCACGTCGCCGCGCTCGTCGACCCGGGCGTCGTAGGCGAGGTGAGGGATACGTTCGAGCGAGCCGAGTTGCGCGAAGATGACCTCCCACTCGTCGATGCGCCGGCAGCCCTCCATGATGACGTTCTCGACGTTCATGGCGACGAGGATGTCCTCGTCGGTCACGACTTCGTCGGCGGTGAAGGAGAAGTCGCCGTCGGGCCACGCGAAGAAGTTGAACGCGGCGTCCTGGATCTGCTCGCGGACCACGCATTCGAGACTCTGCCGGTCGATGTACTCGAGCTCGAGGAGGATGCTTCCGATCCGCCCCGCTTTGGGGGCCTTCTTCTGCGCGCCGAGAGCCTGCTTGAGCTGTGCCGGAGTGATGTGCCCCGCGTTCACCAGGCGCTCGCCGAGGGGCAGCGACTGGGGCACGGAGAAGGCGTAGTGGATGAGGCCGTCCTTGAAGTAGACCTTGCCCCACTCGTTCTCGCGGCGGATCGCCAGCGCCCCCGTCTTGGCGCTCATCTTCACGAGCTGGAAGATGTTGGGAAGGCTGAACTCCTTGAGGCTGCCCTGAAGGAGCACTCTCACCTCTCTCGGGGTCGTCGTCGCGGCCGGTCCGGTGGTCGAGGGCGTCCGAAGGATCGCCGTCGCCACTGGTCATCATCGGAACCGGGGGGTGTTTTCTAAAGCGCCCGACGACGGGCGCGCGCGAGGACGCGGAGGGGGCCGCGGCGAGGCCGCCGGAGGCCTACGCCGTCCTCGCCGCGGCCCCCTCCGCAGGCAGGACCGACTCCGGCTCGGGATCGTCGGGCAGGCAGGCTGGCGCGTCACACCTGCCCGATGCCACCCGGCTGCGGCGGAGCGCGACCACGGCGCCGGCGGCGGTGGCCAGAGCGGCCACGCCGCCGACGGCCACCGCCGCCTGCACCCCGAAGGCACTCGCCAGCAGGCCGGTCAGCGGCCCGCCGATGGGCGTGCTCCCGAAGAAGACGATCGCCCAGAGCGACATGACGCGGCCGCGCATCGCGTCGTCGGCGTTGACCTGGAGGAGCGCGTTGGTCGTCGACACGAAGAGCACGCCCGCAGCCCCCAGCGGCACGAGGACCACGAGCGCCAAGGTGTACGTCGGTACCACGGCGAGAGCCACGGCGAAGGCACCGAAGGCGAAGGTGCTGCCGACGAGCAGCCGCCGAGACGGCTGCGCCCTGCTGGCCATGAGCAGGGCGCCGGCCAGGGCGCCGACGCCCATGGCCGAGAAGGTGGCGCCGTACGCCTCGCCGCCGCGCCCGTAGACGACCCTCGCGAGCAGCGGCAGCACGACCGAGAAGTTGTAGGCGAGCGTGCTCACCACTGCCATCATCACTATGGGGACGCGCAGCGCCGACGTGCGCCACACGTAGCGCAGGCCCTCGCGGATCTGCCCGGGCCGTCGCCTCGTCGTCTTGGCCGTGAAGAGCTCTCCGGTGCGCATGGCCAGCAGAGCACCGATGACGGCAAGGTACGAGGCACCGTTCACCAGGAAGCACGCCGCCACCCCGATGGACGCGATGAGCACCCCGCCGACGGCCGGGCCGATGATGCGTGACGAGTTGATGACCACGGCGTTCAGGCCCACGGCGTTGGCGAGGTCGTCCGGCCCGACCATCTCGTACACGAAGCTCTGCCGCGCCGGCATGTCCATCGCGGTGACGACGCCGGTCAGACCGGCGAGCACCCACACCATCCAGATGCTCGCCGCGTCGGACAGCGTCAGGCCGCCGAGGACCAGCGCCAGCGTCGCCATCCCGGTCTGCGTCAAGAGGAGCAGCCGGCGTTTGTCGTGCCGGTCGGCGAGCGCCCCGGCCCAGGCGCCGAGCACGAGCACCGGGCCGAACTGGAGACCCACTGTCACCCCAAGGTCGACGCTCGTCCCACCCAGGTCCAAGACCAGCCAGCTCTGCGCGACCGACTGCATCCAGGTGCCGCTCATGCTCACCATCTGGCTCAGGAAGAACAGGCGGAAGTTGTGGACGCGCAACGCCCGGAACGTGCGGCGCGCAACGTCGAGCGGATCGGTCATGAAGAGCGGACTCCGGCCGGGTGGCTGCCGCCTGAGAGTCTATGCGCTCCACACTGCCGAGTCTCCCGCGGAAGCGTGCGAACGCGGGCGCACGGCGCGCGCCTCAGGCGCTCGCCTCCTGCAGCGCCTGGCGAGAGGCGGGGACGGTCCGCGGGAGCCAGGCGCCGAGCGCGGCGGCAGCGATCGGCAGCGGCGCGACGGCCCACAGCACGGCAGCAGGGCCGTACGCATCGCCGAGCACGCCCAGCGCCGCGGCGCACAGGCCGGCCACGCCGCTCGAGACGCCGACCGTGAGACCCGTGGCCAGCCCCATGCGCGTCGGCAGGTACTCCTGGGCCTGGACCAGGGTGACGCTGATGTACGCGTTCATCCCGAGGCCGGCGAGCGCCACGGCTGCCATCATGCCGCCGTAGCCCATGGCGGGCATGAGGGCAATGACCGGGACGAGCGCAAGCTGCGGCACGACCAGGGCGAGCCGCCGCCCGTAGCGCTGGGCGGCGAGCCCGCCGAGCAGCGTGCCGGCCGCCCCGGCGGCGAGCAGCACGCTGCTGGCCACGTTGCTCGCCCCCGGGCTCGTCCCGCGCTCCTCGACGAGATAGAGCGGCACGAAGGTGAAGAGCGCGGTGGTCACCGAGCCCGCGACGCAGGTGAAGGCGAGCAGCCGCGCGAACGGCCCCCACTGCGAGGCGCCCGCGGCGCCGGCATGGGGCGCCTCCGCCGCGACGAAGGCCGGCCGGCGTCGCCGTGGCAGCACGAACAGCAGCACGGCGGCGGCGGCGAACGGCACCAGGGGAATGAGCAGCGTACCGCGCATCCCCAGCGGGGCGAGGGCCGCAGCCACCACCAATGGCCCCAGGGCGTAGCCGACGCTCCCGCCCAGGGAGAACACGCCCATGTCCGCGTTCACGCGTCCCGCCGAGACGAGCCGTGCCCATCGCGCGCCCTCGGGATGGTAGGCGGCGACACCGGCGCTGGCCACGACGACAGCCGCGAGGGTCAGCGCGAAGCCGTCGACGACGCCGGCGACGGCGACGCCGATCCCCGCCACGATCAATCCGCCGGGCATCAGCCAGAAGCCGGCGCGCCGGTCCCCGTGCGCGCCGAGGAGCGGCTGCAGCACCGCGCTGGCGACGCTGGCCACGAACGCGAACACGCCCACTGCCGCGTAGGTGTAGTCGCGCTCCACGACGAGGAAGGGCAGCAGCGCCCACAGCGCGGACGAGCTGAGGTCGGCACAGCCGTGGCCCAACGAGAGCGCGAGCACCGGAGGCCGCGCGATGCGTCCGTGTCGTCGCGTCACCGTCTGTGCACCTGTCGCCGCATGATAGCCTTGGACTCTAGCACCAGCAGGCACGACCCTCCGACCCGCCGCGAGCACTCTCTCCCGGACGCGACCTTGAAGCATGATGTCGACAAGCTGACCCTCACGCCCATAGGCGTCATCCACAGCGAGCACCGCGAGCCCGCGCGGACCCCGATCCAGCCGGTCTGCGCCCAAGGCGTGCCCGGCCGGGTCGAGGTCTTCCCAGAGTACGCCGACGGGCTGGACGACGTGGAAGGCTTCTCGCACCTGTATCTCATCTACTGGTTCCATCGTCTCGAGGACCTGGGGGAACCCGCCGCCGAGCGCCCGCGACTCAAGGTGGTGCCCTACCTGGACGACGTCGCCCGGGGCGTCTTCGCGACGCGCTCCCCGCTGCGCCCGAGCCCGATCGGCCTGAGCATCGTCCGGCTCGTCGAGCGCCGCGGCACGGAGCTGCTCGTCGAGGACCTCGACGCGCTCGACGGCACTCCCCTGCTCGACATCAAGCCGTACGTCGAGCGTTTCGACTTGAGACTCGACACGCGCGGCGGCTGGACCGACGAGGTCAGCCCGGAGACCTTTCGGTGCCGCGGCGAGCGCCGGTCTGAGCGGCAGTAGACCTCAGCTCGCCGCCGCGTCCTCCCCCTTGGGGAACAGCCGGGCACGGTAGTAGCCGTCGGCGAGGTAGACGGCCGCCAGCGGGTTGTGACCCAGCACCCTGTCCTTGGCGGCCAGCACGGTCACCGGCGCGACCGACTGCTTCATGAACAGGCTGTCGTGGCCCACGCAGAGGCCCAGGAGCAAGTTGAGCTCGGTGCCGGCGCGCGCGAGCGCCCGCGCTTGGCCGATCGGGTTGCACATGCTTTCGAACTCCCCGGGCGCGACCTTGTCGGCGTCGGTGAGGCCAAGCTCCTCTTTGGGGAGGGCGGCGTTCTTGCAGGCCACCGAATCGACCTCGAAACCGTTCGCGCGCAGGACACGACTGACGACCGCCGCCTCGTCCTGCAGGCCGATGCAGAAGGCGATGCCGAGACGCGAGAACCCGCAGCGCCGGGCGAAGTCCATGATCTCCTCGAGACGCGTCAGGCGGCAGTACCCTTCTGCCTCGACCCGGGCCGCGTTGGCCGCGAGACTCAGGTTCCCCCCCTCCCGATAGAGGGCCTGGAGCTCCTCCCTGTCCGTCTCCCTGGAGGGACAGTTGCGAGGGTACGACGAGGCGTCGCCGGTGTCGCACGCAAGGCTTCCGCACTCAGCACACGTGAACATCTCGCTCCTCTCGTGACGACGCGCGGGCGCCGTGGTGCCCGCACCGGCTCTGGTACGCTTGCACCATGACGGTCGGCGGTTTCGAAGGCAAGTACCCGCGCATCGGCGAGGGCACCTGGATCCACCCCTCGGCCGACGTCTTTGGAGACGTCGTCCTCGGCGAGCGCTGTTGGATCGGGCCGGGCGCCCGCCTGCGCGGCGACTACGGGCACATCGTGGTCGGCGATCGCTGCGCCATCGAGGACAACTGCGTCGTCCACGCGCGGCCAGGCGAGACGTGCACCCTCGGCTCGTGGGTCACGCTGGGTCACGGCTGTGTCGTCCATACGGCCAAGCTCGTCGACGACTACGCCGTGATCGGCATGCAGGCCGTCGTGAGCGACTGGGCCGAGGTCGGCGAGTGGGCCGTCGTCGGCGAAGGGGCAGTGGTCTCGCAGGGCTCGGTGATACCGGCAGGCAGGATCGCCGTGGGCGTGCCGGCGCGCGTCACCGAGAGGCCGGTGGACGACGAGTTCCGCGCGGCATGGCGCGCGTTCAAGCAGACCTACGTGGACCTCTGTGCGCGTTACGCCGAGGGGTACCGGCAGGCCGACGCGTAGGCCGCACCGCGTCGACCGGCCGCGCAAGGACCAGCGTCACCGGACTTCAGACTCGCGGACCACCTCGTTCTTCACGATCGCGACGAGGCGCTGCAGCGCGGTGAAAACGTGCTCGCGGATGTCGCCGGCGACGAGCACCTTCATGATGTCGTCGCCGACCGCCAGCTCGCCCTCGTTCACCCAGCCCCGGACGGCGATGACGCCGGGCCACGTCGCCGCCTGCTCGAGCGCCTTCTTGAAGCGGCTGTGATCAACGTGGAGCACCATCCCGCTGACCGGCTCCCCTGATCGACTGGTGCCCCGCACGACGCCGTGGTGCACCAAGACCATGCCTATCCCTGCCGACCCCGGGGCCGCCTTGACCTCCTCGACCCACTTGGACACATCCACGGCTTCCATGGGACCTCCCCGGACATGCGTCGTCTGTTCTACGTCGGCCGACTGAGGGGGACGACGCGGCGCTCCCAGCGCACTCTAGCGCACGTCCCGTGCTCTCTGTCCGCATCTACCCCTTGCACCGGTGTGGATCGGGTGTAATATGGGCATATGCTCATAACAAGTTGACGCCGAGCCCGTGACACTCGCGTCATGGGAACGGCATCCGAAAGGAGTGACCATGCCAGGCTTCGACGGAACAGGACCGATGGGACAGGGTCCCCTCACAGGCGGGCGCCGTGGCTATTGCGCGGGCGCAGTACCTGGGCAGTGGGGCGGCCGCGGCGGCGGACGTGGATGGAGGAACCAGTATTACGCGACTGGGCTGACCGGCTGGCAGCGCCAAGGGCAGGCGTACGCCGCGCCGGCGAACGTGACTCAGCCGACCGAGGATCCGCTCGCACGGTTCGATGGTGCGATCTCGGAGATCCTCGAGCGCCTCGACCGGCTCGAGGGGGCGGAGCAGAAGTGACGCCCGCGCAGAGCCTTGGCGGCGGCCGTGGTATGGGCGGCGGCGCGGGCCGCGGTATGGGCGGCGGACGCGGCAAAGGCGGCGGTCCGGGGCGCGGCATGGGCGGCGGCGCGGGCCGCGGCATGGGCGGAGGACGCGGCAAAGGCAGCGGTGCGGGTCGCGGCATGGGCGCAGGGCGCGCCGGTGCGACTCGCGTAGGCGGCGCCCAAGACTCCGCGGCCCTCCCCCCCAGATCCGCCACTGCCGCGCAAGAAGCTGGCGCATCGAACACCGTTGTGGTCGTCGCTCGGCCGGAGGACTGCACGCTCTGCGGCGTGTGTGTCGACGCGTGCCCGCGCGATGCCCTCTCACTCGCCGAGACGGTCGTCGTCGACCTTGCCGCCTGCGACGGCTGTGGCGCCTGCGTCACCGAGTGCCCGAACGACGTCCTGGCACTCGAGAGGGCCTGACGCCATGCGCGTCGCCTTCGCCAGCGGCAAGGGCGGGACGGGCAAGACCACCCTTGCGACCAACATCGCTGCCCTGCTCGCCGGGCGGGGCGTGGCAGTCCGGCTCCTCGACGCCGACGTCGAAGAGCCGGACTGCCACCTCTTCCTGCACCCGCGGCTCGAACGCCGCGAGCCCGTCGAGGTCCTCATCCCCGAGGTCGACGAGGCCAAGTGCACCGGCTGCGGCACGTGTGCCGAGGTCTGTGCCTTCAAGGCGATCACCGTCATCGGCACGACCGTGCTGGTCTTTCCCGAGCTCTGCCATTCGTGTGGGGCCTGCACCCTGCTCTGCCCCGAGAATGCGATCCACGAAGTCACCCGCGAGACCGGGAACGTGGACCACGCCGTCGTCGAGCTGGACGGGCGACGGCCCTTCCCCCTCGTGACTGGCGTGCTCACCATCGGCGAGGCCAAACCGGTGCCGGCGACGCGCGCGACCCTGGCTGCCGCCGACGACTCCGCGGCCGAGGTCGTCCTGATCGACGCGCCACCCGGCACGTCGTGCCCCGTCATCGAAGCGGTCCGCGGAAGCGACCTCGTCGTGCTCGTCACCGAACCCACGCCGTTCGGCCTCAACGACCTGAAGTTGGCCGTCGAGATGGTACGCGCCCTCCGCATGCCCTGCGTCGTGGCCGTGAATCGCGCCGACCTCGGGGACGACCGGGTCCGCGAGTACTGCCGCGAGGAGGGCCTCGAGATCGTCCTGGAGCTTAAGAACGACCGGCACCTCGCGGAAGCGTACGCCCGCGGCGACCTGCTGATCGAGGCAGTAGACGGCCTCGAGGCGACGCTCGCCGCCGCGTGGGACCGCATCGTGGCGGCCGCCCAGACCGGGAGGGCCGCCGAATGACGCCGCCGAGACAACTCGTCGTCATCAGCGGCAAGGGCGGCACCGGAAAGACCAGCGTGGTCGCCGGGTTCGCGGCGCTCGCGAACGGGGCCGTCGTCGCCGACTGCGACGTCGACGCGGCCGACCTTTACCTCGTCCTGCAGCCGACTCTCGGCGAGCAGCGCGACTTCAGCGGCCGGCGACAGGCAGTGATCGACCAAGACGCGTGCACCGCGTGTGGCCGCTGCGCGGAGGTCTGCCGGTTCGACGCCGTCCTCGTGTCGGCTGGCGACGAGTACGACATCGACCCCATCGCCTGCGAGGGCTGCGACCTGTGCGCCCGGGTCTGTCCGGCCGACGCGATCGCCATGGAGCCGGTCGTCAACGGCGTGTGGATGGTCTCGGAGACGCGCTTCGGGCCCTTGGTCCACGCGCGCCTCGGCGTCGCCGAAGACAACTCCGGCAAGCTCGTCACCCTCGTGCGCAGCGAAGCGCGTGCCATCGCCGAACAACGCGACCTGCCGCTCGTCATCGTCGACGGCGCCCCGGGCATCGGATGCCCCGTCATCGCCTCCCTGACCGGCGCCGACCTCGTGCTCGTCGTCACCGAACCGACAGTGTCGGGGCGTCACGACCTCGACCGTGTGGTGCAGGTGGTACGACAGTTCAGACTGCCGTTCGGGGTGTGCGTCAACAAGGCCGATCTGAGCCGAGAGACGAGCGCGCAGATCTGTGCGGAGGCCGTCGTCGCCGGCGCGGTGTTCGTCGCCACGGTCGACTACGACCCCGAGGTGACAAGAGCACAGGTGAACGGCACCGACGTCATCACTCACGGAGGCCGCGCGGCGGCCGAGATCGGAAGGTTGTGGGAGACCGTGCGCGCGACGATCACGGGACCCCAGAAAGGAAGTGCCCGCGATGCCTGACCCGCGACAGGGCCACCGCCCGCAGGCCCGCGGCGGAGACCACGGCTGCAGCCAGATGGAGAACGACGCCCGACGCCAGCAGGACGAGCTCGAGGTGCGCATGCTGCTGATCCGGCACAAGTTCCTCGTCCTCTCGGGCAAGGGCGGGGTCGGCAAGAGCACCGTGGCGGTCAATCTCGCCGCCGCGCTGGCGGATGCCGGCCGTCGCGTCGGCCTGCTCGACGTCGACCTGCACGGTCCCAGCGTGCCGGGACTCCTCGGGATCCACTACACGCCGCAACCCGGGCATGCCGGCGGCATCGCGCCCGCCAAGGTGGGCGAGAACCTCTGGGCCATGTCCATCCAGTTCTTCCTTCCCGACCAGCACGACGCCGTCATCTGGCGCGGCCCGCGCAAGTACTCCGCCATCCGCGAGATGCTCGCCGCGGTCGACTGGGGACATCTCGACTGTCTGGTGGTGGACGCGCCGCCCGGCACCGGCGACGAAGCGCTCGCCCTCGTCGAGCTGCTCGGTCCGAACGCGGGAGCGATCATCGTCTCGACGCCCCAGCGCGTGGCCGTCAGCGACGTACGCAAGGCGATCGGCTTCTGTTCGACGCTGGAGCTTCCCGTGCTCGGCGTCATCGAGAACATGAGCGGCTTCGTCTGCCCCCACTGCGGCGAGACGACGGACATCTTCCTCAGCGGCGGGGCTGAAGCGATGGCCGCCGAGGTCGGCGTCCCCTTCCTCGGACGCATCCCCATGGATCCCGCGGTGGTGCGCGCCGGCGAGGACGGCGTGCCGCACGTCCAGGCGGCCGCAGGGTCTGCGACGGCGACGGCCTTCAAGGCGGCCGTCGAACCCCTGCTCACGATGACCGAACGTCCCGTGCACAGCGCGGACGCCCACCACGTCGACTGAGGAGACAAGATGAAAGTAGCTATCAGCGCCCAGACAAACGACATCGACGCCCTGGTCGACCCCCGGTTCGGGCGTGCCCCCTGGTTCATCATCGCCGACAGCGAGACCGGGGACTGGCACGCGCGGGACAACGCAGCGAACGTGAGTGCGAGCGGGGGCGCCGGCGTGCAGGCCGGCAGCGCCGTCGCCTCCGAGGGCGTCAAGGCCGTCATCACGGGGAACGTCGGCCCCAATGCGCACAAGGTCCTGGTCGCCGCCGGTATCACCATCCACCAGGCCGGCAACGGGGTCACCGTGCGAGACGCCCTGGCGGCCTTCACGACGGGCGACCTTCCCGTGGCGCAGGCTCCGACCATGGGCGGCCACTGGGCCTGAGAACGGAGCGCTTGACGATGTATGGCGAAGGAAGACCCGGTCTCGGAAGGCAGCGGCGACGCCGCGGCGGGTGCGACACAGGGTCGCGCGGAGCCGGACTCGGGCGTTCGACGCTCGGTGGAGCCGGCGGGCGCGTGGGCAAGCAGACCGCCACGCGGACCTTCCTCGCGCTGGCCACGACGGCGATGCACGACCTGAGGGACCCCGACGGCATGACGCGGCCGCTCCTGCGGCGCGGCGCCCTGCGCCTCACCACGAGCGCGCGGCCGCCAGTACAACGGCTCGGCGCTGGGTACCTGCGCGTCGACCCGCCGACAGCAGAGGAGTTCGCGCGCCTGGCCCCGCCGGCACCGGCTCGCGCGGAAGTGGCTGCGACCGTGGAGGAAGCGGTCCTCGTCGAGGAGGCCGACGTGATCGACGAGGCGACCGCGGTCGAAGAGGCGGACGTGATCGAGGGGACCGCGACGGAGGACGCCGGCGAGCGGCCGCGTTGAACAGCAGGGCGGGCCGCCTGTACCATGGGCATATGCTAAGAACGATGGAGAAGGATCATGGCACGGCCGCCGATTGAGCGCGCCGTCGGCGGCGTGCCCCGTGTGACGCTGTTCAAGCCGGCGGGCGTGCCCGGCCGCGGATTGGAGCAACTCCCTCTGGCCGTCGACGAGCTCGAGGCGATCCGCCTCGTCGACCTCGAAGGCCTGAGTCACGAGCAGGCGGCGGCGGCCATGGGCATCTCGCGTCAGACCGTCGGTCGCGTGCTCGAGAAGGGTCGCAGGAAGGTCGCCGAGGCCCTGGTGGGCGGCAAGGCGATCCTCATCGGCGGCGGCCAGTACCGCGTCGAGCCGCGGCAGCTCTGCTGCCGCGCATGTGGCACGGTGTGGGCCGCCGCCGAGGCGACGCCGGACTCGACGTGTCCCTCCTGCGGCGCCGGGGACGTCATGACCTGTTGGGACCCGGCGGGCCGCTGCGGCAGGGGCCGTGGTGCGGGTCGCGGGCGCGGCGCGGGTCGCGGCTGCGGACGCGGCGACGGCAGAGGCGAGCGGCGCCGAGGCGGGCGCGGCCCCGCCTGACGAACACAAGATCACCAGGGGCCGGTCGAGGCCGGCGCCCCCGAGAAGAACGACGAATGGAGCTGGTCTCACATGACTGAACCCACTGGCAAGACGGTACGCATCGCCGTCCCCTCAGAGGCCCCCGGAGGGCTCGCCGCACGACGCTCCGGCCACTTCGGTCGCTGCGAATGCTTCACCGTCGTGGAGCTCCTCGACGGCGAAGTCGCCGCGGTGGAGGTCGTCCAGAACCTGCCGCACGAGGAGGGAGGCTGCATGCGCCCCGTCCTGATGCTCGCCGAGAACACGGTCGACGCGATCGTCGTCGACGGCATCGGCGGCCGGCCGTTGATGGGCTTCAACCAGGTCGGCATCGCCGTCCACGCCGGCATGGGCGCCGACGTCCAGACGGCGGTGGCGGCGTACATCCAGGGCGCCCTGCCCGAGGTCGGCCTCGAGGGAGCCTGCCAGCACTGAGCCTCGCCCGCGCGCACCGCGGCGCACCTCGATCCTGCATGCAGACGGTACGGGCGGGGGCGCCCCGCGGGGCGCCCCC